>NZ_JBNFOC010000002.1:0-455048 GCF_057364585.1 Microbacterium sp. CFSPD4_SD4
GACGGGGGCGGAGATCAGGGCGGCGGCGCTCAGCGCGCACGCCGCCGTGACGGCGGCCACGGAGTGCAGTCGGGGCATGGGGGCTCCTGGAAGAAGGCTCGACTGAGCGCAGACGGGTACCTCTACATGTCGGACCGGACCTACAGCATGATCGGCCTGATCGAGGGGGCATCGGGCATCCTCACCTTCCTCGGCTACGGGGCGGCGCTCGTGCTCGGCCTCATCGCGGCACGCCGACCGGGGCCGCGGCTGCTCGCCGGGATCGCCGTCGGCATCTCCGGCGCCGGCCTGCTGACGATGGTGCTGAGCTGGCTCTCGTCGAACTTCTACGGGTTCCTCTGACCGCTCAGGATCGCAGGAGCACCCGCTCGTAGACCTCGATCATGGCGGCCGTCCGCGACGACTGCCGGAAGGCGTCCGCCACGGCGGGCACCGGCTGGGGTGCGGTCCCGTCCGCGATGTCCGCGGCCGCCTGCCGCAGCGTCGCGGAGAGGGCCTCGATCCGTTGCGCCTCGACGGTTCGCCCGCGGGCGGCCGGGTCCGTCGTCGGCACCGCCCAGAGCCCGCCCTGGAGTTCCGCGGCGATGTCGGGGTCGCACACGACGGAGGGCGTGCCGAGGGTCGCCGCCTCGAACGGCGTCATGCCCTGGGTCTCGAACCCGATGGACGTCTGCACGAGCGCATCGGCGGCGGCGATCCGCTCCAGCGTCTGCGCATACGAGAGCCGGCCGGCGAACCGCACGTCCGCACGCCCCGCGACGATGCGTTCGGCCGCGGCGCGCTGTCCGCCGCCGCCGATCACCTCGAGCTCGGCGTCGATGCCCGCGTCGACCCAGGCCTGGAGGAACGGGAGCAGGCGCTTCTCCGGACTCATCCGCCCGAGCCAGACGAAGCGCGGGCGCCCCGGCGTCCGTTCCGCGGGTGCCGCTGCGAGGGTCTGCGCACGGACGTCGTCGTCGATGCCGTTCCACACGACATCGACCGTCCGCGCCACGCCGTTCTGCTCCAGGCGTCGCGCGAAGTGCCCGGACGGGGCCGTGACGGCGGCGGCGCCCGCCGCGAGACCTCGGAGGTACGACCACCCGTCGCTGCCACCGACCGGCACACCGATGCCGCGGAGGGCGGCGCGGCGCCACAGGTTGAGCACGGCGAGCACGGGCCGGTGCAGCGGGGTGACCGCGGTGAGCCCGACATCGACGCGGTTGTGCATCGTGTGCACGACCGGGATCCCGTGCCGGGCGGCGAAGCGGTGGCCGATGAAGGCGCCCCAGAAGTCGGCCTGCACGTGGACGAGATCGACGGGCGGACGGTGTGCCATCGCCCGGTCGAGGACCCGGTCGGTCGCCCGCCCCGGCCAGGTCATCGCGTACTCCCGGTCGAGGGTGATCGGCAGCGACGGGAGGTCGACGTTCCCGTCCGACGGTGCAGCGTCGTCACGCCGTGCGTGCATACGGGGCGCGACGACCGTCACGGTGTGCCCGGCGCGCTCCAGGAACGTCCGCTGCAGTCGCATCGACACCTGCGCCCCGCCGAGGGAGTCGAGGTGCTGATCGGCGAAGAAGACGACGTGCATCCGCGTCACTCGGGCAGCGGCTCGTCGCGGTACAGCGCCTCGAAGGTGTCGAGCGTGCGGTTGATGTCGTGGATGGCCACGCCGTCGAGCGACGCCTTCTGCATCCGCTCGTACTCGCCGGGGGAGGCGGTCAGCACGGCGGTGAGCTTCGCGGCGAGGTCGTCGACGTCTCCCGGCGTGAAGAGGTGCCCGTTCTCGCCGTCGTGCACGAGGTGCGGCAGGGCGACGGCGTCTGCGGCGACGATCGGCAGCGCCGATGCCATGGCCTCCATCGTCGCGATGGACTGCAGCTCGGCGATCGACGCGATGACGAAGAGGCTCGCACGGGACAACAGCGCCCGCAGCTCCTCGTCGGTGGTCCGGCCGTGGAAGGTGACCCGGTCCGACAACCCGAGCTGTGCCGTCAGGTGCTCGAGCTGCTTGCGCTGGTCTCCGCCTCCGACGATGTCGAACGTCGTGTTCAGTGCCGGGTCGAGCTTGGTCATGGCCTTGAGGATGACCTCGACCTGCTTCTCCGCCGTCAGCCGGCCCACGAACACGAGCCGGTTCTCCTCGCGCGGGGCGATGACCGGGGTGTACTGGGAGCGGTCGATGCCGCAGCTCACCGGGATGACGCCGCGCACCTCGACCGTCTTCTCCAGGAAGTCGGCGGCCCGACGCGTGGGCGTGGTGATCGCCCGCGTCAGGTCGAAGGTGCGCTTCGCGTCGGCCCAGGCGAACTTGAGCACCAGGTCGTCGACGAACTTCGGCATGGTCGTGTGGTCGAGGATGTTCTCGGCCATGACGTGGTTCGTCGCGATGACCGGGATGCCGCGCTGCTTCGCGATGCGCGCGAGTCCACGCCCGATCACGATGTGGGACTGGATGTGCACGACGTCGGGCTGCACGGCGTCGAGCACCTTCCGGGCGTAGTGCTTGGAGCGCCACGGCCACACGAAGCGCAGCCAGTCGTGCGGGGCCCAGCGCACGGAGGGCAGGCGGTGGAGCGTCATCGGCTCCCCCTCGATGACCTCGGTGCGAGGCGCGGTGCGACGGTAGGCCTGGTTGGGGGCGACGACGTGCACCTCGTGCCCGCGCTGCACGAGTCCGGCGGCGAGACGCTCGGCGAACCGGGCGGCGCCGTTGATGTCGGGGGCGAACGTGTCACACCCGAGGAGGATCTTCAGCGGACGGGGCTGTACGGCGGTGGCGTCGCGCGACGCATCGATCGGATCGTCGGAGGAGGTCACAGAGATGCCTAACGGGGTGGCGGCCAAGGAGAAGCCCTGGTCGGGCGGTGGCAACTCTACCCGAGGGCCCTGTCCCCGACGCCGAGCCATACCGGCACCCTTCAGCCTCGGCCGATACCGTGAAGCCATGCGACTGCACGCCGACGCCGACCCCCAGCTGTGGATACCCGTGACGGACTCGCTCGGGTGGAGGGGACGCCGGCATCGCAAGGCCGCGATCCGGATGCTGCTCGGCCAGGTGAACGCCGCGGTCGGCGCGACGGAGCGCCCCGGTTCGCGGTTCGGAGCCTGGGCGATGAGCCAGGCCGCGCCGATGCTCATGAAGAAGGCCGACGGCCGGGTCCTCGCGTGGACGTGGAAGGCGGAGCCCGACCTCGTCGTGGCGATGGCGACCGTGCAGGCGCTGACCCCCGACATCCGGATCGCCCGCGCGTCGATGCCGATGGAGTACGACGACACGACCTCTTTCCCGACCCGGCTCGGCGTCGGCGAGAAGCTCGTGGTCCCGACCCCGCCCTCACCTTCGGCGCCACCTTTCGCGACCTACACCTGGGACACCGGTACACATCTGGTGACCCTGACCGCCGTCTGCAGCGACCGCGAACGCTTCGGCACGCTCATCGGCGCGCTCGACGAGCTGGCCCGCAGCCTCCGTATCGCCGACGACCTCACCGGCGGTGAGTCGCCCGACGTCCTCCGCCTCCCGCCCGCCTGAGAGCGATCCCGCCCGGCGGGATGAGAAACGCGCCTCCCGAAGGGCGGGGAGGCGCGTTTCTGATCCGGCGCGGCGCGCCCGGCGCGAGGAGGCCGGGGGCTCAGCGTGCGATGCGGAGCGTGCGCACCTCGAAGGGGCGGAGGTGGAGGGCGCCGCCGAGGCGGGGCGCCTCGATCTCGTCCTCGATCAGGCTCACCTCGCGCACCTCACGGTGGTCGAAGCCGACGGAGAGCTCGCCGACCGCCCGACGCCCGAGCGCCTCGTACACCCGGACGATGACGTCGCCGGAGCCGTCGTCGGCGAGCTTCACGGCCGAGACGACGATCCCCTCGCCCGACACCTCCACCAGCGGCTCGACCTCGCGCTCCCCGCGGATCACCGTGGGTGTGCTGTTGAGGCGGATACCCTCGGCGGTCGCGATCGCGGCGTCGGCACCGATCACGAAGCCGACCTCGATCTCATGGAGCCCGTGGTCCGTATCCGGGTCGGGGAACCGCGGCGCCCGCAGCAGGGAGAGCCGCACGGTGGTGGTGACCCCGTCCTCGCCGACCTCGCGCGTCGTGTCGTACCCGTAGATCGAGTCGTTCACGAGGGCCGCACCGAAGTCCTGCTCGCGCACCAGCACGAAGCGGTGCATCGAGGTCTCGAACTTCGCCGCCTCCCAGCTCGTGTTCGTGTGGGTGACGCGCGCCTGGTAGCCGAACTGCGTCTCGGCTTCGGTATGCGACGCCTGGATGTCGAGCGGGAACGCGAGCTTGAGCAGCTTCTCGGTCTCGTGCCAGTCGACCTCGTTGCGCAGCAGCACCGTGCGCGAGTCGGGCGCGAGGAGGATGGTCTGCGTGATCGTCGACTCCGAGAAGGGACGCACGACGACGATCTGCGCGACACCGTTCACGAGTGATGCCTCGATGGACGAGACCGCGGTGAGGTCATCGACGCTGTTGCGGTAGTAGCGGTCGATGTCCCACGCGTCCCACATGTTCGGGAAGTCCTGGTGCACCTGGAACAGGTTCGCAGCCTTGCCGGGCGCGACCGTCTCCCGCCCTGTGGCCTTGTCGACGGCCGAGACGATCAGCCCCTCGGCCGAGACCAGCACGGACACGAGTTCGTTCTCCAGGCGCCATCCCGGGTGGGTCGCTGAGCCTGCCGAAGAGTCCTCGACGAGCGAGACCGGCCCTTCGACGGGTTCAGGGACCCACGAGGCGCCGAGCGCGCGCCCCCGACCCACCGAGGTCGGCTCGAACCGCAGCTCGCGGTCGCCCTCCCCGGCGAGCGACCGGCGCGCGGCGTCGGCGATGTCGCGCGCATCCGACAGCACGTCGGACAGCACGGCGACGGCCTCCCGGTGCACCCACGCGATCGAGGTGCCGGGCAGGATGTCGTGGAACTCGTGCAGCAGCACGGCCTGCCAGAGCCGGTCGAGCTCGGCCTGCGGGTACGCGGCGCCGGTGCGCACGGCGTCGGTCGCCGCCCACAGCTCGGCCTCCACCAGCGCGTGCTCGGCCCACCGGTGCAGCGCCTTCGTGGCGTGCTGGCTCGTGAGCGTGCCGCGGTGCAGTTCGAGGTAGAGCTCGCCGACCCACACGGCGGGGTTCGGCAGCTCGGCCTTGGCGGCGTCGAAGAACACGTCCGGGTGCTCCCACACCACCTGCGCGCTGCCCTCGAGGTCGCGCAGCCGCTCGGCCTTGCCCGTCATCTCGCGCGTCGTGCCGCCGCCGCCGTCACCCCAGCCGACCGGGGCGATCGACCGCGAGCTGAGGCGGTTCTCCTTGAACTGCCGCGAGGCCTTCGCGACCTCCATGCCGCTCAGCTGCGAGTTGTAGGTGTCCATCGACGGGAAGTGCGTGAATACCTGCGAGCCGTCGATGCCCTCCCAGAGGAAGGAGTGGTGCGGGAAGACGTTCTGCTGGTTCCAGGAGATCTTCTGCGTGAAGAACCACTCGAACCCGGCACGGCGCATGAGCTGCGGCAGGGCCGGCGAGTAGCCGAAGCTGTCCGGCAGCCACACGCCCTTCGACCGGAGGCCGAACTCCCGCTCGAAGAACCGCTGCCCCTGCGAGAACTGCCGCACGAGCGACTCCCCCGTCGGCATCACGGTGTCGGACTCCACCCACATGCCGCCGAGGGGCAGGAAGCGTCCGGCGGCGACGGCGGCCTTGACCCGCTCCCACACCTCGGGACGGTGCTCCTTGATCCAGGCGTACTGCTGCGCGCTCGACATGCCGTACTGGAAGTCGGGCCGCTCCTCGATGAGCGTGGTCATGGACGAGGTGGTGCGCGCGACCTTGCGGATCGTCTCGCGCACCGGCCACAGCCAGGCGGAGTCGATGTGCGCGTGGCCGACGGCCGAGATCCGGTGCGCACTCGCCTCGGCCGGAGCGGCGAGCACGTCCGCGAGCCGTGCCCGCGCGTCGCCGGCGGTCTCCACGATGTGCTGCAGGTCGAGCACGTCGAGCGCGTCGTCCAGGGCCTGCAGGATGCGCATGCGGCGCGGCGACGTGGCAGGGAGCTCCGCCTGCAGCTCGAACAGCACCTCGAGGTCGAGCGACAGGTCGAACACCTCGGGCTCGAACACCGCGAGGTCGAGGCGCCGCAGCCGGTACAGCGGCTCCTTCGAGGAGGTGAGGACGTCGCCCTCCTGGGTCGGCAGGAAGGGGTGGTAGTCGAGGAGCACAGGGTTGGACGCGCCCTCCAGGTAGAGCTCGACGGGCTCATCGCCCGCCGCCGTCTCCACGATCGGCACCCACTGGTTCCGCGGGTTGATGCTCTTGATCGGCGTGCCGTCCGGCCGGTAGGCGAGGGCCTCGCACTGGAACCCCGTCATGTTCACGTCGAAGCCCAGGTCGATCAGCGCCTCGACCCGGCGCCCGGCCCACTCCGCGGGCACCCGACCGGTGAGCTTGAACCACGTGGTCCCCCAGGCCGGGCCCCACAGCTCGCCGACCGCGGCCGGGGCGAAGGAGAGCGCCAGGCCGTCCGCCGGGGCGATGGGCTCTCCGGGGAGCTGATGCGCCTCGACCGTGAGGGGAACCGCGGCCGAGTGGATCGCGGGGCGGATGCGCTCGTCGAGGACCCGCTTGACGCGGCCGACGGTGAGCGAGGTGTCGTCATGCATGATGGGGTTCTCCGGGCTCGACGGTGAGGGATGGGGTTCGATGCGCGTCGCTACTAAAACGATCTAGCACGGGAGTCTACGGCACGTTCTCCGCTGCTTTCGAGAGGCTAAACCGATCAAGTAGGGTGATGCCTATGACCCCGGGGAAACGCGTGACCATCGCGGATATCGCGCGCATGGCCGGCGTCTCCCCCGGCGCCGTCTCGTTCGCCCTCAACGGTCGCCCCGGCGTGAGCGAGGAGACGCGGCAGCGCATCCTCTCGATCATCGAGGAGCATCACTGGCAGCCGAGCTCCGCCGCGCGTGCCCTCGTCGGCGCCCGCGCCAACGCGGTCGGATTCGCCCTCGCCCGCCCGGCGCGCTCCCTCGGCTCCGAGGCCTTCTTCACCGACCTCATCGCCGGCATCGAGTCCCGCCTCTCCGAGAGCAAGGTCGGTCTGCAGCTCCGCCTCGTCGCCGACATCGACGAGGAGATGGAGGTGCATCGGCAGTGGCGCTCGTCGAATCAGGTCGACGGCATCATCCTCATCGACCCGCGCGACGACGACCCGCGCGGCGCGCGCATCACGGCCCTGGACGCCCGCGCCGTCATGATCGGCTCGAAGCCCTCCCCGGACGGCGCGGTGCCCAGCGTGTGGATCGGCGACGACACCGTCGCGGAGACCCTGTTCTCCTACCTCGCCGCCCTCGGTCACACGCGCATCGCCTACGTCGCCGGTCCGGCCGAACTGGAGCACACCCGCCTGCGCGCCGAGGTGCTGGAGCGGATGGCGGCGGACGGCATCGCCGGCGAGGTCATCACGACGGACTTCTCCCCCGCCCGCGCCTCCGCCGTGACGCGCGCGCTGCTCTCCGGCCGGCAGCGCCCGACCGCGATCGTCTACGACAACGACGTGATGGCCGTCGCCGGCCTCCGCGTGGCGCAGGAGATGGGCCGGGCGGTTCCCCGCGACGTCTCCCTCGCGTCGTTCGACGACTCCGTCATCGCAGGACTCATCAACCCGTCGATCACCGCGATGACCCGCGACACGTTCGAGCTCGGCGAGCAGGCGGCCACGCTCCTGCTGCAGCAGATCGAGGCCGGCACCACGCTGCCGAGCGTCCAGGGCCCGACCCCGGTGCTCACCGCTCGCGAGAGCACGGCACCTCCGCCCCGCTGAGACCCCGCCTCCCCGCCCACACCCCGGGCTCTCGACGCACGCACCCCGGGGTCTCGACGACAACCCGGGGTCTCGGCGACTCAGAGACGTGGGAAGAAACTCAGACGACGGTGTTGACGGAGGCGTAGCGCGTCACGTCGGACCCGGACGGGGCGGGGTGGATGAGGCGGCGGATGCCGCGTGCCTCCAGCGCCGCGGGGTCCTGTGCGGTGCGGGAGGTCACCAGGGCGGGGTCCTCACCCGCGGCGCAGGCGTCGACCCAGGCCTGGAAGACCGCGCCGCCGGGGCTCAGCGCCGCCCGGCTCACCGGTACCTCCTGCTCGTCGACCTCCACGACGATCGCCGTGGGGCGGTCCGGAGCCGCGGTGCGGGTACGCAGCTCGGGGATGAGCTCCGCGAACCGGCGGCCGAGGGGCTTCGCCGCCCCCTCCTGGTCGATCAGCCCGAGGGAGTACTCCAGCTCCGGGAAGTCGGCGAGCTCCCGGCTCACGTCGTGCGAGCACCACCAGGTCACACCCCAGAGGTTCTCGGTGCGGAGAGCCGAGCGCACGGTGGCCTCGAGGAATCCGGGCATCTCGCTCTCGTCGAGGCAGTTCGAGGGGGCACCCACCTCCTGCAGCCAGATGGGCCGGGCGGGATCCGTCGCGAAGGCGCGGGAGAGCTCGATGAGGTACTCGGCATGACGGTCCGCCGCGACGGAGCGCCCGCCGTAGCGCTGGGCGGTGCCGTTGAAGATCCAGGAGTGGATGGTCGTCATCGCGCCGAGGCGGGAGGCATGCGCCGGCGTGAACCCGTGATCGTCCATGTACCAGACCGCGTCGTACTCGCTGTGCACATGCGGCAGCCCGGGAGCGCCCCGGTCCGCTGCAGCGAGCAGCGCCTCGATCCAGGCGCCCGCCTCATCCGTCGTGACCGGCCACGGCGAGGGGTGGGTGTGCGCGGAGAACTGGTTCGTCTCGTTGCCGAGCGTGAGCCCGAGGAAGTTCGGGGCGTCCCGCAGCGCGCCGGCCAGCCGCTCCACGAGCTGCGCCTGGCCGTCCAGGGCGCTCGGATCGGTGAACATGTTCCGGTCGTGCCAGGTGTACAGCCAGGACGGGACGAAGTCGAAGCTCGACAGATGCCCCTGGACGACATCGACGCTCGCGTCCAGCCCGAACTCGGCGGCGATGTCGACCATGGCGCGCACGTCGTCGATCGCCTTCGCCCGGATCAGGGTGCGGTTCGGCTGCAGGACGGTCCAGAGCGGGAACACGCGCACGTGGTCGAGGCCGAGCGCGGCGAGGGCCGCGAAGTCGCGGCGCACGTCGTCCGGGGTGAAGTCGAGCCAGGAGTGCATCCAGTCCGTCGACGGCGTGTAGTTCGCCCCGAAGCGGAGTGGGGCGTCGAGAGCGCCGCGCTGCGTCATGTGTGCACCTTTCGGACCGTGCCCTCCCGCGAGGACATGCGCACCACTATAACGCTTGAGCACCACGGTCGATAGCGCACACCTTGACACCGACCGGATCCGATGGTTTCATCTGCTAAAGCGCTGTAGTCCCTCCGTCGGACTGCGCCGATTCGCCCGCCTCAAGGAAGAAGCACGATGAAAGTTCCCGCACGCATTGTCGCTCTGGCAACCTTCACGATCGGCGCCCTGGCGCTCGTGAGCTGCACCGGAGGCGGCGCCGCCTCGAACGGCGCCGGCCCCATCGACACCTCCGGCGAGCTCAGCGGAACCATCCAGTTCCAGACCTGGTCGCTGAAGAACGAGAAGTTCACCCCGTACTTCGAAGACCTCATCGCCGCGTTCGAGGAGGAGCACCCGGACGTGACCGTCGAGTGGCTCGACCAGCCCGGCGACGGCTACCAGGAGAAGATCCTGAGCCAGGCGAACGCCGACACGCTGCCCGACGTGCTCAACCTGCCGCCGGACATCGCCTACCCCCTCGTCGCGGCGGGGAAGCTCGTCGACCTCGACACCGCGGATCCGGACCTGAAGGCGACGTACAACGCCGGCGCCTGGGACGCGTACAGCCAGTACCCCGGCGTCGAGGGCACCTATGGCCTGCCCTGGTACCTCTCCAGCGACGCATCCTGGTGGAACCTCGCCCAGCTCGCCCCGTACGGCGTCACCGAGGAGAACCTCCCGACGACGGTCGACGAGCTGCTCACGCTCGCGAAGGACGTCGCCACGGAGTCCGGCGGCAAGGTCCAGCTCCTCTCCTCGATCCCGGCGCTCGACACCTTCACCGCCGCCGGCATGGAGGTCATCAACGACGAGGGCGAGTTCGACTTCAACACCGATGAGGCCGCCGCGATCATCGAGCAGTACGCCGACGCCTACGCGGCGGGCGCGATGCCCGCCGAGGCACTGACCGGCGACTACGGCGGCAACGCGGAGGCGTACATCCAGGAGAAGGTCGCCTTCACGACCGGCGGCACCGGCTTCACGACCGATCTGCAGAAGGACGCCCCGGCACTGCTGGAGAACACCGTCGCCACCCCGCGCCTCGGTGTCGCCCCGCTCTACGTGCAGGGCCTCAACGTCTCCGCCGACTCCGACAACAAGGAAGCCGCACTCGCGTTCGCCGAGTTCGCGACGAACGAGGAGAACCAGGTCGCGTTCTCCTCCCTCGCGGTCGGCACCGCCCCCGGCACGGCCGACGGCGGCGACCAGGTGGTCGAGAACATCGCCTCCTCCGTCACGGACGAGAAGCAGCTCGCCGCGATCGACACCGTGTTCGGCGCGATGAAGGACGCCAAGGCGCTGCCGTTCCAGTGGACCTCGGACATGGCGACCTACATGACCCAGCAGATCGCCCTGGCCGTGAACGGCGAGGCCGACGCCAAGACGCAGCTCGACAAGATCGTCGAGTACGCCAACGCGAACCGCGTGGACCAGTGAGCATGCGCGCGGACACCGGCACCCGGCAGCGGAGGTCGACGATGAGATCCCACAAGTGGTTCACCCCGTGGCTGCTCCTCGCCCCCGCCGTGATCTGGGTGCTGGTGTTCGCGCTCTGGCCGTTCCTGAACACCGTCGTGCTCAGCTTCACGGACGCCCGCCCCCTGCGGACCCCGGAGTTCGTCGGCGGCGCGAACTACGAGCGCATGTTCGGCGACGAGATGTTCTGGAACGCGCTGACCACCTGCCTCATCTACGTGGTCGTGTGCGTGCCGCTGCTCACGATCCTCCCGCTGCTCCTCGCCCTCCTCGTGCAGAAGAAGCTCCCCGGCATCTCGTTCTTCCGCACCACGTTCTACTTCCCCGTCATCGCCTCGGTCGTCGTGGTCGCCCTCATCTGGACCTGGCTGTTCGACAGCCGCGGCATCATCAACCAGACCCTGGAGTTCCTCGGCCTCATCGATCAGCCGATGGCCTTCCTCGTCGACCGCTGGCTGCTGCTCGGCTGCGCGATCCTGCTGACGGTGTGGAAGGGACTCGGGTACTACATGGTGGTGTACCTCGCCGCCCTGGGGAACGTGGGCAAGGAGCTGCACGAGGCCGCGATGCTCGACGGGGCGAGCTCCTTCCGCCGCTTCCTCTCCGTCACGATCCCGTCGGTGCGCGGGGCGATGCTCCTCATCGCCGTCCTCATCGCGGTGTCCGCCATGCGCGTGTTCGCCGAGCTCGACGTGCTCTCCAAGAGCACGGGCGGCCCCGGCGGCTACGACATGTCGCTCGTGATGCTCATCCGGCAGGTGGGCTCGGGCCTGAACGGCAACATCGGCTACGCGTCCGCGATCAGCGTGGCGCTGTTCCTCCTCACGCTCGTGCCGCTCGCGGCGATCGCTTTCATGAACCGCGAGAAGAAGGCGAAGGTCTCCGCATGACGACTCTGACGACGCCCCCGGTGGAGAGCACTCCGCCCGCGGAGGAGGCACCGCGGTCCGGCCGCGAGCGCATCTTCCGCCGCCGCGGTTCCGGCGACTTCAGCAAGCCCACGCTCGGCGGACTCATCGGCCGGTACGCGCTGCTGCTGTTCGTCCTGTTCCTCGTCATCGGCCCCTTCGTCTGGCAGCTCTCCACCTCGTTCAAGGGACCGCAGGAGAACATCTACTCCTTCCCGCCCGAGCTCATCCCCCGCGATCCGACGCTGCAGAACTACACGAGGGTCGCCGACATCGTCCCCGTCTACCTCTACGCCTGGCACTCGCTGCTCGTCTCGCTCGGCACCGTGCTCAGCAACGTGATCCTGGCCACGTTCGCCGGCTACGCCCTGGGCTGCATGCGCTTCCGCGGGAAGTGGATCGTCATGGGCATCCTGCTGTCCACGCTGCTGTTCCCCGGCGAGGTCACGGTCACCAGCAACTTCCTCACCATCCGCGCGCTCGGGCTCGCCGACACCCTGTGGGGCGTGTTCCTCCCCGGAGCGATCAGCGCCATGAACGTGCTGCTCGTCGCCACCGCGTGCCGCATGATCCCGAAGGACGTGCTGGACGCGGCCACCGTCGACGGTGCGACCACGTGGCAGCGCATCCGGCACATCGTGTGGCCGAACATCCGCGGCATGGTCTCGGTCGTGGCGATCTTCGCCTTCATCGGCGCGTGGGACGACTACCTCTGGCCGCTCATCGTGCTCTCCGACCCGGCCAAGTACACCCTGACCGTCGGCATGGCCTACCTCAACAGCAGCTTCTCGGTCGATCCGCGACTCATCGCCGCCGGCACCATGATCGCGCTCGTGCCCATCGTGATCATGTTCTCGTTCACGCAGCGCTTCTTCTTCAAGGGCGTGCAGGAGGGTGCGCTGAAGGGGTGAACGCGCCGCTGCTCCGCCCGGCCTCCGGTCCCGCGGATCCTCCGTCGTCGCGCCCGCACGCCGGAGTGCTCCCCGGAGTCGTCTTCGCGTACACGTTCGACCCCTCCCGCGGGGCGCAGCGGATCGATGTCCCCGGCCTCGACGGCATCGCCCTCACCCCGGACACCGTGCTGCACTGGGCGTTCTACGCCGACGGCCCCGCCGCGACCCTCGCCCCCTGGGCCGCGCTCGCGGTCGCCGTCGACGTGCGGAGCGCCGACGGCAGCCGGCTGAGCGACATCGCCGCCGTCCGCGACCGCTACGACTTCCCGCTCACGGCCGAGGGGCAGTTCGCCGCCCGGTGGAGCATGCCCGAGCAGTGGAACGCCGACAGCGTCGCCCTCGCGCCCCTCGCCGTCGGGAGGGGCACGGGCACGGTCGAGCTCGTCTTCGGTACCGCCGATCTCGCGACCGCGCCGGATGGGTCCACCGAGGTCAGCGGCTTCGTCCAGGTCCGCGTCGAGGAGCGCCCTGGCCCCGGCGATCTCCCGCCCGTCGAGCGGGTCGACACCCGGCGCGGCTCCCACTCCGGCCCCCGCTTCTCCCGCGGGAACACGATCCCGGCGGTCGCCGTGCCGCACGGCTTCACCTTCGTCACGCCCGCGACCGACGCGGAGGATCCGCGCTGGCCCTATCGCCCGTTCGTGCATGACGATCCCCCGGGGCGGCGTCTCGAAGCCCTGCAGTTCTCGCACCAGCCCAGCCCGTGGATCGGCGACCGCTCGGTGCTCCAGCTCATGCCGTTCCGGGGGACGCCGACGTCGGACAGGGCGGCCCGGCGTCGCTGGATCGTCCCCGAGAGCGAGCGGGCCCGCCCGCACGAGTACGCCGCGGACCTCGGCGACGGGCTGCAGGTCGAGATGACCGCGACCTCGCATGCCGCCGCGTTCCGCGTGCGGTGCGACGACCCGCACGCCGCCGTGGGGTTCGTGATCGACCAGCTCACGGACGACGGCCGACTCACCTTCACCGACGCCGGCTTCGAGGGCTGGATCCCCGAGGGGCCCGAGGACTGGGGGAACGCGCCGCGCTGCTACTTCGCCGGCACCGTGCCCAGCGCCTCGGACGTCGCTTGCGGCGCCCTGGACGACGACGGACGCGCCCGGGTCGCGGGCTTCGTCCGCGCCGGGGGCGCTGTCGAGGTGCGGGTCGGGGTCTCGTTCCTCTCCGTCGCGCAGGCTCGGCACAACCTGACCCTCGAGGCCCCTCCCGCCGTCCCCTTCGACGAGCTCCGCGCTCGTGCCGCCGCTGCGTGGAACCGCCTGCTCGGTCGCGTGACGATCCCCCCGCTCCCCGATGCCGAGCGTCCGTTCCGCGGCCTGGCCGACGAGGAGCAGCGCGCCCGGATCGCCGCCGCACTCCACCGGATGCACCTGTATCCGAACACGGCGGCGGAGAACGCAGGCACCGCGGACGCGCCGGAATGGCGGTTCGCCGACGTGTTCGCGCCCCTGACCACCTTCGGAGAGACCACCACCGGGGCGCCGGTCGCGGAGGGCGAGCTCGTCGTCAACAACGGCTACTGGGACACGTACCGCACCGAGTGGCCCGCGCTCGCGCTCCTCGACCCCGCGCTGGCCGGACGCCTGCTGGACGGGCAGCTCACCCAGTATCGCCGCGGCGGCTGGATGGCCCGCTGGAGCGCCCCCGGGTACGTCGACAGCATGGTCGGCACCTCCAGCGACCAGATCTACGCCGACGCCGCGCGGTGGGACGTTCGCTTCGACCGGGAGACGGCGTTCGAGAGCGGGTGGCGCCACGCGTGCGAGCCGGGACCCGATCCGCGACGGGGTCGCAAGGGCATCGGCCGCGGGCGCTTCCTCGGCTTCATCCCGTCCGACGTGCCGGAGGGGATGAGCTGGAGCATCGAGAACGCCGTGAGCGACGCCGCCCTCGGCCGGTTCGCCGCCCGTCTCGCGGCATCGGCGGCCGCGACGGACCAGGCCGCGCGCTATCGGGCCTTCGCGCGGTACTTCGCGAATCGCTCCCGCGCGGCGCGCGTGCTCTTCGACCCGGCGTCCGGATTCTTCCGCGGTCGCGCGGCGGACGGCTCGTTCGCGCCGGATTTCGATCCTCGGGTCTGGGGTGGCGACAACGTCGAGACGAACGCCTGGGGCATGTCGGTCGGCACGGTGCACGACGGGCCGGGACTCGCGGCGCTGCACGGCGGGCGGACCGGACTCGGCCGGCACCTCGACGCCCTCTTCGCGGAGCCGGAGACCGCCGACGAGCGCTTCGGCGGTGCGTACGGCACGGTCATCCACGAGCAGCGCGAAGCCCGCGCCCAGCGGTCGGGCATGTGCGCCCTGTCGAATCAACCGGCCCACCACATCCCCTTCATGTACGCCTTCAGCGACCGGCCGTGGCACAGCGCGCGCCTCGTGCACGGCCTCGCGCGCCGTCTCTTCGCCGGTGCGCACATCGGCCAGGGATTCCCTGGTGACGAGGACAACGGAGAGATGAGCGCCTGGTGGCTCTGGGCCGCGCTCGGCCTGTATCCCCTGGAGCTCGCGGCGGGGTCTCTGCGCATCGGATCGCCCCTCTCGGACGACATCCGGGTCGCGCGCGGAGACGGCTCGTCGCTGCGCATCCGCTCGCGACGGAGCTCCCCCGAAGCCCACGTGGTGGAGGAGGCACGCCTGGACGGACGCCCGCTGCCCACCGCCGACCTCCCGATCGACGCGCTCCAGGGAGATGCGGTGCTCGAGCTCGTGTTCGGCACGGACCCGGCGCGCGCGTTGGAGACCGGAGAGGACGCGCTCGACGCGGAGCCGTGGCACCGCGACCTCACGGGCGGAGAGGGAGAGGCCGTCGCCTCCGCGGATGTCCGCGAGGCGCGGCGCCTGTTCGACGATGGCGACCCGCGGGGTGACGAGGGGGTCCGGCTGCCGGAAGGCTCGTGGGTGGGCTGGCGATTCCCCTCACTCCGCGGCCTCACCGACATCACCCTCACGAGCCGCGAGCCCGTCGCGGCCGGTGTGCTGCGCGGGGAGGTGGAGGGGGCCGACGGTCGCTGGCACCCGCTCACCACGACGCACCTCGAAGACCTGGCGCCCGATCGCACGACGCCGTTCGCTGTGGAGACGCGGGTCGTGACCTCGGCCGTCCGCATCCGCGCGGAGGCCGAGGTCACGCTCCGTCAGATCGAGCTCTTCGATCTGGACTGACTCACCGCGCCGCTGCGCGGTAGACGGTCGCCTCGCCCTTCAGCGCCTCGGTGATGCCGGAGAGGTAGGCCGACTGGTTCGTCGCGGTGAGGTTGTACGCGACATAGACGCCGTACCCGTCGGCCACCGTGCGCTGAGCGAAGTCGGCGGCCGTCGAGGCACTCGTGTTCGCGAGGTCGATGGCCGCGGCGCCGAGCCGGCCACGGTCGTCCAGGCCCGGCACGGTGGGAGCGTCGTAGGTCGGGTAGTACGGGTTCCAGGCGTGATCGAGCACGCTGCCGGCGTCGAAGAGGCCGAAGTCCGTGGTCGTGTAGGACGGGCCGATCGCATACAGGGTGATGAGCTTGTCCGGGCCGAGCCGGTCGCGCAACGCAGAGGCCAGCCAGCCGAAGGACTGCGGGTTCGGCTGCGGGGTGCCGTTCGCCCCGTAGTTGCTCCACTCGTCGTCGAAGTCGATGCCGTCGAGGCCGTAGGCGGTCACGGTGTCGGCGAGCTGCGCCGCGAAGGCGTCCGCATCCGCGTACGACGTGAAGTTCGCGAAGCCGGCCCCCTGGTGGTTTCCGAGCACCGACAGCAGCACCTTGGTGCCCTGGGCCTGCAGCGGACGGATCTGGTTCTGCGCATCCTGCAGCGTCTCGGTGACCCGGTCGTTGAGGTGGAGGACCGCCTGCTCCCCGTCGTAGTTGATGTTCGCGGCGAAGATCATGGCCAGATCGACCGCGGGACGGCCCGACTCGGCGAGCGTGTAGTCCGCGACGTTCGCTAAATCGTTCGAGTTCACCTCGACGTAGACGGCGAGCTTCGGGTCGGCAGCGGCGGCATCGGCGACCGCCGCGGTCGAGGCGGCGAGGGCGGCGGCTCCGGCGGCGGCGAACGCCGCTGCTGCCGCGATACCTCTTCTCAGGCGGGACGATCGTGCGGGTGAGGAACTCATGACGGGATCTTCTCCTTCGGCGTCGTTGTCGAGATCGGGTCGCGACGTCGCGACTCGCGGCCGACTATATCGCTTAAGCACAGGTGTCGGAAGGGGATGCTGGCGGTGCGCACCGATTCCGACGATGCTGGACGCATGCGCGCCCTCCGACTCCTCTGGCGGTATCCGGTCATCACGCTCACGGTCCTGGTCTTCGCCGTGGTCGGGGCGCTCCACGCCGCAGGCGAAGAGACCATCGGCCGATGGGTCGCGACGATCTTCGTGGCTGCGGTGGTCGTGTGGACGCTCATCGGCATGGTCCGCGACGTGCTCCGCGGCCACGTCGGACTCGACATCCTCGCGGTCGTCGCCATGGTGGCGACACTCGCGGTGGGCGAGTACATCGCGGCGCTCATCATCGTCCTCATGCTCTCCGGGGGCGAGGCGCTGGAGGACTTCGCGGGCCGCCGGGCCAAGCGCGACCTCTCCGCACTGCTGGATCGCTCGCCGCGCAGCGCCCATGTGCTGACACACCCCGAGGATGCGGACTCGGACGCGGCGAGGGAGGTGCCGGTCGACGATGTGGCCGTGGGCGCCGTGCTTCTCGTCCGCCCGGCGGAGATCATCCCCGTGGACGGTGAACTGCTCACGGACAGCGCGTCGTTCGACGAATCCTCGCTCACGGGCGAGAGCCTGCCCGTGACGCGCGGCGCGGGCGACGAGGTGCTGTCTGGCGCGATCAACGGCAGCCGGGCCATCCGCCTCCGTGCCCTCCGCACCGGCGCCGACAGCCAGTACCAGCAGATCGTCGCCCTGGTCGCCCAGGCCGAGTCCTCCCACGCGCCCATCGTGCGCCTCGCCGACCGGTTCGCGATCCCGTTCACCGCCGTCGCGCTCGTGCTCGCGGGGACGGCCTGGGCGCTCTCCGGCGACGCCACGCGGTTCGCCGAAGTCCTCGTGCTGGCGACGCCCTGTCCGCTGCTGATCGCCGCTCCCGTCGCCTTCCTCGGCGGACTCTCCCGGGCGGCGAAGTCGGGCGTCATCATGAAGAGCGGTGCGGTGATCGAGCAGATCGCGCGCGTGCGCTCCGCGGCGTTCGACAAGACCGGGACGCTCACCCAGGGGAGGCCGGAGCTCGTCGACGTGCGTCCGGCACAGGGCTTCGATGCGGATGAGATCCTGAGACTCGCCGCCTCGGCCGAGCAGTACTCCTCGCACGTGCTCGCCGACGGCATCCGCCGCGCCGCCGCCGCCCGAGGCCTGGCGCTGCACGGGGCGACGGAGGCGAGCGAGACCGCGACGAACGGGGTGTCCGCGACGATCGGCGGCCGCGCGGTTGTCGTCGGCAAGCCGGCGTATGTGGCGTCCCTCGCCCCGGACACCGTACGGGCGGAGCTCGCGCCGGGACAAGCCGCCGCCTATGTCGCCGTGGACGGACGGTTCGCGGGGGTCCTGGTCCTCGCCGATGCCGCCCGCCCGGAGGCGCCGACCGTGATCTCGTGGCTGCGGACGCACGAGGTCGACCGGCTCGCGATGCTGACCGGGGATGTGGAGACCACCGCGGCGTCGATCGGACGGCAGGTCGGGATCGACGAGATCCACGCCGAACTCCTGCCGCCCGAGAAGGTGCGTCTGGCCGCCGAGATGCAACCACGGCCTGTGCTGATGGTCGGCGACGGTGTGAACGACGCCCCGGTGCTGGCAGCGGCCGACATCGGCATCGCGATGGGCGCGAAGGGAGCGACGGCCGCCGGGGACGCCGCCGACGTCGTCATCCTCGTGGATTCGCTCGCCAAGGTCGTCGACGCCGTCGCGATCGGACGGCACACCCTCCGCGTCGCCCTCACCGCGATCTGGATCGGGATCGGGCTGAGCGTGGGGCTGATGGTCGTCGCGATGACCGGCGTCATCCCCGCGGTCGTCGGCGCGCTGGTGCAGGAGCTCGTCGACCTCGCGACGATCCTCTACGCCCTGCGCGCGCTGAGCGGCCCGCCGAGCGATCTCCGCCCCTCCGCCTGAGCGCTGTTCCTGCACCGCACGCGGTTCCGCCTCTCCCGTCCACAGGTCCCGTGTTCGCGGTCCTGTGGACGCGGAATACCGTGACAGCCTGAGGCCCCGGACTCAGACTGGAGGCATGACCGTGGACGACCCGCAAGTATGGACACTGATCGGCGTCTTCGCCGCCGTGATGCTCGGCGGCATGACGCTCATGACGTCGCAGCTCAGTCGCGTGATCCGTGCGGAGGTGGACCGCATCGACGGAACCCTCTCCGCACGGATCGATCGCATCGACGGCACCCTCTCCGCACGGATCGACGGCCTCGACGCCCGGCTCGGACGCATCGAGACGAAGGTCGACGATCTCGACAGGGAGCTCACGAACCTCGCGACGCGGTTCTGGCGCTCGCAGTGACCGGCCCGCGGCCTCAGATCGCCACGTCGCCGACGAGGTTGACCTTGATGCCCATGCCGTCGAACATCGCGGCCTTCGCGATCAGTGCCTTGTCCGCGGTCTCGGCGTCGGGTGCGTAGACGAGCTGCGCGTGGTTCGCCTTGTGCCGCGCCATGAACTGGTCGCGCGAGATGCCGTGCAGCACCACATGGGCGATCGGCCACTCCGGGTTCGTCGCGTCCTTCCGGCGCTGCGTCTCCTCCGCCGGCAGCTCGACGACCGACGCCCGGAAGATGTCCGCCTGCAGGACGCCCTCGGCGATGAACACCCGGGAGAGCACGACCTCGCCGGGCTTCGAGACGCCGTTGATCGTGGCGCCGCCGGCGGGGAAGAACACGTGACCCTGGCGCCACCCCTCCGCGTTCTGCCAGCCGCCGAGGTGGGAGGCCGGCACCGAGCCGGAGATCTCGTACACCCACACGAACTGCCCGTCGTAGTCCTCGCCCCAACGGACGTCGTGGAGAGTGTTGTCGGGGACGAGCCCCATCGCCCGCCAGACGCGGTCGGTCACGAGCGCATCGACGGCGACGCCCTCGTCGGCCTCGTTGAAATGCGGGAACGCGCGCCCCTCGTGCAGCACGCGGGAGCCGTCGCGCGAGGTCACCGGCGGGCGCTCGGTGGAGTTCAGGATGCCCTCCGCCAGGTCCGACGCCGGAACGAGATCCTTCAAGCCCTGCTGGTACTGGATGCCGACCGCGTCGAGGCCGAAGTCGTCGGCGATGCGGAGGGCGGCGATGTACATCTTCAGCTGCCACTGCACCTGCTCGCGGGTGAGCTCGGTCGCGGCGTCCTCGCCGTAGCGGAAGGTCATGCCGCGCTCGATCAGCCAGTCGTAGGCGGCGTCGGCCTCCTCCTCAGTGACGTTCAGCATCTCCGCGTAGAGAGCCGACTGCGACAGGCGCTCCTTGTAGATGCCGGTCTGGTTGAGGAGCTCGTCGTCGAAGATGGCGTTGTACATGCCCATGCAGCCCTCATCGAAGACGCCGATGATGGCCTTCTCGGCGCGCAGCTCCGCGGCGAGCGCCTCGCCGAGCTGCTTCTCCGGGCTGTCCGGCAGTGCGGGGAGCGGACGCACGTGGGAGGCATCGTGGGTGATGGCGCCGGTCTCCGTCCACTCCCGGATGCCGTCGCGGAACCAGTCGTCGGTGAAGTCGACCGACCAGATCGTCGCGTACGGCTTGTCCATCTTCGTCAGGCCCGCGTTGAGGCCGAGGAGGCCGACGAGGCCGGGCCAGTCGCCCGCGAAGTTCGCCACCGTGAGGATCGGGCCCTCGTGCGTGCGGAGGCCCGCGAGCACGTGGTGCGAGTACTGCCAGACGGCCTCGGCGACGATGAGCGGCGCGTCGACGGGGATGGCCTTGAACACCTCGAGACCCATGCGCTGGCTGGAGATGAAGCCGTGACCGGTCTCCGGGTCGACCTCATTGGCGCGGACGACCGCCCAGCCGAGGTCGTTCAGCACGCCGGTGACCCCGGCCTCGAGCTCGACCTGGGTGGGCCAGCCGGCCGTGTTGGCCGACTCGCGCAGGTCGCCGGAGGCGATCAGGTACGCGGTCTTCGGCGCAGCGGTGGGACGGGATGCCGGGGTGGGCAGGGTGTAGGCGGTCATGAGTTCTCCGGGGTCGAGGGGGTGGGGGATCCGTCGCGCTGGGCGGCGGCGAGTTCATGGACGACGTCCTTCGAGCCGTCGTACAGGCGCACGTAGCGGTCGAAGAGGGCGTCCGCGAAAGGACGCAGCGCCTCGTCCGGGCGGACGGTGTCGGCGATGGGGTTCCAGTCGGTGATCGCGGGCGCGGCCCCCTCGGCGGCCGTGGCGGTCGCCGCGAGGAAGGCGGCCCCGTAGCTCGCGCCGATCGTCGTCTGCGGCACCTCCTGCACGAGCCCGGTGATGTCCGAGACGATCTGCAGCCACAGCCGTCCCTGCGTGCCGCCGCCGACCGCCACGATGCGGCGAATGTCGGCGCCGGCGGCTCGCATGGTCTCGACGTTGTGGCGCACGCCCAGCGCGGTGGCCTCGAGGGCCGCGCGATAGAGGTCTCCTCGGGTGTGCCGGAGGGTGAGCCCGGCGATGACGCCGCGGGCGTCGGGATCCTGGATCGGGGTGCGCTCACCGGCGAAGTACGGCAGCATCAGCAGGCCGTTCGCGCCGGGACCCGACTCCTCCGCCTCGGCGAGCAGCGCCGGGTAGTCGGCGCCGGAGAGGTCCTTCAGCCACGCGGTGAGCGCTCCGGATGTGGACAACCCGCCGGCGAGGTTGCGCGTGCCCGCGAAGGCGCCGGCCGTCGTCCACATCGAGGGCGTGCGGAGCGTCTGCTCCCCGGTCGCGACGAGGAACATCGTCGTGCCGTACATCAGCATGAGGTCGCCGACCTCATGGGCGCCGACGCTCACCGCCTCGGTCCAGGCGTCGATCGTGCCGGTGATGACCGGAGTCCCCTCGGGCAGGCCGGTCAGGTCCGCTGCAGCGGCGGTCACGGTGCCCGCGATCTCCCCGGCCCAGCGCAGCGGGGGCTGCTCGATCGTCCCGGCGAACCGCTGCCACCAGGGGTCGTGCCACTGCTCGCGCTCGATGTCGTACAGCGGCGAGACCTGGCTGGCCGACTGGTGGTCGAGGACGTAGGCGCCGGTGAGCTTGCGGGCCAGCCAGGAGGCGGGCATGTAGAGCCGCCGCGCGCGCTGCCAGGACTCCGGCTCTTCGTCGGCGACCCAGGCGAGCTTCGGCCCACCGGCCTGCGAGGTGAGCGTCGAGCCACCCACGCGGGTGATCTCCTCGACGCCGAGCTCCGCCGTCATGCGCTCGATCTGCGCCGTGGAACGGGTGTCCACACCGTAGAGGATCGCGGGGCGCACGGGCTCGTCGTCCTCGTCGGTGAGCAGGACGCACGGGCCCATGCCGCTCACGCCGACGCCCACGACCTCCGCGTCGGGGACCGCGGCGAGAAGGTCGGTGGCCAGCTCGACGAACTCGTCCCACCAGATCCGGCCGTCCATCTCGACCCATCCGGACTGCGGACGGGAGACATCGTGCGCGCGGGTCGCCGTCGCGAGGATCGTGCCGGCGGGGTCCACGAGGACGCCCTTGCTGCTGGACGTGCCGATGTCCACCCCGAGGGTGCAGCGCATGGTCTCTCCTTTGATCCCGACGGGCCGTGCAGGCCTGGACCCAGGCTACGCGAAATCGATTTCAAGGCGCAAGGAGCCGACCGCTTCTGCACCACGAGGACCGATATCGAGAGTCTCCACAGTCTTCGCCTCCGGCCGGAAAAACGCCGGTTCAGCACCGGAATACCGTGACATCCTGACCCCTCCGATCGAGACTGGAGGCATGCCCTTGAATGACCCGCAGGTATGGACGCTGATCGGCATCTTCGTGACGACGATGCTCGGCGGCATGACCCTCATGACGACGCAGTTCGGCCGCGTGCTCCGTGCGGAGATCGGCGGGCTGCGTGGGGAGATGACCGGCGAGATCGGCACCCTCCGCACCGAGATGACCACCGAGATCTCCGGCCTCCGCACCGACATGACCACCGAGATCGGCACCCTCCGCACCGAGATGACCACCGAGACCACACGACTACGCAGTGAGATCGGCACCCTCCGCACCGACATGACCACCGAGATCGGCGCCCTCCGCACCGAGGTCACCACCGAGATCTCCGGCCTCCGCACCGACATGACCACCGAGATCGCTACCCTGCGCACCGACATGACGACCGAGATCGGCACCCTCCGCACCGACACGACCACCGAGACCGGGGGCCTCCGCACCGACATGACGAACGAGGTCAGCGGACTCCACGGGGCGTTGGCAGCGCTGCACGCAGTGATGATGCGCGAGGTCGGCGGGCTGCGCGCGGCGATGGGTGCGCTGCACGGGGCGATGATCGGGCTGCGTGGCGAAATGATCGGCCTCCGTGGCGAGATGACCGCGCGGCTCGACGGCCTCGATCACCGCCTCGATCGATTGGAGGTGAAGGTCGACGATCTCGACAAGGAGATGACGAACCTCGCAGCGCGGTTCTGGCGCTCGCAGTAGCGACGCCCCGTTCAGGCGCGCGCGGCCGCGCGCTGCACCTCGCCGGAGAGGACGATCGTCCGGGCCGGTTGCTCGTCGCCCTTGATCCGATCCAGCAGCATCCGCGCCGCCGTCACACCCATGAGGCGCGCGGGGAGCCTCACGACGGTGACGGCGGACGGCGACAGCGTCGTGAAGGGCAGCGACCCGATCACCGCGACGCCGAGCTGCGGCGGGGTGAGTCCGCGCTCCGTGAGGACCTGGATCGCGCCGACACCGATGAGGTTGTTCCCGGCGACCACCGCGTCCGGCGGCTCCGGCAGCGCGAGGAGCTCCTCCATGGCCGCGCGCCCGCCGTCGACGCGGAACGTGGCGAAGCGCTGGAGCGAGGAGAGGTCATGATCGGAATCCATCGCCGAGAGCGCTTCCCGCCAGCCCTCCGCACGCTCCGCCGCGGTGTCGATGTGCGCGGGGCCACCGATGTACGCGATGCGCCGATACCCGGCGTCGAGCAGGCTCTGCGTCGCTGCGGCGCCCGCCTCCCGGTTGGCCATGACCACACCGTCGATGTCGGCGTCCGTGCGACGGTCCACCGCGACGACCGGCCGTCCCGTCGCCCGCACCGGCCCCAGATCCGAGTGCTCGTCCGCCGTCGCGATGATGACGCCCGACATGTTCTCGGCGATCGCGATCCGGAGGTACGTCGCCTCCTTCTCGGCCTGGGCGTCGGAGTTGCACAGCACGACGGAATACCCCGCTTCGGACGCCGCATCCTCCACGCCGCGCGCCATCTCGGTGAAGTACGGGTTCTCGATGTCCGGGATCACCAGGGCGATGACTTCGGAGCTCTGGGTCCGCAGCGTACGCGCCGTCCGGTTCGGGGTGAAGCGCAGTTCCTCGGCCGCCGCCCGCACCGCCGCCGCCTTCTCCTCCGACACGCTCGTGCCGTTGAAGACCCTCGAGACCGTGGCCGGGGAGACGCCGGCCCGCCGCGCGACGTCGTAGATCGTGGCCATGGGCACCCACTGTAACCGGTTTCAGCCTCAGCCCTCCGCGAGGAATCGATCGAGAGTCGTTCCGAGAGCATCGAGCCGGGTCCGAGCCGCATCCGAGAGCGGCCGGAACGGACGGCGGCAGTCGCCCAGTGTTCCCGCACCTCCCGCGTTGCGACCGGAGAGGTACTTCGCCGCGGGGAAGACGTCGATCGCGACGAGCTCGGCGATGACATGGTTAATCCGGCTCTGCACCCGCTGCGCTCCGACCAGGTCGCCGGCGTCGAGGAGGCGCCGCGCCGCCTGGAAGAGCTCGACCTGGAGCCCCACGGTCGTGCCGATCGTCCCGCGGGCACCGGCGGCGAGCGCGGGCACGAACACCTCGTCGAACCCGTTGATGTAGGCCTTGTCGGGGAACGCCGCCTTCATGCGCTCGAGGGCGTACATGTTGTGCGCGGTCTGCTTGAGACCGATCACGCGATCATCGCCCAAGAGCTCTCCGGCCGTCTCCAGCGTGAACTCGGTCCCCGTGAACTGCGGGATGTTGTAGACGATCAGCGGGAGGTCCACGGCGTCCAGCACCGCACGGTAGTGGTCGAGGACGGCCTCGATGCCGAAGGAGTAGTAGATCGGCGGGATCATCGAGAGGGCGGAGGCGCCGGCGCGCTGCGCCCGCCGTCCGAGCTCGATCGCCTCCCGCGTCGACAGCGCGCCGACGTGGGCAACGACGGGGATGCGCCCCTCGGCGGCGCGCACGGCGGTCTCCACCACCGCGGTCCGTTCATCCGCTGACAGGAGGAGACCCTCCCCCGACGACCCGCAGCAGTAGATCCCCTCGACGCCGCGGGAGACGTAGTCCTCCACGAGCGTCGAGAGCAGCCGCGTGTCGACCGCCCCCTCCGCGTCGTAGGGAGTGGCGATCGCCGCCATCAGCACCCCGAGGTCCGCCGCGGTGGTCACCATGCGGTCCACCCCCCGTCCACGACGAGGTTCGCTCCGGTCATGTAGCGCGAGGCATCCGAGAGTAGGAAGACCGCGGCCCCGTTGAAGTCGGTCGCCTCCGCCATGCGTCCGATCGGGATGCGCGCGGTGTAGTTCTGCTGGAACGCCGCGTCCTGCGTGTCCCGACCGACGCCGGAGGGGGTGAGGGTGTTGACCCTGATGCCCTGTCGGCCCCAGTACGTCGCGCAGTACCGGGTGAGGTTGTACAGCCCCGACTTCGCCGCCGAGTAGGCCACCGGCTTCACGAACGGCACCCCGGTCTGCTCCTCCTTGTAGGCGTAGATGTCCTGCACCGGCGACACCATCCCGTAGATCGAGCCGACGTTGATGATCGAGCCCGGCGTGCCGGCCGCGCGCATCCGGGCGCCGGCGGCCTGCGTGACGAGGAAGGTGCCGACGAGGTTCACGTCGACCACCTCCCGGAACACCTCGAGGGGGAAGTCCTCGAAGGGCCCGGAGACCTCGGGGCGCGCGCTCGGCTGGGTGTCCAGACCGGCGTTGTTGATCACGCCGTCCGGCGCCGCACCCCACGCCTCGACGATCGCGTCGAGGCCGGCCTCGACGCTGTCCTTCGAGACGATGTCCACGGAGACGCCGAGGAGGCGCGGGCTGTCGGCGATCTCGGGGAACACCTCCTGCAGGCGTGCGGCGTCGACGGTGCGCGATGCCACGGCCACCCGGGCACCGCGTCCGTGGAGCTCGCGGACGAAGGCCGATCCGATCTGGCCGAGGCCGCCGGTGACCAGGATGATGCGGTCGGTGAGGTCGAAGATGTCCGTCATGTCGTTCGTCTCCCTCAGCTCACCGCGTGCCGCGCGAGGTTCTCACGGTCGTACTCCAGGCCGTTCCCCGGCGCTCCGGTCGGGACGAAGAACCCGTTCTGCGGCCGCTGCGGCACGATGACGCCGAGGTCGCTGAGCGTGCCCCCGTCCGTCATCTCGCCGAACAGGGCGTTGGGCACCGCGCAGAGCACGTTCGCCGTGAGCTCCATCACGAAGTGCGGCGTCATCGGGGCGTTGTACGCCCGGCCCAGGGCGGCGATGTCCATGTAGGGCGTGATGCCGCCCACGCGACCGACGTCGGCCTGGATGAAGTCGCACGCGTCGGCGAGGAGGTACTGGTTGAACTGCTGGAGCGTGTAGACGTTCTCCCCCAGCCCGATCGGGATCGGCGAGCGGGCCCGGAGGCGCGCGTGCGAGGCGACGTCGTCCACGCGCAGCGGCTCCTCCACCCAGTAGAGGTTGAGGTCGCGGAACCGGGTGACCGCCCGGACCGCCTCCCCGTACGTCCATCCCTGGTTCGCATCGACCATGAGCGGATACTCGCCGACCGCCTCGCGGATCTTGGTGAGCCGGTAGACGTCCTCCTCGAGGTCCGGCTTGCCGACCTTGACCTTCCCGGCGGCGTACCCGTCGGCCTTCCACTCCTTGACCTGCTCGACGACCTCCTCGGCGGACAGGTTGAGGTTGATGCCGCTGCCGTACAGTGCGACCCGATCGCGCACCTGGCCGAGGAGCTTCGCGAGCGGCTGCTCGTAGTGCAGCCCCAGCAGGTCCCACAGCGCCACATCGATCGCGGCGAGGGCGAGCGTGGTGGTGCCGCCGGGGCCGTTGTCGCGCAGGTGCTGCCAGGAGTGCTGCCAGACGGCCCGCGGATTGACCTCGCGGCCGATGAGCGTCGGGATGAGCTCGCGCAGCGCCGCCATCATCATCTGGCCGCCGACACCGGAGGTGTGGCTGAACCCGGTGCCGACCAGCCCGGTGTCGGTGGTGATGTCGGCGAGGATGATCTCGATGTGGGTCACCCGATGGATCTGGTCTCCCCACGGCCCCTTGGGGAGGGGGATGCGGGAGAGCTGGAGGTCGATCGATTCGATTTTCATGCGTGGTCCTTCCGGGACGACGAGGAGGGGACGGGAGCTTCAGCCCTTGACGGCGCCGGCGGCGAGACCGGCGACGAGGCGCTTCTGCACGAGGAGGAAGCCGACGACGACGGGGAGCACCGAGAGCACGCCGCCCGCGGTGAGGAGGTCCCACCGGATCTGGTACTCGCCGATGAACAGGTGCAGCCCGACCGGCAGGGTGCGCGTCGCCGTCTGCGAGGTGAAGGTGAGGGCGTAGAGGAACTCGTTCCAGGTGAGGATGAACGCGTAGGTTCCCGCCGCCACCATCCCGGGCCGCAGCAGGGGCAGCAGGAGGATGCGGACGATCTGTGCGGACGAGGCCCCGTCGATCTGGCCCGCCTCCTCGATCTCCCGGGGGATGGAGTCCGCGAACCCCTTGAGCAGCCAGGTGGCGAACGGCGTGGCGAACGCGGCGTGCACGAGCGCGAGACCGAGCGTCGTGTCCATCAGCCCCATCCCGCGCAGCTGCCCCTGCAGCGAGATCACGAGCAGCACGGCGGGGAACATCTGCGCGAGCAGCAGCCCGATCATCACGGCCCCGCGGCCGCGGAAGTCGAACCGCGACATCGCGATCGCGGCGCCGGTGGAGACGACGAGCGTGACCGGGACGGCGATCGCGGCGACGGTGAGGCTGTTCCGCAGATAGGTCAGGAACGGCGTCGTCGACAGCAGCTCGGCGTAGGACGCGGTCGTGAACTCGGAGGGGATGAGGTTCGCTCCGGCGCCGGCGAGCTCGTCCCGCGGCGTGAGCGACGTCAGCAACATGACGATGTAGGGACCGAGCACCATCGCGAGCACGCCGAGGAGGGCGATCGCGAAGCCGGTCCGTCCCGCGAGACGGCCGAAGCGGACGGGAGCGGTCGTCGTGCTCATCGCGTGGTGTCCTTCCGGGTGAGGCGCACGTAGAGCGCGATGAAGACGGCGAGGAACAGGGCCTGGATGACCGCGTACGCCGCGCCGGCGCCGAAGTCGCTGGCCTTGTAGGTCGTCAGATAGGACTCCAGCGCCAGGGTCGTCGAGGAGGTGCCCGGCCCGCCGCCGGTGAGGATGAAGATGAGGTCGACGTAGTTCGAGGTCCAGATCAGGCGCAGGAGCGTCGTGATGAGGATCGTCGGGAGGATGGCGGGCAGCACGACGTGGCGGAACACGCCGACCGGGCCGCACCCGTCGATCTGCGCCGATTCCTTGAGCTCGCCGGACACGCTCTGCAGTGCCGCGAGGATCATGATGGCGAAGAGCGGGATGCCCTGCCAGACGTCGATCATCACGAGCGTCGGCAGCGCGGTGCTGTTCTGCGAGAGGAACTCGATCGGCGCGTCGATGATCCCCGCGTTCAGCAGCCACTGGTTGAGGACGCCGTTGTTGGGGTCGAGGATCCACTTCCACATCAGCGCGACCAGGACGCTCGGCGTGGCCCACGGGATCATGATGAGCCCGCGGTACACGCCCCGCAGGGGGAAGCGGTTGTTCAGCATGAGCGCGAGCGACAGCCCGCCGATCAGCTGGAGCGCGACGGCACCGAAGGTCCAGAACGCCGTGCGGCCCAGCGTGGGGACGAACTCCGCGGTGCCGATGACGCTGGCGAAGTTCTGGAACCCGACGAACTCGAGCACGCCGGTGAAGACGCTCACGTCGTTGAACGAGAACCAGATCGAGCGGACGAGCGGATATCCGGCGAAGACCGCGACGAGCACGATCGCCGGCGCGAGCAGGACGAGGGGGGCGACCGAGCCGCGGCGCGCGCGTCGCCGGGGCCGGGTCACCGGCCGGCGCGGGGCCGGCCGGCCGGTGACGACCGCTTCCGTGAGGGTGGAGCTTGCCATGTCGATCCTCAGCGCAGCACGTCGGACATCTTCGTCAGCACGTCCTGGCTGCTGATCTCGCCCTGGAACGCCTGCTGGATGAGCGGGTTCCACTCCTTCGCGGCGAGCTCGGCCACCCCCTCCAGCGCAGGCCACGTCTTGGCGGTGGGGATCGCGTCGACGGCGACCGCGAGCTGCGGGTCGGACGAGTACGCCTCGGTGTCGATGACCGACTCGAGCACCGGCAGCTGACCCTGCGGCGAGGCGGAGATCTTCTCCATCTGCGCCTCCTCGCTCAGCCAGGAGATCCACTCCCAGGCGGCGTCCTTCTTGTCGGAGCCCTCGAGGATGACGTTGCCGCTCATACTGCCGAGCGTCGCGCCGGGCTTGCCGTCGGCCGTCGGGATCGGGACGACGCCGAGCTTGTCGCCGAAGACCCCCTGCAGCTCCTTCAGGGAACCCGGGTGGTGGATCATCATGCCGGTGAGGCCCTCGACGAAGTTCGTCTTGACGTCGGCGAAGGCGGCCGTGATCGATCCGGGGGGCGCCGCCTGCAGGTCGGTGACGATGCGGAGGTAGTCCTCGTTCACCGCGACGCCCTTCGCGTCGTCCAGGACGACCTCGCCGGAGTCGTCGACGACCGACGCCCCGCCGGCGTACATCCACGCGAGCCACTGGTCCTGTCCGCCGGCACCGCCGCGGACGTCGATGCCGTACCTGCCGTCACCGGTGAGGGCGGCCGCCGCGTCCAGGAGGTCCTGCTGGGTGCGCGGAGCCTCGAGCCCGAGCTCCTCGAAGTAGTCCGTGCGGTAGTAGAGGTAGAGCGTCGTGTACTGGTGGGGCAGCATGTACACCGCGTCCTCGCCGGGCAGCTGACCCGTCGCCCAGAGCGAGTCGACGACGTCGTCCGAGGCGTCCCAGCCGTCGACGTACGAGGTGAGGTCGGCGATGGCGCCCTGCGGCGCGAACTGCCCGAGCCACCAGTCCTTGCTGCGGGCGGCGTCCGGCCCGGTGCCGTTCATCGCGGAGGACACGAGCTGGTTCTGGTACTGGTCGAGCGGGATCGTCTCCAGAACGACCTTCACGTCGTCCTGTGCGCCGTTGAACTCGTCCGCGAGCTCTGTCCAGGTGGGGTCGGTCGCGTCGTCCTGCCAGAGCCAGTACGTGATCTCGACAGGGCCGTCGCCCTCCCCTGACGGGGCGCTGCCGGCACAGCCGGCGGCGAGGGCGACGACGCCGAGGGCGGCCAGGGCGGGGAGGATTCGGGTGGATCTCATGATGCGTACTCCTTCGTCGATCAGATGAGGGTCGTGCGAAATCGATTTCAAGACGGGTGCGACAGAACGCGCCGGTGCGGGGAGGGTCAGACCGGCAGCGCGGCCGTGGTGCCGAAGTCGATGTCCGGATAGCGGTTGCGGACACCGTAGAAGTGGGCGTCCAGCTCATGGACGGCCCGGCGGGTGTCGCCGGCCTCGATCGCATCGATGATGCGACCGTGCATCGCGGCGATGGCGGGATCCTCCTCGACGGGCTCCTCGCGTCGCGCGGCGGCGAAGACGACCCAGAAGGACTGCAGGAACTGATCCACGAACGCATTGCCCATCGGCGCGAGCAGCCCGCGGTGGAACTGCTGGTCGAGCTCGGCGAAGCTCTCGTTGCGCAGGGCGCGCTCCACCATCTCCTCCGAGAGCAGCCGCAGACGGGCCAGGTCGCTCGGCTGCAGGCGCGGGATCACCAGAGGCAGCAGAGACGTCTCCAGCGCGTGACGCACTTCCAGGAGTTCCCGGGTGGCGGCCTCCGGGTCGTCGACGAAGCCGATCCAGCGGGTGGCGAGATCGGCGGCGCGGAATCCTCGCCAGACCCGGCGCGCCCCTTGCCGGGACACCACGATGCCGAACGCCTCGAGGACGCTGAGGGCCTCGCGGATACGCTGCCGTCCCACCTCCAGGACGGCGCCGAGCTCGGCCTCGGTGGGCAGCGGGTCGCCGATCTCCAGCCCGGAGCGCTGCAGGTGCTGAGCCAGACGTCGCGCGAGCGCGTCCGACAAGTCGGACCCGGTGACCTCGATCTTGTCTGACATGTTCCGTTCGCTCCTTCGCGACATCGGCGGAATTCCCGGTCATGAGCCTAGACAGTCCGTGTACCTGTCGTCAAGTGACCTTCCGGGCGCCGCTACTTGTCAGACAAGCAAGTGAGGGGATACGCAGAGATGCCGCGACCCGAAGGCCGCGGCATCCCGTCCGTGCGTGTCCCGGATTCGCGTCAGCGGTGCGCGGCCACGACCTGCGCGACGGCCGCCCGCTGGTCGGCGGAGGGCTCGGCGATGGCCATACGGCAGTGCGTGTCCACGACGTCGAGCACGCGGTACGCCTCCTTCATGCGCGCCATGTCGCCGCCGATGAGCGCGACGACGTCGTCCACGGCGGCCTGTGCCGCGACGATGGCGTCCGCATCGCCGGAGCGTCCGGCGTCGGCAAGGGCGCGGAAGGGCTTCGGCGTCACGGAGGAGACACCAGAGACGACGCCCTGCGCGCCCGCTTCGACAGCTGCGATGAGGTCGCGGTCGGCGCCGGTGTAGAGCTCGAAGTCGGCCGGCACCACCGCGCGGTACGCCGCGATGTCGTCGAGCGAGAGCTCGCTCACCTTCGCACCGACCACGTTCGGCAGGGCGGCGATGCGCACGAGCAGCTCCGGCGAGACGGGGTTCCCGCTGCGCGCGGGATAGATGTAGACGTAGAGGCGCCCCTCCCCCACGGCGGCCGAGACGGCGCGGTAGTAGTCGAGGATCGCGTCGTCCGTGGCACGCAGGTAATAGGGGGTGAGGGCCGCGAACTCCGTGGCCCCCAGCTCCTTCGCGATGCCGACCAGGCGCACGGCCTCGAAGGTGCTCGGCTGTCCGACGTGCACGATCACGCGCATCCGGTCCGCCAGCTCCTCCAGCGCGGCACCCACGAGCGCCCGGAACTCGCCCGCGTCCACGGCGGGGAACTCGCCCGTGGTGCCGAGGACGAAGGCGCCCTCGTTCCCCGAGTCGGCCACGAACCGGAAGATCGCACGCGACCCGTCGAGGTCGAGGGTCCCGTCGCGGTGGAACGCGGTCGGGACGGCGGTCAGGATGTCGTAGCGGGTCACTTCTCGGTCTCCTCGGGGGTCGTGCTCTTGCGGTTCTTGCGGTCGGCGCGTCCCCGGCGCGCACCGGCGTCGACGTTGCGGACGGTGGAGGTGAGCAGGTCGGGCTGCGCCGCGAGCTCGTCGTGTGCCTTCTCGATCTGCACGATGCTGTCGGTGTGGAGGATCGAGTCCTCCACCGAGGCCCGCTCTGCCCGGGGCGTGCGGGCGGCGCGGATCGCGGGCATCACGATCGACAGCACCGCGAGCGCGAGCAGGACGAGGGCGATCGGGCTGACGACCTCGAAGAACGGCCGCGTCGGCAGGATCGCCAGCGTGCGGGCGAGGTTCTCCTCGGCGAGCGGACCGAGCAGGAGACCGAGCACCACGGGCCCTGCCGGAACCTGCATGCGCTTGAGCAGCACGCCGACCACACCGAAGACGAGCATCGTGACGACCGTCGACAGGCTGTTCGAGGTGGCGTACGTGCCGATGATGCAGAAGATGAGGATGCCGCTCCACAGATACGGCTGCGGCACGTCGAGCAGCTTGACCATGCCCTTCATCCGCACGAGGCTCAGCGCGAGCGACAGGAGGGTCGCGACGAGCATGATCCCGACGATCGAGACGACGAGATCGGGGCGGTTGGTGAACAGCGTGGGCCCGGGGGTGATGCCCCAGATGATCATCGAGCCGATCATCACCGCCATCACGGAGTCCCCGGGGATGCCGAGTGCCATCGTGGTGGTCAGCGAGCCGCCGAGCGTGGCACTGGAGGCGGTGTCGGACGCGGCGACGCCCTCGATCGACCCCTTGCCGAACATCTCCGGGTGCTTTGACGCCTTGCGCGCCCGCTCCCAGCCGATGAGCCCGGCGATGTCGCCGCCGGCCGCCGGGATGAGGCCGACACCGAGGCCGACCGCGCCGCCGACCGCGGTGGCCCGTCCGCTCTGCTTCAGCTCGGCGCGGTTCGGCCACCACCGCCCGAGGCTCGAGATCGGCCGGACGTGCGACTTCCGGTGCGTGAGGAGCTGGTCGAAGAGCTCGGCGATGCCGAAGAGGCCGATGATGACGGCGATGAAGTTCACGCCCTCGACGAGTTCCAGCACACCGAACGTGAAGCGCTGGTCGGCCGTAGCGGCGTACGTTCCGACACTGCCGAGCATGAGTCCGAAGAGGCCCGCGAGGATGCCCTTGAGCATCGACTTGGACGAGATGCCGATCATGATCGCGATGCCGAAGACGACGAGCGCGAACAGCTCGGGCGACTTGAAGTAGTCCCGGGCGAAGCTGGCGATCGGCACGGCGGCGACCGAGAAGAGCACGAGCGAGGCGAGGATGCCGACGGCCGACACGATCGCGGAGATCGTCAGCGCGAGACCGGCCCTGCCCTGTTTCGCCATCGGATAGCCGTCGAGGGTGGTGGCGATGGAGGCGGGAGTCCCTGGGGTGTTGATGAGGATGGACGGCACCCGGTCGCCGAAGTTCGCCGCGACGTAGATCGTCAGCAGCACCGCGAGGCCCTGCACGGGTTCGAGGGTCATGGTGAAGCCGGCCGCGAGCGCGACGGCCATGGTCGCGGTGATGCCAGGGAAGGCGCCGACCATGAAGCCGAGGACGAGGCCGACCGCCATGTACAGCAGGATCGAGATGTCGAGGAGCGAGTTCAGCCCCTCCAGGAGCGCGTTCACAGGGGGATCCTCAGGAGCATGCCGAAGACGACGTAGACGAACGCCGTGACGGCGGCGGAGTAGATGACGAGGCTCAGCCAGCGGCGGTGGCCGTAGAGGAGCATCAGTGCGGCCATGAGCAGGGCGCAGGCGATCGGGAAGACCTCGATCCGGTAGCCGAAGAGGATGACCGAGCCGAGGGACCAGAGCGCGATGAAGGCACCGGCGATCGCGATCGTCGCGACCACCCGGAGGACGCCGCCCGGCTGGATGCGCTCGAGGTCCTCCCGCGTGGGTGCCGGTCGCGTGATCGCCACGGCGAGCAGGGCGATCGCGATCACGACGCCGGTCACGCCGATGACGAGCGGCCAGAAGCGCGCGTCGATCTGTCCGGGGGCGGCCTCGCGGCGCAGCGGGATCTGCGTGGCGAGGAAGAGATAGCCGGCGGTGATCGCGAGGGCGACGGCGGCGAACGCGATCTCGAGGGGTCGCGAGGCGGTCGCCCCCTCGTAGCCGCCCGGCGCGGCCGACTCGGCCGCGGTGTCGGGGCTGGTCATGGTGCTCCTTCGTCGGAGGACGCGGCGGGGTCGGCGCGTGCCGACCCCACCGGAGGTGTTCAGCCCAGGAGATCCTGGAACAGGGCGAACTGGTCGTCGACGAACCCGGTCCACTCCGCGGAGTCGCGGTAGACCACGAGGTTGCCGGCGTCCGCCTGGAACTTCTGGTAGCTCTCGGACTCCACGGCCTCCTTGACGGCGGCCTCGAGGGCGTCGTGCACGTCGTCGGGCAGGCCGGCCGGTGCGTAGATGCCGCCCCAGCCGCCGAAGACGACCTCTTCGCCGATGGCCTCCTCGACCGTCTCGACGTCCTCCGCGTCCGGGTGACGCTCGTCGTTCATGACCGCGAGGATGCGGACGGCCTCGCCCTGCGCGAGGGCCTCGCCGAGTCCGGAGACGGCGGCGACGGTCTCACCGGACGCGGCGGCCGCGACCGCCGTGGCGCCACCGTCGTAGGGGACGGGGGTGAAGTCGGCGTCCGTGGCCTTGCCGAGACCGAGGGTGGCGGCCTCCCAGATCGAGCCGGCGCCGGAGTTCGCGACCGTGACCGCGCCGGACTTCGCCTGGGTGACGAGGTCGTCGAGGGTCTCGATGCCGCTGTTGGCACCCACCGTGATGACGCCGGGGGCGAGCATGATCTGTCCGAGCAGGTCGAAGTCGTCGGGCAGCACGTCGGCGCTCTGGGTCGTGTTGAGCATCGCGATCTCGACCGGGGCGAACCCGATGACGTAGCCGTCCGGATCCTGCGAGCCGACGTACTCCATCGCGAGCGCTCCCGCGGCTCCGGGCATGTTCTCCGGGATCACGCTGACGCCGAGGATCTTCTCGAGCTCGGTGGCGAGCGCGCGGGACGACAGGTCGGAGCCGCCGCCGGGGTTGGCTTGGATGATCAGCCGGATGTCGTCCTCGGGATAGGTCGAGGCGGCCCCCTCGCTCTCGTCGACCTTCGTGCAGGCCGACAGCACCAGAGCGGTGGCGGCGAGGGCGGCGAAGGCAGCGGCCGCCCGAGTGATGCGCATGCGGGGCATCTTTGCTCCTCTACGTGGGTCGACCGTGTTGTCGACACCGCGAGGCTACCAGTGTTGACTGTTAACAGTCAACACTGTGGCCGAGTCACCGCACGCGACACACGGCCAGGAGGTGCGGGCTCAGCTCCCGGATTCCGGGAACGGTGCTCCCGGCTCGTGCCAGCTGGAGGGCCGCCTGCGTGAGCGCCGTCTCCTCCACGGGCATCCCCTCCAGCAACAGCCCGCCGGGCCCTTCGACGCCATGGACCTCCAGAACGTCGAGTCCGGCGGAGACGGCCTCCTCGGCGAGCGACTCCGCCGTATGGAAGTGCCCCGCCGGGAAGCGACCCCGCGAGGAGGGAGTCCCGTGTTCCAGCAGGGCGCCGTGCTCGTCGTCGAGCTGGAGGTCGGTCACGCCCAGCGCGAGTTGACCGAATCCGACGAACCGCGAGAGGCCTGCCGCGAACACCCAGCCGCCGGATCGCACCACCCGTGCGGCCTCGCCGAGCGCCTCGAGACGGTCCGCGCGGTCGGCCAGGTGGTAGAGCGGGCCGAGGAGAAGGGCGGCATCGAAGCTGTCCGCGGCGAACGGCAGGGAGCGCGCGTCGCCCACGCGGGCGTCCACACCTCGCTCCGCCGCCCCGCGGACGTGCCCGGGCACCGGGTCGACGAGCGTGACGTGATGGCCGCGGTCCAGGAGAGAGCGCGCATGGACACCCGCCCCGCCTCCGACATCGATCACACGGCCCTCGGTGAGGTGCCTGGCGATCAGCTCCTGGATGCGCTGGTGCTCCAGCGGCCCCTGCGCCGACCGGGTCGTCAACCGCACCGATTCGTCGAACTGCTCCTCGTAGTAGTCGCGGATCCGCTCATCGAGCTCGCGCTGGTCCATGGTCGCCCTCTCTCCCCTCGCGCGACGTTCGGATCAAGTCAGCCGCTCCGGTCGGGTACAGGGGAACCTCGTGGCCGGCGTCGTCGAACGAGCGCCACACGACAGGTACCGCCGAGCCATCCGACTCGGTGAGCGTCCCACCATCGACGCCCGGTGCCGGATCGAGTGAGCCGGAGTACAGAGCGACGATCTCATGGCCGATCTCACCGTTGAAGCGGAAGATGTTCTCGACGATCCCGACGTGTTCGAGCCCGTGGATGCGTGCTCCGAGCTCTTCATCCACCTCTCGGACTATCGCGTCCCGGAAAGACTCGCCGAGTTCGACACTCCCCCCGATCAGCCGATGGTATCCCCGAGGATTCTCCGTGGTCGGTGCGTTGACACTGACGAGGTGAGACATCCCGTCCGCGCTCGGAGCGACCAGCATGGCTTTGACACGGATGGTGGAGCGGTCGATTCCCATGCCACCATCATCCACGCCCGCCTGCGCGAAGGACGGCGCCAGGCGGGAATGCCCGCCTGGCGCCGTCCCTCCGCGTCTGACCGGGCTAGCCGGCCGTGGCGTTCTCGTACGCCCGCATCGCGGCCTCCTGCGCCTCCTTCAGCGCGTCCCCGGGCGACTTGTCCCCGAGCAGCGCCGCGGTGATGGCGTTGTTCAGCTCGTTCTGGATCTCCTGGCCCGCCGGGGAGGAGCCGAACGACTGCCCGTAGTCCACCACGTCGTAGTAGGTGGAGATGACCTGGTCGAAGCCGGCGTTGCCGCTGTCGGTGACGAAGGTCTCGCGGATGGACTGGTCGGCGGACGGCGACCCGGTGAACAGCCCGGTGTTGATCCCGCCGTCGGTCTTCAGGGTCTCGGCACGCGCCTCGCCCGCCGCGTTCCACGCGTCGTCGGAGGTGAGGTTGACCATCCACGCGCACGCCGCCGCGGGGTTCTCCGCTCCGGCCGGGATCACGAACGCGGTGCCCGAGGCGACCGAGAACGGCTCCCCGTCGGCATTCCGGAACGGCACGGCCTCGAGGTCGATCTGGTCGGCGTAGGGGCTCAGCACGTTCGGGTACCACTGCGCGTTCACCTGCGCCCCGACCTGCTGGGCGACGAACTGGTTCTGGTCGCCGAAGGCGTCGAACGAGTCGCTGAAGCTCTTGACGGCCGCGAAGCCGCCCTGCGCGTCGGTGATCTGCTTGAGCATCTCGATGCCGGCCATGTTGCTGGGGTCGTCCAGGGTGGGCGCCCCCTTGTCATCGTTGAGCTGGCCGCCCATGCCGAGGATCCACAGCCCGGCCTGACCGGTCGCGACCGGGTCGAAACCGAGCCGCGTGGGCACACCGCCGGACTCCTGGTACATCTTCTCGATCGCGCCGAGCAGCACGTCGGGCTTCGAGGTGTCGATCTCGTCCGCCGTCACCCCCGCCTCGTCGAGCACAGCCTTGTTCAGCAGGATCGCCGGCGGCTGGTAGAACTGCGGCACCGCCCACACCGCGTCGTCGTAGGTGACGTCGTCGACGACGAAGGGGTACCAGTGGTCGCGCGGCGAGACGTCCTGGGCCGCGAAGCACTCGTCGAGCGGCATGATGAGGTCCTGCGCGGCATACGTGGTCACGTACCTGCGGTCCATCTGCACCACGTCGGGCACGTCGCCGCTCGCGATGCGGGTGGTGAACTTCTGCGCGTCGAAGGCCGTCGCGTCGAGGTCGACCTCGACGTCCTTCAGCTGCTCGGCGGCGTAGTCCATGCGCGAGGTGCCGACGTCGTCGGCGTTCTCGAAGCCCCACGCCTTCAGCGTGCCGCTCGGCTCCGCCCCGAAGTCGGCGTCGGCCGCCTGGTCGTCTCCCCCTCCCCCGCCGCACCCGGCGAGGACGAGGACGGATGCCGCGGCGACCGCGGTGATTCCCAGCATGCGTGTGCGCATGACTGCTCCTTTCGATCTGTGGTTCGTCATCCCTTTCGCCCCTGGGTCGCGACGCCCTCGATGAAGGCGCGCTGCCCGAAGGCGAAGAGGATGAGCATCGGGAGGGTCACCAGGAGGGAGGCGACCATGACGTACTGGTAGTCGCCGTGACCGCCCGCGGTGGGGCTGTACTTGGTCATGGCGTACGCGATGCCGAGCGGCGCGGTGAACTCGTCCACCGATCCGGCGTTGAGGTAGATGAGGGCGGCCTGCAGGTTGTTCCAACTGGCCTGGAACTCGAACAGGAACACGATGACGAACGACGGGATCGACAGCGGCATCGCGATCCGCCAGAACAGTCCCCAGGCGCTGGCCCCGTCGAGCCGCGCCGCCTCGAACAGCTCCCGCGGCAGGCCGAGGAAGAACTGTCGCTGCAGGAAGATGTAGAAGGCCGAGCCGAAGAGGTTCATGCCCCACAGCGGCACCCAGGTGCCGAGGAGTCCGGTCTCCTTCCAGATGAGGTAGATCGGGATCATCGTCACCGCGCCGGGAAGCATCATCGTCGCGAGCACGAGGCCGAACAGCAGGCCGCGCCCCGGGAAGCGGAAGTAGGCGAACCCGAACGCCACGATCGAGCTGGAGATCGCGACGGCACCGGCGGCGAGCAGCGCGATGGCGATGCTGTTGCCCATCCAGTTCAGCAGCGGGAGCTGATTCCACACCTCGACGTAGTTCTCCGGCACGAACGTCTTCGGGATGAGGGCGTTGTCGAATACCTCGCCCGGGGCTTGAAGCTCGCCGCGATGAGCCACGCGAACGGGTACAGGAACAGCAGCGCGAACAGCACGAGGATGATGTTCAGCACGATCCGGGCGGCGAGGCTCTTCGGCTGCCGCAGCCGACGACGCCAGCGCGAGCGGGTGGCGACGGTGGTCGTGAACGTGCCCGGGGCCTTCTCGGGCTCCGCCTCGACGGGGACCTGACGCAGGGTCTGGGACATCAGCGGTCTCCCTCGTAGTAGACGAAGCGGTTGCCGACCTTCACCTGGATGAGCGTGATGATCATGATGATGACGAAGAGCAGCCATGCCATCGCCGCCGCGAAGCCGAAGTTGAACTGCCGGAACGCCTGCTGGAACAGGTAGATCGCGTAGAAGAGGGACGCCTCCGGTGACGAGTTGCTCTGATCCCGCCAGAACAGCAGGTACGCCTGGTCGAAGATCTGGAACGCGGCGATCGAGAGCACGATGACGTTGAAGAACATCGCCCCCGAGATCATCGGGAGGGTGATCGAGAAGAACTTCCTGATCGGTCCCGCCCCGTCGAGCGAGGCCACCTCGTACAGCTCGACGGGCACGTTCTTCAGCGCCGCGAGGAAGATCACCATGGTCCCCGCGACGGTCCACAGCGTCATGATCACGATGCTCGGCTTGACCCACGCGGGGTCGACGAGCCACTGCGGCCCCTGGATGCCGAACACCCGGAGGAACTGGTTGATCGCCCCGGAGTTGCCGTTCAGGAGGAGGAAGAACACGGCGGCGGTCGCGACGGCCGGCGTCATCTTCGGCAGGTAGTAGAGCACGCGGAACGCTCCCGCACCCCGCCCGACGCGGTTGAGCAGCAGGGCGAGGATCAGCGCGAACACGATCTCCAGCGGCACCGCCATCACCACATAGAACAGCGTGTTCGCGAGCGAGACGCCCACCCGCGGATCCTCGAAGAGGTTGGCGTAGTTGTCGATGCCGACCGGGCGGGCGCTGTTCGTGGCGAGGTTGTAGCTGCTGAACGAGATGTACAGGCTGTAGACCATCGCGCCGGCCGTGAAGATGAGGAATCCGAGGAGCCAGGGGGAGATGAACAGATAGCCGGCGAGGGCCTCTCGGCGGTTGTACCGGTCCCGCTGGCGGGTCTTGAGCGGCATCCACCTGCCTCCTTTCCGAGGACGCGCAGACACGGCGCTCCGTCCTGGCGCGATGCTAGATCCGGAGAACCGGTTCCCCTCGGGGCTTGCGCAGAACCGTTTCCTGTGGTTCGCCTGAATGCCTCGTCGGCGCGCTGATGCCCCGGGTGACGTTCCTCCCTAGGATGAGGGGAATAAACACGGAGGAGGGCCGGGGGAATGTTCGACGAGCGACGGCGACAGGCAGCGCTCGAGGAACTGGGGATCCTTGACACACCACCCGATGAGCGGGTGGATCGGGTGGCACGACTGGCGAAGGAGATGTTCGGCGTGCCGATGGTCAGCGTCTCGCTGATCGACCGCGACCGGCAGTGGCGCAAATCGCAGATCGGCCTCGGGGGGAACGAGGCACCGCGCCAGGACTCGTTCTGCGACTACACCGTGTCGCAGGACCGGACGGTGGTGGTGGAGGACGCGAGCACGACCGACCTCTTCGCCGAGAACCCGTTCGTGACCGGCGATCCGCACCTCCGCTTCTATGCGGCCCATCCGCTGCACGCGCCGGGCGGCGAGCCGGTGGGGACGCTGTGCGTGCTCGACACGGAGCCGCACACATTCACCGACGCCCAGCAGGACCTCCTGCGCGACCTCGCGTTCTGGGTGCAGACGGAGCTGGCGCAGGACGCCGACGTCGACCACGCCGCCGTGGTGCAGCGGGCTCTGCGCCCGCGGGTGCACCCGGAGATCGACGGGTACACGATCGCCGCCGGCGCCGCCCCACGGGGAACGCTCGCCGGGGACTACTACGACTTCTCACGCCACGGGGAGGCCCTGCGCGTGACCCTCGCCGACGCGATGGGCAAGGGCACGGGACCGGCGCTGGTCGCGGCCACGGTGCGCGCCTCCCTGCGGACGGCGCCGGAGCGCTCGCTGTCCGACGCCGTGATCGAGGTGGACCGCCTGCTCGAGGACGATCTCGCGGACACGTCGATGTTCGTCACGGCCGTCGTCGCCGAGCTGCAGCCGGAGACGGGAGACCTCGAGGTCATCGACGCCGGCCACAGCCTCGCTTTCGTCGTCCGGGCGGACGGGTCGTGGACGCCGCTGCGCTCCACGAACCTGCCCCTCGGCATGGGCATGGGCCTCGTCGACCCCCGGGTTCCGGTGACCACCCGCCTGGAACCGGGCGATGCCTTCATCTGCTGCAGCGATGGACTCCTCGACGTGCTCGATCCAGACGACCCGTTCGGCCACGTCGAGCGCGTCCTCGCAGAGATGGGCCCCGGCGGTGCTGTCGGCGAGGCTCTGCGGCTCGCGAACGACGAGCGCGCGACCGACGACATCACGGTCGTCGTCGTGCGGAGGGACACATGACCGCGCGGTTCGCGACGATCCGTGTCCTCGCACTCCTCTCGGTCCTGCTCGGCGTGAACTACGTCGCGTGGCGGTGGCTGGAGTCGGTGAACTGGTCGGCCTGGTGGATCGCGGTGCCGCTCGTGATCGCCGAGACCTACAGCCTCATCGACACGTTCCTCTTCTGCCTCACGATGTGGCGCGCGAAGGAGCGTCCAGCGCCGGTATCGCCGCCGCAGGGCACCGTCGACGTGTTCATCACGACCTACGACGAGCCGATCGAGCTCGTCATGACGACGGCCAGGGCGGCGAAGCGGATCGCCTATCCGCACTCCACCTGGATCCTCGACGACGGCTCCCGCCCCGAGCTCGAGGCCGAGGCCAGGGCCGCGGGCGTCGGCTATCTCACGCGTTCCGAGGACTGGACGGGCAAGCCCCGGCACGCCAAGGCCGGCAATCTCAACAGCGCGCTGTTCCAGACGGACGGCGAGTTCCTCCTCATCCTCGACGCCGACCAGGTGCCGGACCCGCTGATCCTGCACCGCACGCTCGGGTACTTCGCCGATGATCCGGAAGTCGCCCTCGTGCAGACGCCGCAGTGGTTCGTGAACGTCGACGAAGCCGATCCGCTCGGCAGCCAGGCGCCGCTGTTCTACGGGCCGATCCAGCAGGGGAAGGACGGCTGGAATGCGGCCTTCTTCTGCGGGTCGAACGCCGTGCTCCGCCGCGAGGCGCTCATGCAGCTCGGCATCGTGGGCTACGTGCGGAACGTCACCGACTCCGCCGCGCGGGCGCTCAAGACCTCCGAGGCGCTGATCGCCCGCGAGGCCGAGGCCGCGACCGACCCCGCGCTCGCCACCGAGCTCGGCGCGCTGCGCATCGCGATCGCCCGCGGACGCAAGGAGCTCGCCGGCGGCGACTCCGTCGCCGAGGTCGCCGCGCGCGTGGGGGAAGCTGTCGACAACGCCTCCCGCATCCTCGTGGCGCACGACCTGGAGGGCATCCGCGCCGACCTCGCCGTGATCGAATCCCTGCCGGTGCAGCACGACGCCGAGCTCGGGCAGGTGATCGTGGACGAGGCCGGGCTCGACGCTCTGGCCGCCTCGGACCTCTCCCCCCTCACCGCCGTCGAGGCCGTCCGCGGACTGCTCGACGCGCTCCGCCTCGACCGGGCCGATGAGGCCCAGCCGATCCTCCCCCTCGCCACGATCTCGGTGACGGAGGACATGGCGACCGCGATGCAGCTGCACGCCCTCGGTTGGAAGAGCGTCTACCACCACGAGATCCTGGCGCACGGCCTCGCCCCGGAAGACCTCAGGACGATGCTCACGCAGCGGCTGCGGTGGGCCCAGGGGACGCTGCAGGTGATGCTGCGCGACAACCCCCTGGCCAAGCGCGGACTCTCGGTGGGGCAGCGCCTCATGTACTTCGCGACGATGTGGAGCTACCTCTCCGGCTTCGCCGCGATCGTCTACCTCGCCGCCCCGGTGATCTATCTCGTGTTCGGGGTGCTTCCCGTCACCGCCTGGTCGGTCGACTTCTTCGTGCGGTTCCTGCCGTACTTCCTCGTCAACCAGGCGCTGTTCCTCGTGGTCGCGAAGGGGGTGAAGACCTGGCGAGGTCAGCAGTACTCGCTCGCGCTGTTCCCCGTGTGGATCCGCGCGTGCTGGACGGCCTTCGCCAACGTCGTGCTCGGCCGGCCGCTGTCCTTCGCCGTGACCAGGAAGGACGGCCGGGATCCGCGCGGCGTCCCCTGGCGCGAGATCTGTCCGCAGCTCACCGCCATGGTCGTACTCGTAGTCGCCCTCGTCATCGGGGTCGCCCGGGTCATCGTCGGCACGGGCGACGGCACCGGCACCCTCGTCAACACGGCCTGGGTCCTGTACGACCTGGTCGTCCTCAGCGTCATCATCCAGGCGGCGCGCTATCGCGGTCCCGCCGCGCAGGTCCTCGAGAAGGAGTCGAATGAACGTCAGCACTGACACCAGGGACGGGTACGCCGTCGTCGCGATCACGGGGCGCCTGACCGCCTCGGGCGCGCCGTTGCTGCGCAACGCGGTGAGCGACCTCGTCGCCGCCGGGCAGCCGCGCATCGCGATCGACCTCAGCGGCACCGAGTTCGTCGACTCCTCGGGCCTCGGCGCCCTGGTGGGCGGCCTCAAGAGCGCCCGGGTGGCCGGCGGCGATCTGCGCATCGCCGCCGTCCCCGAGGCCGTGCGCACCGTCCTCCACCTCACCAACCTGGATCGCGTGCTCCGCGACTACCCGACGCCGGAATCGGCGTTCGATGGACGCTGACATCCGGGCCTTCCACATCGACGGGCCCGCCGGGCTCGCCCTCGTCGACCGCGCCCTCGACGAGCTCGACCGGCTCTGGACTCAGGCTCCGGAGGTACCGGCGCAGGACCAGGTGCTGTTCACCCTGGCGCTGAGCGAGGTCACGACCAACGTCGCGCAGCACAACGAGCACGCGGACGTCGTCCTGAGCATCGACGTCCGCGTGACGGCGGAGGAGCTGCGCGCCTACATCCGCGACACCGCCCCGCCGGCACCGATCGACTGGGACGCCGTGTCGATGCCGGGCGAGGAGGCGGAGAGCGGACGCGGCCTCGCGCTGTCGCAGGCGGCGCTCGACGAGTTCACCCACACGGTCACCGATCTCGGCAACACCTGGGTCCTCGTCCGCCGCGTGGATCCGGCGCGCGAGGCGGGCGGCTGACCCGTCAGGCGAGCCAGGCCGGTGCTCGTCCGCGGAGTGCCGCGGCGTCGATGGAGTAGCGGCCCGCCCCCGTGAGCGCGAGCGCCAGAGCCGCCGCACCGAGCACGGCGACGAACTCGTAGCCGCCGGCCGTCACCCACAGGCCCGCGGGCAGGTGCACGAGCACGAGGGCCACCAGCATGTCGACGGCGAGGAGGATGCCAACCGGACGCGTCAGCAGTCCGAGGATCAGCAGGATCCCGCCGATGAGCTCGAGGAAGGCCACGACGGGCGCGGCGATCTCGGCGAGCGGGACCCCCATGCCGGCGAAGCTGCCGATGGTCCCGGGGATCGTGAACTCGAAGATCTTCTGGGCGCCGTGGGCGGCGAAGATCGCGCCGACGACGATGCGCAGGACGAGGAGTCCGAGCGACGAGGCGGAGGAGGCGGAGGCTGTGGTGTTCGTCATGAGGAGGTTCTTCCTTCGTGGCAGGACACCCGCGCGGGCGCGGACCAGGGCTCTTGCCCTGGCCCCCACGGTAGGAACCGTTCTTTTCCGTCCGCTGAACGCCTGGAGTTCGCGGACGGGGCGGCCTCAGCGGGAGCCGACCTCGTGGAGCATCCGCTCCCGGGCGCCGTCGAGGTGAGCCGAGAGGACCGCGGCGGCGTCCTCCGGAGCTCCCGTGCGCATGACGTCGAGCAGCTTCACGTGATCGTCCGACGACTCGTGCAGGTCCTCGTCGTGGTTGATCGTGACCTCGAGCAGCGCCGTGAACGTGGGGAGGTACTGGTTCCAGGCGCCCTCGAGCCGCGGGTGATCGGCGAGGGCGTAGATCTGGGAGTGGAAGTCGAGGTCGGCTGTGACGAAGGCGGCATGGTCACCCGCGTCCGCGGCCTCGGCCATGCGCTGGACGGCGTCGGCCATCGGCTGCCACCGGTCGTCGTCGTCGACCCGCATCGCCCGCGAGAGGGCGAGCTGCTCCAATGCGCCCCGGAGGCTGTAGAGCTGGTCGACGTCGTCGCTCGTGAGGCCCACGATGTAGACGCCGCGCGGGCGCTGCACCTCGACGAGCTTCTCGAAGCTGAGCTGGGTGAGGGCGTCGCGCACGGGACCGCGGCTGACGGCGAACTCCTCGGCGAGGGCCTCTTCGGTGAGCCGGGCCCCCGGCGCGAGCTCCCCTCGGACGATGCGCTGGCGCAGCACGCGCGCGACCTGCGCTCCGAGCGACTCCCCGCGCGTGACGGTCTGCGTCATGGTGACCTCCTGTTAACAGTTGACAGGATACACACCGGGGTGCGCGGTCAGGCTCCGGAGCGCGGACTCCAGAGCACGAGCTCGGTCGAACGGCGGATGCGGCGGCCGGTCGGCATGGGCACGACCCCCGCGGATCCGGCGGCGAACACCCGCACGCCGGGACGGTTCTCGCGCTCGGCGCGGAGGGCGCTCTCCAGCGCGACGACACGGTCGCGCAGCATCCGGTTCTCGTCCTCCAGGTCGAGGAGCCGGGCGATCGCGGGGAGACTGACCCCTTCGGAGGAGAGCTGGGCCACCTCGCGCAGCTGCTCGATGTTTCGGTGCGAATACCGACGCGAGCCGCCGGGCGTCCGTCCCGGCACCACGAGGCCGATCCGGTCGTACTGACGGAGGGTCTGGGGGTGCAGGCCGGAGAGCTTGGCGGCTGCGGCGATCGCGAAGACCGGGGTGTCCGCGTCCATCACGCCTTCCTTCCTGATTTCACGTCAGGCCGCCGCGCCAGGTCAGGCAACTCCCTTCCGGAAGCGCCTGACCCGACGCGAAAGCCTGTGCTCGTCAACGGCGGGCTTTCGCCATGAGCTCGGCCCGCGGGTTCTCCTGCGGCTCCAGCTCCTGGAACCGCTCGAGAGCCTCGCGCGCGGCGTCGTCGAGGTGCGTGGGCACCGCGACCTGGAGCTCGGCGAGCAGGTCACCGGTCCCCTTCGCGGTCGCAACACCCCGACCCTTGACGCGGAGCACGCGGCCCGACGGAGTTCCGGGGGCCACACGCAGCTTCACCACGTCGCCGCCGAGCGTCGGGACCTCGATGGTCGCGCCCAGCGTCGCCTCGGTGAAGGTCACGGGGACCACCACGCGGAGGTTGAGGCCGTCCCGCGTGAAGACCGGGTGCGGACGCACCGTGATCTGCACCACGATGTCTCCGCTCTCCCCGCCGTCCGGCGAGGGGCGACCACGGCCGCGCAGCCGGATCTTCTGCCCGTCGGCGACGCCCGCGGGGATCTTCACCTTGAACGGCTTGCCGTCCTCTCCCTGCAGGGTGATGGTCTCGCCCTGCACGGCGGTGCTGAAGTCCAGCGTGGTGCGGGCCGTGACGTCGGCGCCGCGCTGCGGACCGCCGAAGCCGCGGAAGCCGCCGCTCGGCTGCCCGAACCGGCCACCGCCGAACGAGCTGCCCTGGCCCTGGTTGAACATCGCGAAGATGTCCTCGAAGTCGGCGGTCTGGCCGCGCCCCTGCTGTCCGAACCGGCTGAAGACGTCTTCGAACCCGCCGGCGCCCGAGCCGCTCGCCGTGAAGCGAGCACCCGAACCCATGGCGCGGATCTCGTCGTACTCCTTGCGCTGCTCGGCGTCGGAGAGCACCGAGTACGCCTCGCTGATCTCCTTGAACTTGGCCTCGGCCTTCGCATCGCCCTGATTGGAGTCGGGGTGATACTTGCGCGCGAGCTTGCGGTACGTCTTCTTCAGGTCAGCGTCGCTGACGTCCTTCGAGACCCCGAGGGTCTTGTAGAAGTCCTTATCGAACCAATCCTGGCTGGCCATCGATCACCTACTCCGCAGGGACGGCGACGACGACCTTCGCAGGACGCAGCTCGACCTCGCCGAGGCGGTAGCCCACCTCGACGACCTCGAGCACCGTGGTCTTCGAGGTGCCGGGGGTCGGCTGCTGGAAGATCGCCTCGTGACGCTGGGGGTCGAACTCCTCACCCTTCTCGCCGTAGGCGACCACGCCGAGGCGCTCCACGACCGCGCGCACCTTCTCGGCGATCACGGCGAAGGGGCTGCCCTCGACCAGATCGCCGTGCTGCTCGGCGCGGGCCAGGTCGTCGAGCACGGGGATGAGGCCCTTGGCGGCCTCGCCCTTCGCGCGCTCGATCTCGATCTGGCGCTGCTCCTCGGTACGGCGGCGGTAGTTCGCGTACTCCGCCTGCAGGCGCTTGAGGTCGGTCAGCAGGGCGTTCTCGGCGTCGGCGATCGCGGCGTCGCCCGCGGCGGCATCCGCCGTCTGCGCGGCACCGAGGATGTCCTCGACCGTCAGCCCTTCCTCCGCCTCGGCAGCCGCGTTGACCGGGGTCTCGTCCGAGCCCTCGGCGGCCTTCGCCTCGCGGGAGTCCTGGTTCTGCGGCACGGGGCCGGATGCCTGAGCATCCGACCCCTCCGGAACCTCGTTCTCGTCGAAGTTCTTGTCCGTCATGATTACTTCTTCTCGTCCTCGTCGTCGACGACCTCGGCGTCGATGACGTCCTCGTCGGAGGAGGGGGCGTCACCGGTCGGGGTCTCGCCCTCGGCCGAAGCGCCGGCGGCGTCCGCCTGCGAGGAGGCGTAGATCGCCTCGCCGAGCTTCGACTGGGACTGGTTGAGCTTCTCGAACGCGGTCTTCACGGCCTCGTCGTCGTAGCCGGCCAGTGCCGTCTTGAGCGCATCGACGTCGGCCTTGACCTCGGTCTTCACGTCCTCGGGGAGCTTGTCCTCGTTCTCGGAGATGAGCTTCTCGATGGAGTAGGCGAGGGTCTCGGCCTGGTTGCGGGTCTCCGCAGCCTCACGACGCGCCTTGTCCTCGGCGGCGTGCTCCTCGGCCTCGCGCACCATGCGCTCGATGTCCTCCTTCGACAGCGACGAGCCACCGGAGATGACGATCGACTTCTCGGTGCCGGTGCCCTTGTCCTTCGCGGACACGTGCACGATGCCGTTGGCGTCGATGTCGAACGTGACCTCGATCTGCGGGATGCCGCGAGGAGCCGGCGCGATGCCGGTGAGCTCGAACGTGCCGAGCGGCTTGTTGTCGCGCGTGAAGTCACGCTCGCCCTGGAAGACCTGGATCGCGACGGACGGCTGGTTGTCGTCGGCCGTGGTGAAGGTCTCGCTCCGCTTGGTCGGGATGGCCGTGTTGCGCTCGATGAGCTTGGTCATCATGCCGCCCTTGGTCTCGATGCCCAGGGAGAGCGGGGTGACGTCGATGAGCAGGACGTCCTTGCGCTCGCCCTTGAGGACACCGGCCTGCAGCGCGGCGCCGACGGCGACGACCTCGTCCGGGTTCACACCCTTGTTGGCTTCCTTGCCGGTCTCGCGCTTGACGAGCTCGGCGACGGCGGGCATACGGGTCGAACCACCCACGAGGACGATGTGGTCGATGTCGGACACCTTGATGCCGGCCTCGCGGATGACGTCCTCGAACGGCTTCTTGGTGCGGTCGAGCAGGTCCTTCGTGAGGTCCTCGAACTTCGCGCGGGTCACGGTCTCGGAGAGCGAGACGGGGCCCGAGTCGGTGAGCGACAGGTACGGGAGGTTGATGCTCGTGGACGTGGAGCTGGAGAGCTCCTTCTTCGCCTGCTCCGCGGCCTCCTTGAGGCGCTGCAGGGCGATCTTGTCACCCGAGACGTCGACGCCCGTGGTCTCCTTGAACTGCTTGATCAGGTAGTCGACGAGACGCTGGTCCCAGTCGTCTCCACCGAGACGGTTGTCACCGGCGGTGGCGCGCACCTGGATCGTGGAGAAGTCGTCGTCCTTGCCCACCTCGAGGAGGGAGACGTCGAACGTTCCGCCACCGAGGTCGAAGACGAGGATGAGCTCGTCCTCCTTGCCCTTGTCGAGGCCGTAGGCCAGGGCGGCCGCGGTCGGCTCGTTGATGATGCGGAGCACGTTGAGGCCCGCGATCTCACCGGCCTCCTTGGTGGCCTGACGCTCGGCGTCGTTGAAGTACGCCGGGACCGTGATGACGGCGTCGGTCACGGTGTCGCCGAGGTAGGACTCGGCGTCGCGCTTGAGCTTCTGGAGGATGCGCGCGGAGATCTCCTGCGGCGTCCACTTCTTGCCGTCGACGTCGAAGCTCCAGTCGGTGCCCATGTGGCGCTTGACCGAGGCGATCGTCCGGTCGACGTTGGTGACGGCCTGGCGCTTCGCGGTCTCGCCGACGAGCACCTCCCCGTCCTTGGTGAAGGCGACGACCGAAGGGGTCGTGCGGAAGCCCTCGGCGTTGGCGATGACCTTGGGCTCGCCACCCTCGAGGACGCTGACGACGGAGTTGGTGGTTCCGAGGTCGATACCGACAGCACGTGCCATGTGTTCTCTCCTTTGTTGGGAAGTCTGTAGTGGTCTGGAAACCTGCGGCGATCAGGGAAACCTGAGTCGCGATGGCTCAAGTGTACGCCGGGGCCGAAACGCTGTCAAATGAACTTGATATGAACAGGCTCAAGTTTTTCGCCGGGCCGTCAGGTGTCCGCGAGCCGCCATGCTTGACTCTCACACGGTGTCAGACGGGAGAACAGAGACATGTTGTCCATCGGAGCGTTCGCGCAGATCGGCCAGGTGACCCACCGGATGCTCCGGCACTGGGACACGGCCGGGCTGCTCGTACCCGCCCACGTGGACGAGTTCACCGGCTACCGGTCGTACGACCCGTCGCAGCTCGAGCGCCTGCACCGGATCGTCGCCCTGCGTCAGCTCGGCTTCGGCCTCGACGACATCTCGGCGATCCTCGCCCAGGGTGTCGACGCCGACCGGATCGCGGCCCTCCTGCGCATCCGGCGTGCCGAGGTGGAGCAGGAGCACCGGCTCGCCGCCGCGCGACTCGTCGATGTGGAGCGGCGCCTCCACCTCATCGAGAAGGAGAAGCACATGTCGCAGATCGAGATCGTCCAGAAACCCCTCCCCGCCGTGCGCCTGGCGGCCGTGCGCACCGTCGTCGCCGAGCAGCCGGCGGTCGCCGAGGTCGTCGGCCCCTCCTTCGACGCCGTGGCCGAGGTCATCGGAGACGAGTGCGGCGCCCTCACCACCCCGATCGCCCAGTACCGGACGCTGCCGGACGGGATGGAGATCGTCGCCGGATACTCCTACTCCGGCCCCGCCGCCGACGGGATCGAGATCATCGAACTCCCCGCCGAGGAGGACGCCGTCTGCGGGGTGCACCTCGGCTCGATGGAGCGGATCGCGGAGAGCTGGCACGCCATCCACACCGAGGTGGTCGCGCGCGGCCTCGTGCACGCCGGGCCGTGTCGGGAGCTCTACGTCCGCGCCGTCGGGGAGGACCAGTCGGACTGGGTCACGGAACTCCAGCAGCCCGTCGCGCGCCGCTGACGCGGAGGCCGCACAGACGGGGCGACGCCGGGGTCACTTGCCCCCGGGCGGGCCGACCAGCAGCAGGATCACGTACAGCGCGACGATGCCCACGACCAGCAGCACCGCGAGCACCCAGGGGCGACGGAGGAACCAGCGCATCAGGCGGTCGTACCAGCGGCGGTCGCGCGGGTCGTCGGTGGCGTCGAGGCGCCAGTCGCCCCGAAGACGGCCGGTGCGGTGCAGCCAGATCTCCATCGGGATGGTGGCGTACGGCACGACGGCGCTGAGGACCGCCAGCACACCGACGCCCGGGTGCCACCGCTGGTTGAGCGCGACGAGGACGGCGGTCGCGGCGTAGGCGAGGAACACGAACCCGTGGATACCGCCGCCGACCGTCACCACGACTCCGGGGGCTCCGACGGCGCGGGCGATGATCGCGGCGATGAGGAGGGTCCAGGTGATCGCCTCCGCGATCGCGAGGACACGGTACAGGCGGCCAGGGGTGCGGAACACGGAACTCCTCGGGTGGGGTACCCCTCCAGCGTATCCCGCTTCGAATCGCCCACTTGGCCCCATCCGGCGCCGAAATGGAGCAAGGTGAGCGATTCGAAGGGGAATAGGGGGACGGCGGCCGACGTTGCCGAAGGCATGGTGACGGTGGACGCGGATGCGCTGTCCGCTGTGCTCGGCACGGTGGACCTGCGGGTGGGGATCGCCCGCCGCGTGCGGCTGACCACCGGAGGACTCCTCCCGCTGCCGCCTGGCCGGATCACCCTCGTCTACATCGCCGACGGCGCCGTGCACGGACACCCTCCCCTGGGCACGGGGTGCCGCCTCGACGTGGACCCCTCGTCGCAGCAGCTCACGGTCGAAGAGCCAGGGCACCGCGATCGACTCGTCGCCGGCGACGCCTTCCTCCTGCTCCGCGGCGACACCTTCGCGCTGGAGGCCGATGCCGACACCACGCTCCTCGTCGTCGACATCGAGCTCGCGGACACCGCCTCTCCCCTCCCCGCGCTCCTGCCGCCCTTCCTCGCGGTGACCGGATTCGACGCGCTGGAGCCGGCCGCCGCCGCCCTCGCCGAGAACATGGGCGTGGTCGATGCGCCCGCGTGCCCGGTGCGCCAGGGAGACCCGTTGATCTGTCGGATGATGGCGACCACCGTGCTGCTCTCGGTCATCCGGGCCTGGGCGGCCAACGGCTGTGCGCCCGCGGGGTGGCCCTCGCTGTCGAAGGACCCCTTCCTCGACCGCGTGGTGGACGCCATCCACGAGCAGCCGGGACGGGACTGGACCGTCGAGCGCCTGGCCGCCGTCGGGGCCATGTCGCGGTCGGCCTTCGCGGAGCGGTTCCGCCTGGCCGTGGGCCGCTCCCCCGCCGACTATGTGACCGAGGTGCGGATCGACGCCGCGAAGCGGATGCTCCAGGCCGGGCAGGCGGTCTCGAGCGTCTCGCGCGAGCTCGGCTACGCCTCGGACGAGGGCTTCAGCCGCGCCTTCCGCCGCCGGACGGGCATGACTCCCTCCTCCTGGCGCGCCTCGCACTCCCTCGTTCCGGCCTGATCCCACGACATCCTCCCCCGTCTGGGCGGGCATGGCTTCGGAGATCCGGGGCGACACGCCGGCCCCGAGCCCGAGGGCACGGCGTGTCGTCGGCCTGCTCCGAAGTCGAGCCCGGGCGGGCACGAGGTCAGGGGCGGGAGCTGCGGCGGTTCGAGAGGCCGAACAGCACGGCACCGGCGAGGAGGGAGACCGCACCGATGGTGTAGACGAGCTCGATGCTCAGGGTGTCGACGAGGAGTCCGCCCACACCGGCCGCGAGCGTGATCGCGCCCTGGAACCCGACGACCACGAGGCTCCCCCCGGCCTCCAGGCGGTCCGGCATGCGGTGGCCCACCCAGGTGTTCACGACGATCAGCCACGACGAGAAGAAGAAGCCCCAGAGGAGCACGACCGCACCGATGCCGATGATCGATCCGGAGAAGAGCACCATCGACACCACGGCGGCCGAGATCACCAGCGGCGCGAACACCGCGAAGAAGGCGAAGGAGCGGTCGATCACGAGGCCGATGGAGAGGTTGCCGAGGAGGCCTCCGACGCCGAACAGCGCCAGCAGCACGACGATCGTCGAGGCGTCCACGTCCGGGATGCGCTCCAGCGCGAGGCGGACGTAGGTGTAGGCGAGGAAGTGGCCGAGCACGACGAGCACGTGTCCGACCATCCCGAGTCCGATGCCCGGACGCCGCACCGTGTCGACGAGCAGACGCAGGCTCGACGCCCGCTCGGCCGGGACGGTCGGCAGCGCCCATCGCAGGGCCACGGCCAGCACCACCATGAGCACTCCCGCGATCGCGAACACGGCACGCCAGTCGACGACCTCGCTCAGCATGACCCCGAGCGGGACGCCGGCGACCGTGGCGAGCGAGACGCCCGCGGAGGTGAACATCACCCCGCGACCGAGGTGCTCCGGCCCCGCGAGCCGCGCGGCGACCGTGATCGACATCGTCCAGTAGGCGCTGATCGCCGCTCCCAGCAGGAACCGCGCCAGCAGCACGACCACGAGGTTCGGCGCGATCGCGACCACGAGGTTCGACACGGCCGCGGCGAGCGCCATCCACACCAGCAGCGACCGACGATCCAGACGGGGGAACACGAGGCCGACGGTCGGGGCGACGAAGAGCCCGACGAGCGCGGTGACGGTGACGGTCTGCCCGGCCTGGCCGGGGGTCACCCCGAGACCGTCCGCCATCTCGGTGAGCACTCCGTTGGGGAGGAACTCGGCGGTCACCAGCAGGAAGCCCATCACCATGAGGGCGATGAGTCCGCCGTAGCGGATGCGGTCGACGCGGGTGGTCGGCAGGGTCGGGACGGGGGCGGTCGTGGTCATGCTTCCAGACTCGCAACGGGGGCGGGCGCGCGCCCGACCGGTCGTCCGCCGCATCCGACCGATCGTCCGGCCCTGGACAACCCCCGGGAGACCCCCTAGGCTCGACGACGCACCGGGATCCGCCCGGGAAGCCCGAGCGAAGGAGGCGATGAGATGAACGCTGTCGTCGTCGCGCCTATCGCCGACCACCTTCCCTTCGAGGCCACCCGCTCCTGATCGCCGCGTGGCCTCCCTTCCCGGAGCCACACCGTGAACGAATCCCCCGCTTCCTCGGAAGCCGCGTCCTTCGACGCCACCTCCTTCGACTCCCTCGAGACCGCCCTCTCCTTCGCCGAGGTCGAGCCCGGCGCCAACCAGCGCTGGACGACCTGGCCCTCGTCCACCCCCACCGAGCGAGGGCCGGACCCCCGCCCCGCCTGGGTGGTGACCTCCGCCGGCGCCCTGGACACCGAGCTCGGCATCCTGAAGACCGGCAAGGAGGCCGACGTGTTCCTGCTGGAGCGCGCCGTGCCCGACGACCCGACGCAGCGCACCCTCCTCGCCGCCAAGCGCTACCGCGGCATCGAGAACCGGAGCTTCCAGCGCTCCGCCGTCTACACCGAGGGCCGCAGCACGCGGAACACCCGCGACACGCGCGCCCTCGCCAAGAAGACCGCCCACGGACGGGAGGTCGCCGCAGCCCAGTGGTCGCTCGCGGAGTTCGAGGCCCTGTGCCGGATGTGGGAGCGCGGTGCCCCGGTCCCCTATCCCGTGCAGGTCAGCGGCACCGAGGTGCTCATGGAGTTCCTCGGCGACGACCGGGGCATCGCGGCACCCCGGCTCGCCCAGGTGCGCGGGTCGAACGCCGAGATGCAGGAGTACTTCACGCAGGTGGTCGAACTCATGCGGGTCTTCGCCGCCGCAGGCTTCGCGCACGGCGACCTCTCCGCCTACAACCTCCTCGTGCACGAGGGGCGGGTGCGGGTGATCGACCTGCCGCAGATCGTCGACGTGATCGCGAATCCGCAGGGCCTCGACCTCCTGCACCGCGACTGCGTCAACGTGTGCGACTGGTTCGCACGGCGACGGGTGGAGTGCGACGCCGAGGCCCTGTTCGCGGACCTCCTCGGGACGCTGTTCTGACCCCGGGTGTCAGGAGGCGAGTCGGGCGGCGAGAAGGGTCACCAGCTCGTACACGACGTGGCTCGCGGCGATCCCGGTCATCTGGGCGTGATCGTACGCGGGCGACACCTCCACGACGTCGGCGCCGACGATGTCGCGGTCGCGCAGCGCCCGGAGGATGCGCAGCAGCTCGCGACTCGTGAGCCCTCCCGCCTCGGGGGTCCCGGTGCCGGGCGCGTGCGCGGGGTCGAGCACGTCGATGTCGATCGAGACGTACAGCGGCTTGTCGCCGATGCGGGTGAGGATGCGGTCGATCGCGGCCTCCACCCCGTGCTCCTCGATGTATTCGCTGGAGACGATGGAGAAGCCGAGGCGCTCGTCGTCCTCGAGGTCCTGCTTCGAGTACAGGGGTCCGCGGGTGCCGACGTGGCAGCTCGCGGTGAGGTCGATCAGCCCCTCCTCGCTCGCGCGGCGGAAGGGGGTGCCGTGCGTGATGGGGGCCCCGAAGTAGGTGTCCCACGTGTCCAGGTGGGCGTCGAAGTGGAGGACCGCGACCGGTCCGTGCTTCGCGGCCACCGCCCGCAGCAGGGGAAGGGCCACGGTGTGGTCGCCGCCGATCGTGACGAGGCGCTGCACCTGGTCGCCGAGGGCCACGGCTGCGCGCTCGACCTCGGTCACCGCCTCGGTGAGGTCGAACGGGTTCACCGGGATGTCCCCCGCATCCACCACCTGGGCGAGCTGGAACGGCGACACGTCCTGTGCGGGGTTGTAAGGCCGGAGCAGCCGGGACGACTCCCGCACATGCGACGGGCCGAAACGGGTGCCGGGGCGGTAGCTCACGCCGGAGTCGAACGGGATGCCGACCACCGCGATGTCGGCGCGCGGCACGTCCTCGATGCGGGGCAGGCGGGCGAAGGTGGCGATGCCGGAGTACCGCGGGTTCACGGAGGCGTCGACGGGGCCGATGTTGTCGGTCATTTCTCGTTCCTGTTCGTCGGGAGGTGTGGGTCTCAGAGGGCGTGCTGCGGGATGTGCACGAGCTGCACCCCGCCGTCGGCGATGGCCGCGCGGATGCTGGGGGCGATGTCGGCGCGTGATGCCGTCCGTCGCCCGGTCGCCCCGAAGGCGGTGGCGAGCGCGGCCCAGTCCGGCTGCACGAGGTCGACGCCGATCGGGGTCATGCCCCGGTCGAGCTCGTTCTGGCGGATCTCCGCGTACCCGCCGTTGTCGACGCACACCACGGTGACGTCGAGACGCTGCTCGACGGCGGTGACGAGCTCGTTCACGCAGAACATCAGAGCGCCGTCGCCGATGACGGTGACGACCGGGCGTTCGGTCTGCGCGACGGCCGCGCCGATCGCGGCGGGGAGGCCGTAGCCGAGCGTGGCGTAAGTCGGCGTGTAGAGGAGGGAGTGCGGCTGCTCCTGCCGCAGCACGCTGCCGAGCGCCATGTAGACGATCTGGGAGGAGTCGCCGGCGACGATCGCGTCGGCAGGGAGGGCGTCGGCGATGATCTCGGCGAGCGCGACGGTGTCCGGCGCGGTCTCCCGCGACTCGGCCTCGATCGCGGCCCGCTCGGCCGTGAGGTCGCGGGTGGGACGGGCGGGGTCCGGCAGCAGGGGCAGGAGGGCGTCGGTCACGGCGGCGGCGTCTCCGGTGAGAGCGACCGTCGCGGTGAGGTTCTTGTCCCGCTGCTCCGGAGAGATGTCGACGCGGATCACGGCGCCGCGTGCCTCGAGCCGCGGAGCCCAGAGCTCCGCCTCGCCCAGCTTCGAGCCGACCACGAGCAGCACGTCGGCGTCTTCGGCCACAGCCCGTGCGGCAGCGAGGCGCAGGTTCGAGCCGAGCGAGAGCGGGTGCCGTTCGTCGAGCACCGCCTTGCCGTTCAGGGTCGTGAGCACGGGGGCTCCGAGCCGCTCCGCCACCGCGGCGATCTGGTGCGCGGCGTCCACCGCACCCCCACCGGCCACGATCACCGGGCGGCCGGCGGCGGAAAGCAGCCGGGCGGCCTCGGCGAGCGCGATCGGATCCCCGGAGACGCGGTCGGGCATCGGGCGCGGCTTCCGGTCCTCCGCGGGCACGGCGGCGGGCGCCTCCAGCACGTCGAGCGGGATCTCGATGTGCACGGGGCGGGGACGGCCGGTGCGGAAGAGGTGGAACGCGTCGTGCACGGCCCGCACCGCCTCCGCCGCGGTCGACACCCGTCGCGACCACTCCGCGATCGCGCCGACCATGGCCGTCGCGTCCTTGGTCTCGTGCAGCGTGCCCACGTCGGCGAACTCCGCCCCGAGCGGCACGCCGGGCGAGAGCACGATGAGGGGTCGCGACTCGCAGAAGGCCGTGCCGATCGCGCTCATCGCGTTCTGGAGCCCGGGGCCCGAGGTCGTGATCACCACGCCGGGGAGCCCGGTCTGCTGCGCCCACCCGTCGGCACCGTACCCCGACCCCTGCTCGTGGCGGTTGGTCACGGCGCGGATGCCGAGGTCGGCGAGGGGCCGATAGAACTCCAGGTTGTGCGTGCCGGGGATGCCGAAGACCGCGGTCACCCCGTAGCCGCGGATGGTCTCCAGGACCGCACGGCCTGCGGTATCGGCGTACCGGTCGTCTCCGGTGGTGTCGGTGCTCATCGTGTCATCCTCACATCGCGTGCCGACGGACGCCGTCGACCCAGGTCTCACGGACCTCGATCGCCGCGATCTCCTCGGCCGACACCGCGAGCGGGTCGTCCGAGAGCACCGCGAAGTCGGCGTACTTGCCCGGCTCCAGGGAGCCGAGGTCGTCCTCCCGGCCGATCGAGACCGCGCCCTCGATCGTGTGCGCCCGCAACGCCGCGGTCGCGGAGATGCGCAGGTCGTCCGGGCCGAGCGTGTGCCCGCGCCGGGTGACCCGGGTGACCGCGGTCTGGATCGCCTCCAGCGGGATGGGCTCGGCGACCGGGGCGTCCGAGGAGATCGTCATGGGCACGCCCGCACGCTCGAACTCCCCGAGGGGGTTGAAGCGCTCACCGGGCGTGCCGATGGCCTCCTCCACGCCCTCGCCCCAGTTGAAGTAGTGCTGCGTCTGGTTCACGGGACGGATGCCGGCGGCCGCCATCCGCTCGATCTGCCCGGGGGTCGGCAGGCCGCAGTGCTCGATGCGGTGCCGGGCGTCCGCATCCGGACGCTCCGCGAGCGCGGCCTCGATCGCGGACACGACCATCTCGATCGCGGTGGGCGACTGGGCGTGGGTCGCGGTCTGCAGTCCGGCCGCGTGCGCCTTGCGGATGAGCTCCGCGTAGTCGGCGGGCTCGTGGTAGAGCTGGCCGGTGCGGCAGGGGTCGCCGACGTAGCCGTCCGGGAAGTACGCGGTCCAGCCGCCCAGCGTGCCGTCGGCGTAGAACTTGATGCCGGCGAAGCTGAGGTGCGCGTTGCCGAACTGCCCGACGAGCCCCATCTCCAGCGCCTCGTCGAGCAGGTGCGACAGCAGGTACATCGACACGCGCAGCTCCAGCCTCCCGGCCTCGGCGAGCCGCAGGTACATGTCGAACTCGCGGCGCGTGACCTGACAGTCGCCGATGGAGGTGACCCCGCCCGCGAGGAACCGCTGCGTCGCCGCGTCGAGCTGGCGCAGGTGCTCCTCCGGCTCGTCCGCGAGGTGGAAGTTCGGACCGTGGTGGCCGATCTTCACCCCGTGGACGCCGGTGAGGATGTTGCACGCCGCGTCGGACAGTTCGCCGGTGAGCTCGCCGTCGGCGTCGCGGAAGAACTCGCCGCCGTCCGGGTTCGGGGTGTCCCGGTCCACGCCGTTGAGGTCGAGCGTGTACGAGTTCACCACGCCGCCGTGGCCGGAGGCGTTCATGAGGTACACCTCGCGGTCGGCGGCCACCTCGTCGAGCTCGAACCGTGTGGGGTGCCGCTTCTCGGCGAGGTTCCGCTGCTCGTAGCCGTAGCCGCGCACCGGGCGCCCGGCGGGGAGATCCGCCGCGGCGGCCTTCAGCAGCGCCACGATCTCCGGGATGCTCCCCGCCTTCTCCGGACCGCAGTCCACCCAGGTCATCATCTGCCCGAACATCAGCGGATGCGCATGCGCGTCCACGAAGCCGGGCACGACCACCGCCTCGCCCAGATCGACGCGCTCCGGAGTGAGTCCGGCCCGTGCCGCCACGTCCTCGCACTCCGCCGCCGTGCCGAGGGCGACGATGCGCCCCCGGTCGGTCAGCATCGCGGTGACGGTGGTGTCCGCGGGGTCCGCCGTGTGGATGGCTCGCGCGGTGACGAGGACGGGAGCGGCCTGGGCCGAGCGGTCGAAGGGGGTGAGCTTTCTCATGATGCCTGTTCGCGGTGGTGTCGTGCGGGGGAAGGGTGCCGGTCAGGGCAGGCGGTTCGCCGTGGTGTCGGTCCGGGCGGTGAACGACGCCGTGACCGGGGCCTCGTCGGAGTGCTGCGGCGCGAGACGCGTGCAGATCCCGGCGATGACGGCCATGCCCACGAACATCGCGATGACGGACCAGACGCTGCCGGTCCAGGCGATGAGCTGCGTCGCGAACCAGGGCGAGAATCCGGCCCAGATGGCGGCGCCGACGCCGTACGACAGCGCGATCGAGGTGTAGCGCGCCTGCGGACGGAACATCTGGGCGAGGATCGCCGCGATCGGGGCGTAGGTCGCACTCATCGCGATGCGCACGAGCGAGGCGAAGAGGAAGATCAGCGGCTCCACGCGACCCGGCATCAGCAGCAGGAAGGGCGCGAAGGTCAGCACCGAGGTGATCAGGCCGATGTACATCACGTTCTTCCGGCCCCACTTGTCACCGAGCCAGGCGACCGGCAGCGTCACGACGAACTCCACGAAGGAGGCCAGGGTCATCGCGTCGAGGATGACCTGCTCGCTGATCGCGATGGGCTCGCCGGTCGCGTACGCGGTGGCGAAGGTGGTGGCCAGATAGTAGCCGCCGGTGGAGATGGGCAGGATGCCGATGCCGAGGAGGATCGGCTTCCAGTTGACGCGGAGGGCGAAGGCGAGCGGCATGGACTGCTTCCGGCCCTCGATCTTCTCCTCGAAGACCGGCGACTCCTCGACGCGATACCGGACCCACAGACCGACGCCGATCAGCACGATCGACAGCAGGAACGGGATGCGCCAGCCGCCGTCGATGATGAACGTGTCGCCGCCGCGAGCCATGATCGCGAAGATGCCGGAGGCGAGGAGGGCGCCGGCCGGGTTGCCGAGCTGGGTGAAGCCGCCGTAGAACGTCTTCGACTTCTCGGGAGCGTGCTCCACGCTCATGAGCACCGCGCCGCCCCATTCGCCGCCGACCGCGAGGCCCTGGATGGCGCGGAGCAGGATGAGGAGGATGGGGGCGAGGATGCCGATGTTCTCGTAGGTCGGCAGGCAACCGACGAGGACGGTCGCGGCCCCCATCAGCAGCAGCGTGATGACGAGCGAGACACGCCGACCGAGCTTGTCGCCGATGTGGCCGAAGACGATGCCGCCGAGGGGGCGGACGAGGAAGGCGACCGCGAACGTCGCGAACGCCGCGGCGGTCTCGGCCAGGGGGTCGTCGCTCGGGAAGAACAGCGGGCCGAAGACGAGGGCGGCGGCCGTGGCGTAGACGTAGAAGTCGTACCACTCGATGGTGGTGCCGACGAAGGCGGCGAAGCCGGCGCGGCGCGCGCGGCTGTGGACGCCGCTTCGGGGGGTGGGGGTAGTGGTCATGGACCCGCTCCTTCGCGGATGGTGTCGGATAGCGAAGGATGCTACGGACGCGGAGCGACGCGGGCAAGGGCAGAACTCCAGCGATACGCGTCATTCACTGGATTTGTGTCTGACGCACCGCGCACTCCGGGCCTTCCGCTCGGTCGAACAGCGCTCTACGCTGAGGTTCTGCGGGGGCGAGCGTGCACTGCGGGGAAATCGACGGAATCGGACGGCACATGGACTTCGACGCGGAACTCATCCGGGCGCTGCAGGAGGACGGCCGCGCCAGCATCCTCTCCCTCGCCGAGCGCGTCGGCCAGTCCCGCGCCGTCGTGGCGGCTCGTCTGCGCACGCTGCTCAGCGACCGCACGGTGCGGGTGGTCGCGGCCGTCGACCCCGTGTTCCTCGGGCAGCACGTGCTCGCGCACGTGTCGATCCGGACCGACGGCGCCGTCGAGGTGGTCGCCGAGCACCTGCGCGACATGTCCGAGACCGTGCTGGTGTCGGCGGTCGGCGGCGCCCACGACATCGTGACGGAGGTGCGGGTGGGCTCGATGTCGGAACTCCACGATCTGCTCGCGCGCATCCGCGGGAGCGCCGGGGTGCTCGACATCAACACGATCATCTACTCGACCGTGATCAAGGGGTTCTTCGTCTCGGAGTACCACGGCGGCGTGACCCTCGACGGCATCGACGAAGCCCTCATCGAGCACCTGCAGTCCGACGGGCGGATGAGCTTCCGTGCCCTCGGCGAGCAGGTGCGGCTCTCCCCCAGCGCGGTCGCCACCCGGGTGCAGCGGCTCATCGACGCCGGTGTCATCAAGATCAGCGCCGTGGAGGCCCGAGGGCTCGCACATCGGCAGCTCTCGATGGGCGTGGGCATGACGCTCGGAGACGACGACGAGGCCGTGATCGACGAGCTGCGGCGGGGGCGCGGCGTCGACTTCGCGGCCCGGACCCTCGGGCGGTTCGATGCCGTCGCGACCCTCGTGGAGCCCTCCGCCGGAGCCCTGTATGCGAGTCTCGAGCGGCTGCGCGCGCTTCCCGGAGTGACCCGGATCGAGGCGTGGCTGCATCTCGCGGTGCTCAAGGAGGACTACGCCCGCACCCTCCGCCCCCTCCGCACCGACTGACCCCGGCCCCGTCCCGTCCGCGTCCCGTTGCGGGATCAAAACCGCGCCTCCTTCATCCGTCCCCCGCACGTTTCTGCACACTCACCGCGAGGGGTTCTCGGTGCGGGATGAAAAAAGGGCGTCGGAAGGCGCGGGGAGGGGCCTTATCGATCCCGGGACCGGGGCGAGACCGGGAGCGGGGCGGGTAGGGGGGTCAGGGGGTGAGGGGGGCGAGGAAGGCACGGCGGACGGCGGCGACGTCGGCGTCCTCGCGCGTGGGGTGCACGCGGTTGAGGAGCAGCACGCCGTAGGCGCCCGTCTCGGGGACGACCGCGAAGCACGTGCCGGTGAAGCCGGTGTGGCCGACCGCATCAAGGTCACCCATCCACGCGGCATCGCGCACTCGCAGGCCGATCGCCTGGCCGTAGCCGGCGTCGGCCTGGACGGACGGGGTCGTCATCCCGCGGAAGGACTCCCGTGACAGCACGCGCCCGTGCGGCCCCTCGCCCTCATCGCGGAGGAGACGGGCGAGAGCGGCGACATCCGCCACCGTGCCGAACAGTCCCGCGTGGCCGGCGGGACGGCCGAGTGCATGGGCGAGCTCGTCGTGCACCGCACCGCGCACGTTCCCGCGGTGCGGCTGCGTCTCCGTGGCGACCGCCTGCTCCCGCTCCGGAGCCGCGGTCAGCGACGCGGCGCCGATCCCCGTGGCCACCTCCGCCCAGAGCGTCGCGAGCGGCCGCCCGGAGACCCGTTCCAGACAGTCTCCAGCCGCGATGTACCCGACGTCGGAATACAGGTGGCGGGCCCCCGGCTCGGCACCGAGCGCCCGACGCCGCACGCGGGCACGCAACTCGTCCCCGCGCACGCCCTCCCGCCACTCGCGCCCCTCCGCCGGCAGCCCGGAGGTGTGGGTGAGAAGGTGCCGGAGGGTGATCCGCTCCGCTCCGGCGCCGCTGCCCACCGGGAGGACGCGCTCGACGGGCTCATCGAGGTCGATCACGCCCGCGTCGACGAGCCGCAGGGCGGCGATGGCGGTGAAGACCTTCGTCAGCGATGCGAGATCGAACAGGTGCGCGGCGGTGAGCGGAGCGGGATCGTCGTGCGCCGGCGACCCGAGGAGCTGCAGCTCTTCCGCGCCCCCGGCAACAGCCCGCACCGACGCCCACGCCGAGCCCGGGGCTCCGTTCACCATGATCCGCCTGCGGCCGTCACTTGCTCATGCCGGAGGTGAGGCCGTTGATGATCTGCTTCGTCGCCAGCAGGAACAGCACCACGAGCGGGATGGTGGCGATCGTGAGTCCGGCGAACAGCTGCGGCCAATCGGTCGAGTACTCCCCGAAGAACCGGGTCAGGCCCACGGGGAGCGTGTACGAGTCGCGGTCGCGCAGCAGGATCAGCGGGTAGAAGAAGTCGTTCCAGACCGGCACGAACCGGAAGACGATCACGGTCGCGAGCGCCGGGCGCACGAGCGGCAGCAGGATCTGCAGGAACGTGCGCAGCGGTCCGGCGCCGTCGATGCGCGCGGCCTCCTCCAGCTCGATCGGCAGCGCCCGGAAGAACACCGTCAGCACGAAGGTGGTGAACGGGATGCCGAGGGCACCGTAGACGAGGATGAGGCTGAAGACGTTGCTCGTCATCTTGAGCGCGTCGAGCAGATAGAACAGCGGCAGGATCGCCAGGTGCACCGGCAGCATGAGGCCCGAGAGGAACACGGCCTCGATCCCGCGGAAGAACTTCGCCCTGGCCCGCGCGAAGGCGTAGGCGGCCAGCACCGACACGACCGTCGTGACGATGACCGACCCGACCGTGACGGTGATCGAGTTGACGAAGTACGTGTCGAACGAGGCGGTGATCCACGCGTTCTGGAAGCTCGTGAACGTCGGGGGGACGGGGAGTCCGAGCGGCTCGGTGGCAATCTGCTGCTGCGTGCGCAGAGAGTTGTTGACCATGAGCAGCAGCGGACCGATCGCGACCAGCGCGTACCCCCACAGGAACACGTTGGCGAGGAGCCGGCCCACGAACGGGGTGTCGTTCGTGCGCCGGGAGCGGCGCCGCGGGGCGGAGGGCCGGCCGGAGACGATCGCCTCGGTGGTCGGCTCCTGACGGGTGTCGAGGGCGGTGCTCATCAGAACAGCTTTCGTTCGGCGCGGCGCATCGTCGTCGTGATGACGACGGAGATGACCATGATGAAGATGAACAGGACGGTCGCGAGGGCCGAGGAGACCCCGATGGAGTTCGGGTTCCCGGACTCGAACGCGGTGCGGTAGAACAACAGCATCATCACGTCGGTGGAGCCGGCGGGAGCGCCGTTCGACCCGGCGAGCGCGAACGGGATGGCCATCGCCTCCATGCTGCCGATGAAGGTGAGCACGGTGATGATGCCGATCGTCGGCGTGAGCATGGGGAGCGTGATGTAGCGGAAGCGCTTCGCGGCCGTGGCGCCGTCGAGCGACGCCGCCTCCTCGATCTCCTCGGGGATGCCGCCGAGGGCGGCGCCGTACAGCAGGATCGGGAATCCGATCCACTGCCAGGCGCTGACCAGCACGATGACCCAGATCGCGAGCTGCGGATCGCCGAGCCACGGCAGCGCGAGGCCCTCCAGGCCGACGCCGCGGAGGATCGCGTTCACCGGCCCGAACAGCGGAGACAGCATCAGCGACCACAGGTAGCCGATGACCATCGGGCTCACGAGGTAGGGCAGGGCGAAGATCGTCTGGAAGAACCGCTTGGTGCGCTTGCGGCGGTGCAGCAGGGTCGCGATGCCGAGGCCGAGCGAGTTCTGGAAGACCAGGGCGCCGGCGAAGAGCAGCAGGTTGTGGCCGAACGCGTTCCACAGCTCGGAGGCGTAGGGCTCCTTGGTGAGGAGCGTGAGGTAGTTGCCGATACCGGCGAATCCACCCTGCTTGGTGCCCTGCCAGTCGAAGAACGAGTAGCTGAGCGCGGCGAGCATCGGGTAGAGGATCAGCACCGCGAAGAGCACGGCGGCCGGGAGCACGAACAGCGCGGCCGTCGGCGTCGACAGCGCGATGCCGGTGCGGGGGCGCCGGCTCTTCGGCGGGCGCACGGGGAGGGTCAGAGCCATGGGGGGTCCTTCGCTCGTGGTGGGGCGCCGGACGCGGCGCCCCACCACGCTCGGATCAGGAGGAGGGGGTGAACCAGGTGGAGATGCCCGACTGCAGGTCGGCGCCCAGCTGCTCCGGGGTCTTCTGACCGAGGAACATGGCCTGAATGTCCGGGCCGAGCACCGCGGTGCCGGTCGGGTCGCCGTACCGGAAGTCGACGAGCAGCAGGTACGGAGCCGGGTTGGCGGTGTACTGCTCGTTCATCTCCTGCATGAGCGGGTCGGAGTACTCCACCCCGGGGAGCGCGGAGAACTGGTCGACCTCGTCGGCGACGAGCTGGCCGAACTCCTTCGTCGTCATCCAGTTGAGCAGCTCGGTGGCCGCCTCCTGATTCTCGCTGGCCGCGTTGATGCCGAAGCTGCCGTCCGCGTAGCCCGGGGTGACCGCGTGGTCGAGAGCACTGTCGGGGGACGGCGGGACCTCGTAGACGCCCCACTCGGTGTCGGGCGCGGAGCTCTGGAACGTGGGCAGGTCGAACGAGCCGCCGGGCCACTGCGCGGCCTGGCCCGAGGTGAACTGCAGGACGGCGTCGGCGACGGCGATCGCGTTGACGTTCTTGTCGAGGTACTTCTGCATGTCCTGCACGATCTGCAGCGAGGACACGTAGGCGGGGTCGGTGAAGTCGACGTCGCCGGCGAGTACCTTCTCCTCGAAGTCCGCACCGCCGTAGTGCGCCGAACCGACGATGTCGTGGAACATCGGCAGGACCCAGTCCTCGCGGGCGCCGAGCGCCATGGGGGTGACGCCCTCCTTGAGAAGGGTCTCCTGCAGCTCGATGAACTCGTCCCAGTCGGTGGGCTCCTCGAGGCCCATCTCGTCGAACATGGTCTTGTTGTAGAACATCTGCATGGTCTGGTACGCGAAGGGGACGCCGTAGGTCTTGCCGTCGTCCTTGCCCTGGGCCGCGCGCAGGACCGTGGGGTCGAACTGGTCGAGACCGTCGACGATGTCGTCGATCGGCACGATCTGCTCCGACTGGATCGCCGACTGCACGCCGCCATAGGCGCGCAGCATCGCGATGTCCGGACCGTCGCTGCCCTCGAGGCCGGTGGCGAGGATCTGGTTGTACTCGGTGGGCTGGAAGCCCTCGAACTCGATGGTGACGCCGGGGTGGGACTCTTCGTAGGCGTCGAACACGGCCTCCCACTTCGGGGACGACGAGGCCTGCCAGGACCAGATGGTCAGGGTGACATCATCCTGACCATCGCCGCTCGAGGCTGCGGGCGCGCAGCCGGCGACGGCGAGTCCGGCGACCAGGATCCCTCCGGTGAGAGCGAGGCGGACGGGGCGGTTTCGCATGGTGTTCCTCTCGGGTGACGTCTTCGTCGCGGCACGGGGACGATGCCGACACTGCCACTGTGGGCAATCTCTTACAAAAATGCAAGCGTTTCTGAAAATTCCTACCGAGTGCGGACCCGACCTGCCATCATGGGCTCGTGCCGAACAGTGTCGTGACAGCCATCCATCAGCGCCTCTCCGCGCTCACCCCCACGGAACGCCGCATCGCCGAACGCGTGCTCGCCGAACCGCAGGCGGTCCTGGAGAACTCCATCACCCGCCTCGCCGAGGAGTGCGGGGTGTCGGTCGCCAGCGTCGCCCGCTTCACCCGCAGCCTCGGGTTCCCCGGGTACCCCGACCTGCGGATCGCCCTGGCCGGAGAGCTCACGCGGAGCGCGTCCGAGCGCGAGCGCTTCCAGGTGTCCGCGGGGGATGTGAGCCGCCACGACGACGCCGCGACCACGGTGCGCAAGATCGCCTTCGCGGAGGCCGAGGCCATCGAGCGCACCGCCCGCCAGCTCGACATCGCCGAGCTGGAGCGGTGCGTCGCCGTGGTCCGCGGCGCGCGTCGCATCGACATCTACGGCGCGGCCTCCAGCGGACTCGCCGCGCAGGACCTCGAGCAGAAGCTCCATCGCGCCGGCCTCGTCGCCCAGGCGCGGACCGACCACCACCTCGCCCTCACCGGCGCCGCACTCCTGGACGATCGGGATGCCGCGATCGCCATCTCGCACTCCGGCCGCACCCTGGAGATCGTGCAGGCGGCCGAGGTGGCCGCCGCCGCCGGCGCCACCACCATCGCCATCACCAACAACCCGCGCTCGCCGCTCGCCCGCGCGTGCGCGCACACCCTCGTCACGGCGGTGTCGGAGTCGACCTTCCGCTCCGGCGCGATGGCCAGCCGCATCGCCCAGCTCGCCGTCCTCGACTTCCTCTACACGCGCATCGCGCAGGCCGACTACGACCGGATCTCCGCGAACCTCCAGCGCACGCACGACGCCGTCACCGCTCACAGAATCGATTGATCATGCAGCTCGGAATCGACCGCCTCCTCCACGACGACCTGACGCAGCCGCAGCGGGACCGCCTCCGGGGCGCCCGCCTCGGGATGGTCACGAACGACCTGGCCCTCACCTCGACCCTCGCCCGTGGACGCGCCAGCCTCGCCGACGCCGGCTTCCCGCTCACGCTCCTCTTCGGCCCCGAGCACGGCCTGGACGGCCGGGCCAGGGAGGGAGAGCTGATCGGGGATCTGCGGGACACGCTGACCGGGCTCCCGGTGCGCAGCCTCTACGGCGCGGACGTGCGCCCCGCGGCCGCCGACCTCGCCGACCTCGACGTCGTGCTCGTCGACCTTCCCGACGTGGGTGCGCGTTTCTACACGTACATCTGGACGATGAGCCATGTGCTCGAGGCGTGCGCAGACGCCGGCGTCGCCGTGATGGTGCTCGACCGCCCGAATCCGCTCGGCGGACGCCTGGAGCAGGCCGAGGGCCCCATGCTCGACGAGGCGGCGAACTCGCTCGTCGGGCGGTGGACGATGCCCGTCCGCCATGGCCTGACGATCGGCGAGCTCGCGCGGCACTGGGTGCGCACGCGCCGGATCGACGTGGAGCTGCACGTCGTCGAGGTGCAGGGATGGACGCGCGATCAGACCGCCCTCGGCAGGCAGGAGCTGACCTGGATGCCGCCCTCGCCGAACCTGCCCAGCGCCGCGACCGCCCTCCTGTACCCCGGCACGTGTCTGGCCGAGGGCGTGAACGTCTCCGAGGGTCGCAGCACGGCGGTGCCCTTCCGCGTCGTCGGCGCCCCGTTCATCGACGCCGAGGAGTACACGACCGCGTTCGTCGAGCTCGCCCTTCCCGGTGTCACCGCCTCCCCCTACGGCTTCACCCCTCTGGTGCGGGATCACGCCGGCGAGGCCTGCCAGGGGCTCCTCCTGCATGTGACCGACCCGGTCGCCTTCCGGCCGGTGCACACCGGCGTCCGCCTGCTGTCCCTGCTCGCCACCCTCTACCCCGAGGCCCTGGCCGAGCGGGCGCTGGTGCCGATGCCCGGGGAGTCCGACTGGTCTCCTCTGGAGAAGCTGTTCGGGGTCGAGGGCGCCTTCCGCCGGATCACGGCGGGCGCGTGGGACGAGCCGGAGTCGCTCGCGGTGCCGGACTGGCCGGGGCTCGTCGACGCCGACCTCCTCTACCGCTGACCGGCAGCCGCGCGGACGTCAAGGGGATGGCGGCGCGCGCGGCCGTCGCGCAGGATGGCCGGTATGACGGACGACGGCACCGCGCGTACCGCGGACGGACACCACATCGTCGTGAACGGCCGTCGGTGGCGCGCCACCGATCCGTCGATCCCCGAGAACCTGCGGCAGGAGCTCGTCGACGAGCTCATGGCCGCACGGCGCGCGGTCAAGGCGGCGGAGCCCGACGCCCGCCGTCGCGTGCAGGATGCGAAGACCGCCCTCGGTGAGCGGGGTGCACCATGGTGGGAGGAGCCGTCCGCAGCGCAGGCCGAGGAGCGGATCGCCGCGACGATGCGCGCCCTCACCCGGAAACGCGCGGACTCGTCGATCTGCCCGAGCGACGTTGCCCGCGCCGTCGGCGGCGCGGAGTGGCGCGACCGCATGTCCGACGTGCGCCGCGTCGCCGCGGATCTCGCCTCCCGCGACGTCGTGGTCGTCACACAGAAAGGTGAGCCGGTCCAGATCACCGACGCCCGGGGCCCGTCCGCATCCGCCGCGGCCCCGCCCTCTGAACGCCCCGGGCGCCCGACGCCGACGGCGCGCCGTCACCGGGCGTTCACCGTCCGCGGCCAGACTTCGACCATGACCTCACCCGATCCCGCGGCGGGCGCCCCGAGCCCGTGGCGACAGCGAACAGCGGCGCCGTGGCCGTCGTCGGCCTCGATCTGCGCGGAGACACCCCCGCGCCTCGGAAGCAGGTGTACTCCTGGGCGCTGTGGGATTGGGCGACGCAGCCGTTCAACACCGTCATCCTCACGTTCGTCTTCACCGCGCTGTACCTGGTCAGCGCCTCGTTCCTGCCGCCGGAGATCGCCGCCCTCGACCCGAGCGACCCGGTCCGCGTCGCCGCGGAGGCCGACCTCGCCTCCGGTCTCGGGCTGGGGTCGACGATCGCCGCCCTGGGCATCCTCCTGCTCGCTCCCGTCCTCGGCCAGCGCGCCGACGCCGCCGGACGACAGAAGCTCTGGCTGGGCATCGGCACCGGCGCTCTCATCCTCTGCATGCTGGGACTGTGGTTCGTGGAGCCGCAGCCGGCCCTGTTCTGGCTCGGCGTCGCGCTGATCTCCGCCGGTTCCGTGTTCGGCGAGATCGCCGCGGTGAACTCCAACGCCATGCTCATCGGCATCGCGAACCCGAAGAACGTCGGCCGCATCTCCGGCCTGGGCTGGGGCTTCGGCTACCTCGGCGGCATCATCGCCCTCGTCATCGTCGTCCTGCTCGACACCTTCGACTGGTTCGGCATGTCCACCGACAACGGCCTCGCGTACCGGCTCATCGCCGTGGGATGCGCGGTCTGGGCGATCGTCTTCAGCATCCCGATCTTCCTCAACGTGCCGGAACCGTCGCTCGGGCGGCCGGAGCGCAAGGTCGGATTCTTCCGCTCCTACGTCCTCCTCGTGCAGGACGTGATCGGTCTCTACCGCGACCCGCAGACCCGGTCGACGTTCTGGTACCTGCTCGCCAGCGCTGTGTTCCGCGACGGCCTCGGCGGGGTGTTCGCGTTCGGCGCGATCATCGGCACCGCGGTGTTCCGGTTCGGCACCCAGGACATCATCGTCTTCGGCATCGCCGCGAACCTCGTCGCCGGCGTCTCGACCATCATCGCTGGGCGCCTCGACGACCGCCTCGGTCCCAAGCGGATCATCCTCGGCTCGATCGGGTCGATGGTCGTCGCCGGCCTCGCCGTGTTCCTGCTCCGCGACGCCGGGTCCCTCGTGTTCTGGATCGGCGGCCTCGTGCTCTGCGCCTTTGTCGGCCCGGCGCAGGCGGCGGCGCGCTCCTTCCTCGCCCGCGTCACCCCGGCAGGCCGGGAGGGCGAGATCTTCGGTCTCTACGCCACGACGGGCCGGGCTGCGAGCTGGATGGCCTCGGCCGCCTGGACCGTGCTGATCGTCTCGACGAGCCAGACCGCCTACGGGATCCTCGGCATCGTCATCGTGCTCATCATCGGATTCCTCCTCCTGCTCCCGGTGAAGGCGCCGCGCTGAGCCCACTCCGGGCGTCGGACGGGTCGGGCGGGAGTAGCCTGACCCGGTGACCGTCGTCCTCGCCTTCCTCGCCAACATCCTCGTCGCGATCGCGAAGACGGTCGCCGCCGTCATCACCTCGTCCGCGTCGATGGTGGCCGAGGCCGCGCACTCGTGGGCGGACGCGGGGAACGAGGTCTTCCTGCTCATCGCCGATCGACGCGGCGCGAAGACCAAGGACGCCCGGCATCCGCTCGGCTACGGCCGCAACGCGTTCGTCTGGTCCCTCATCGCGGCGTTCGGTATCTTCACCGCGGGCTCGATCGTCTCGATCATGCACGGCATCCAGGAGCTGTCCGACTCCGGCCCCGTGGAGAGCCCGGTCGTGGCGTACATCGTGCTCGGGATCGCCTTCGTGCTGGAGGGGGCGTCGTTCACGCAGGCGATGCTCCGCTCCCGCCGGCTGGCCCAGGAGCGCGGATCCTCCACGTGGGACTTCGTGCTGGAGACGAGCGACACCACGCTCCGGGCGGTGTTCTTCGAGGACTCCGCCGCCCTCATCGGCCTCGTGCTGGCGGGCGGGTCGATCCTCCTGCATCAGCTCACCGGTGTCGCCGCGTGGGATGCGATCGGGTCGATCCTCGTCGGGATCCTGCTGGGCATCGTCGCCGTGATCCTGATCGGACGGAACATCGCGTTCCTCGTCGGCACGTCGGTGTCCCCCGCCCTGCGCTCCCGGGTGGGCACGGCCCTCCTCGGCATGGACGACATCGAGCGGGTCACCTACCTGCACATCGAGTACGTGGGGCCGAACCGGCTGTTCCTCGTCGCCGAGGTCGACCTCGCGGGCGATGCGCGCGAGCACGACGTGGCCCGGCGACTGCGGGAGGTGGAGCGGCGGATCGAGGCGCACGACGCGGTGGAGACCGTCGTGCTGTCCCTCTCGGTGGACGACGAGCCCTCACTGGACTTCGCCCGCGCGTGAGGCCGGTCAGGCGCGCCAGTTGTCGGCGAGCTTGGTGAGCAGCCGCGCGAGCTCCGTGCGCTCCTCCGGCGTGAAGGACTCGAGCGCGCGGCCGAGCAGCTCGCGGCGTTCGCCCCGCATCCCGCGAGCGAGTCGGCGCCCCTCGTCGGTCAGCGCGATGCGGGTGCGGCGGGCGTCGTCCGGATCGGCCTCGCGCCGCACGAACCCGGCTTGCACGCCCTGCTGCACGAGCCGGGACGCCCGTGGCTGATCCACGCCGATCGCCTGCCCGAGCGCGCTCACGCTGAGGGGTTCTGGCGCGGCGGCGAGGGCTTCGAGCATGCGGAGACGGGCCGGTCCGCCGAGGCGGCCGCCGTCGGCCATCCACGGCGGCATCCCCGGGTGGCCGCGGTGATGGGCGAAGTGCTCGCGCGGGTCACCATGGGGCCCGTGCCCGTGTGCACCGCGGGGCCCGCCGTGCTCGCGACCGCCGGGCCCGGGTCGACGTCCGCGCAGTCGGGAGAGCGCCTGCGCGATCGCTTCAGCAGCGTCGGGGGACGCGGGGTCGATCGGATCGGTGGCCATGCCCCGATTTTACATGCAGCTTGACATGCGTCTCGGTTCCATGTCACACTGCATGTACATGCACAGTGACATTGATATGTCGGATGACATCCGTCATCGGTGCACCACAGACGACGAAGGATCACCATGAACACCACTGCAGACAGCACTTTTGACAACACCTCCCGCCCGTTCGGTTTCTGGCTCAAGGCCGTCGACCGCCTGATGGCACAGGACTTCGCCACTGTCTTCGCCGCGGAGGGCGCGACCCGCCGCGACTGGCGGCTGCTGAACGTCGTCGATGGCTCGGTACCCGCCCGCCGCCCGTTGAACCCGCACAAGCTGCACGATCTCATCGACCGCGGCTGGGTCGAGGCGGACGGCGACGGATGGGCGCTGACCGACGAGGGCCGCGCGGCGAAGGAGCGTCTCGGCGCCGCCGTCGACGGCATCCGCGCGAAGGTCGCCGACGCGGTCTCCGACGAGGAGATGGCGACGACCCTCGCGGCGCTCGAGAAGATCGCCCGCGCCTTCGGGTGGGACGAGGAGACCCCTCTCCCCCGGAAGCAGCGCCCCGGGTTCGGCTTCGGCCCTCGTGGCGGCTTCGCTCGCCGGCACGGGCACGGGAACGAGCACGGGCACGGGGACTTCGGTCGCGGGGAGGGCTTCGGTCCCGGGCACGGCTTCGGGCACGGGGACGGCTTCGAGCCCCGGCACGGCTTCGGGCACGGGGACTTCGAGCCCGGCGCGGCTTCGGTCCGGCACGGCTTCGGCCCGGGGAGGGGTTCGACCGCGGGGACTTCGAGTCCCGGCACGGCTTCGACCCCCGGCATGGCCTCGAGTCCCGGCACGGCTTCGACCGCGGGGACTTCGACCCCCGGCACGGCTTCGACCGTCACGACGGAGCCGAGGAAGGCGGGTACCGCGGGCGCGGTCACCACGACAGCCAGGGGCACCGCGACCACGGTCACGCACACCGCGACCACGGCCGCGGCCACGGGCACGGGCACGGGCGCGGCCACCGCGCGCAGCGGATGGCGGAGCGCGCATTCGAGCGTGGCTTCGACGCCGGATTCCGCCACGGCCACGCCGCCTGACCTCACCTCCTCGAAGCGCCCCACCGTAACCCCGGCTGGGGCGCTTCCGCGCACCGGGACTCCCCTCCGGGATCACTTCCGCACCTCCCGAGCGCACTCGAGGCACGTCTTCGATCCCCCACCGCGGCGACGCGAGCACCTACTCTCCGGACGGGGTCAGAATCGCCCCTCCCGAACACCCCAGCGGCACGTTTTCGATCCCGCAGGGTCATGCAGGCAGGGGGGCAAGGAACGAGGCGCCCGGTGGAAGCGCAAGGGCCTGAGGTGACAGGTACAGGGAAGGCACGTGCGCGGATCAAGAACGGCCTCTCCGTCGCACCTCGCGGGCCACTTCTCATCCCGCACGCAAGACGGCAGGCCCCAAACCGTCGGGCGGGATCAGAAACGCCCCTCCCGACGGGCCTCGGGGCCCGATTCCCGTCCCGCACGCAAGACGGTAGGCCCCCGACCGTTAAGCAGGATCGGAAACGCCCCTCCCGACGGACCTCCGGACCCGATTCTCGCCCCGCACGCAAGACGGCAGGCCCCGACCGTCGGGCGGGATCAGTAACGCCCCTCCCGACGGACCTCGGGGCCCGATTTCCATCCCGCGAGCGAAAGAGCGGACGGCCCGGCCGTCGGGCGGGATCAGAAGCGCCCCTTCCGACGGACCGCGGGGCCCATTTCCCATCCCGCACGCAAAAGGGGGCAGGGCCCGACCGTGGGGCGGGATCAGAAACGGGCCGTCGACACGGGATTGCGGTGCGTTTCTGAGCCCGCAGGGGACGGGGGCGCGGGACCCCGGGCGCGGGAGGGGGCTAGAGGTCGAGGAGGGCGAGGGCGGTGTCGGGGGCGCCCGCGTCACGGAGGCGTGAGCGCATCGCGGCCGCCGCAAGCGCATACGGCTTGTCGCTCCGCAGGAGGAGCGACCGCGCGTTGGCTTGCTCGTTGAGGGCGACGAGCTCGAACGCCAGCACCTCGACGTCGGCCGCGCCGATCTCTCCCTCCGCGGCCGCGAACCGCAGCTGGGCCTCGATGTATCCGTACCAGTCGACGAGGGCTGCCCGCACGGCGTCGCTCACGGGACCGGGCTTGGAGTCGACGTCCGCCGCCGTCGCCGCGAAGAAGCAGCCGCCCGTGAAGACGCGGTCCTTCGAGTAGACCAAGGCGTTGTGGAGGAGCGCAGCCAGGCGATGCGCTCCTCCAGGGTAGGCGCGGGCGGGCTCGATGATCCGCTCGACGAAGATGTCCCGAGCGGCGGCGACCGTCGCGAGCTGCAGGCCCTCCTTGCTCTGGAACAGCGTCGCGATGCTGCTCTTGCTCGACCCCGAGGCGGTCGCGAGGCGTCCGATCGTCACGCCGTCCAGACCCTCGACGGAGGCGAGGTCGGTCGCACTCTGCAGCACGATGCGGCGGGAGGCGTCGCCGCGTGCCCGCCGGCCGTCCTGCATCACACCATCCACCATGCCCCTAGTATACGAACGACCGTTCGCCTAGTATACGGATGATCGTTCGTATAGTTCGGTGAAGGAGCCTCCATGCCGTCCGCGTCCTCTCTCCTCGTCCGCGCCCTCCCGACTGTGGGACGCCTCTCCCCTCGCCTCGCCGGCGATCTCGCCTACCGGCTGTTCTTCACCACCCGCCCGCGGATGACCGTGCGTGCCGCCGACACCGCGACCCATGACGCCGCCCGCCGCGGGAGGCTCCTCGTGCGCGGCATCGACGTCACGACCTACACGTGGGGCACGGGTCCGCGCACCGTGCTGCTCCTGCACGGCTGGCGGGGCCGCGCCTCCCAGTTCGCCCCGCTCGTGCGGGAACTCGTCGCCGAGGGATTCCGGGTCGTCGCCTTCGATGCCCCGGCGCACGGCTCCTCCGGCGGGCGGCACACCGATATCCGCGACTGGGTCGATGCCGCGGAGCAGCTGGACCGCACCCACGGCCCCTTCTCCGCTCTCATCGGACACTCCTTCGGCGGGCTCGCGGCGCTGACCGTCGCCCGGTCGTCCGGCTCGGTCCCCGCCGTCGCCGTCGTCGCCGGGGCCGCCGCACCCGAGGCGTTCCTCGCCCAGTTCGTCCGTGACCTCCGGCTCGACCCCGCCACCGCGGACCGACTCCGCACCCGCTTCCACCGCCGCCTCCGGCTCGATCCCGCAACCGCCGTCGAACGGTATGACGCAGGCGCGCATCCACTCCCCGCCGGCACCACACTGCTCATCGTGCACGACCGGGGCGACCGCCGGATGCCCGACCACGACGCCCTCCGGCTGCACGCCGCTCATCCCGGCCGCTCCCGTCTCGTCCGCACGGTGGGTCTCGGTCATACGAGAGTGCTGTCGGCTGATCCGACCCTCGACGCCGTGGTCGCTCTCGTGACCGGGGGTCTCGACGCCGTGGATGCGCTCGGCACCGCCACGGGACGAGCCGACATTGATGCCGCACCGGCGGCCCCGCCCGCCGCCCTTCGGAGCCCTACACCCGGGTCGGCAGGAAGCCCGCGCCCGGGTCGACGGCCGCGAACGGCAGCCCGACAGTGGTGATCAGCACGACGAGCGTCACCACAGCCGCCGCGAGCAGGAGGAAGAGCACGACGAAGACGACGACCGCGAGCATCCGGTAGCTGCCGGTGTCGGCGACCTCCGGGGCGATCGATCGCTGCGCCCAGTCGTCCGCAGCCGCCGCGGGCTGCTCGCCCTGGAGGATCGCGGGCGTCGGGCGGGATCGCTCCGAGCGACGGGTCGGTGCCGGAAGCGCATCGCCTGCGGCGTCCGGTGCTGTCAAGAGCCCCTCCGGGATCGGTGTCTCCGGCGGTGGAGGCGGGATGACGGCGTCGGCCGGCGGGATCACCGCGTCGGCGGGAGCGATGTCCGGCCCCGAAGCATCCGGCGGCGCCGCCCCCTCGGGCACCGCGGACTCGTCGGAACTCGTCCCGCTCGCGTCGCTCATGTCAGCCTCCGACGGCTCCGATGTCAGTCACACCCACGTCGGTGCGGTGGAAGTTCTGGAACGACCGGGACGCCGTCGGACCCCGCTGACCCTGGTAGCGGTTGCCGTAGGGACCGGAGCCGTACGGGTTCTCCGCCGGTGAGGTGAGCCGGAAGAAGCAGAGCTGGCCGATCTTCATGCCGGGCCACAGCTTGATCGGCAGCGTCGCCACGTTCGCGAGCTCCAGCGTCACATGCCCGGAGAAGCCCGGGTCGATGAAGCCGGCGGTCGAGTGGGTGATGAGCCCGAGGCGCCCGAGCGACGACTTCCCCTCCAGCCGCGCGGCGATGTCGTCCGGCAGGGTGACCTGCTCGAACGTGGCCCCCAGCGCGAACTCGCCGGGGTGGAGGATGAAGGGCTCGTCCGGATCGACCTCGATCAGCCGCGTCAGCTCGGGCTGGTCGACCGAGGGGTCGATGAACGGGTACTTGTGATTGTCGAAGAGGCGGAAGTAGCGGTCCAGTCGCACGTCGATGCTCGACGGCTGGATCATCTCCGGCGCATGCGGTTCCAGGCCGACGCGGCCGGAGGCGAGTTCTGCTCTGATGTCGCGATCGCTGAGAAGCACGGCACAAGCCTAGTCATGAGCGACCCGCGCTTTGGCCATCCGGCCCGCGACAGGTAGGCTTGCTCCACCTGCTCTCGGGCGGGTGCGGGGCTGTAGTTCAATGGTAGAACTTCTGCTTCCCAAGCAGACAGCGCGGGTTCGATTCCCGTCAGCCCCTCCACAGAGTTATCACCAGGTCACAGCGGCTTTTCACCGGCCGTAAGTTCCAGCAGGAGGACCGCCTCCAGGCCGAGCCGTGCCCTATCCGTGCCCAATGGGCTCGCGAGAGTTCAGCGAGGATCTTGGTAAGGCCGCGAAAAGAAGAGCGCGATCTTCGTCCGGAATGCTTCACGCGACGGGTCTTCCATCACCCATTCCCTCTTCGGGAGCAGCAGGTCAACGCCCTGCTGCGCGCGCGTCAGGGTGACCATGGCACTCAGGTCCACGACCGCATCGCGGCTTCCATGGACCTCATCCTCCACCGAGACGGGGAAGAGGTTGACGTAGTCAATCTGCTCACTCAGATCGCCGGACGCCATGATCTGTGCGTACGTGTCCGAGCCCAGAGACGCAGGCACTTTGATAAGTGGCGCGACGATGATTCCCGTCCGGGAACGTGGATTCTCCACATCACAGTCGTGCGAACAGATCGCCACGGCGACATCGCCGGACAACTCATCCCATTGAAGTGCCTTGTGGGGAGGGATGACGAAGTGAGACAAGACGCCCTGCGGATCGGACTGAGTGCTACTCGCGCCGAGGTTCCAGAGCGGGATCCCCTTGATGAAGCAGATATCACCCTGACGGAGTCCTTCAGTCGGCTCCGGCGCCCGAAGTCCCACTCCGCCTACTCGGGATCTTCGGTCATGGAGAGTTCGTGTCGCTCGCGAACCGGCAACGCGAAGATCGCCTCCAGCCACGCAGTCGGAACAGCCTCGGTGCCTGGATCCTCGAAGAGATAATCAGCAGGATCCAGAGCAGCGGGATCCGTCAGATTCTCGGCGAGCCATCCCATGACCAGATCATTCACCGCTCGGCTGATCATCGCCGAAGACACGCCGAGCGGGTCGGCCGGACGCAGAACGTAACCGTAACTTGCCCCCCGCGGGAGCGTGAGCACCTCCGACAACAGAGATCCCGGAAACGAAGACACGTCAGTCACCCATCGAGGCACGCGCACTTCTTCGATAAAGCCGTCATGTGTATTCGAGGTCGACTTGCTCTTGGATTCCGAAGCCAGATGGATTGTCAATTGCCCACCACACTGTTCTGTCGATCCATCGCCTCACCGATCGCTTGGACATGACGAAGAGAGTTAGGAATCTCGGCCATGGCAGAGGTGATCTGGTCCGGGCTGGAGATGTCGAAATGAAAATTGCAATCGAGAAGAGCACCGTCCGTCGCGCTCGTGTTCAACGCAACTCGGGCTTTGGACTCCGCCCCGACCTTGAAGGAAAAGCCCAGATCAACTTCAGAAGAAGGGGCCCCGCCAATAACCTCCTCCAGATTCGTCATGTTCACGAACCGACCGACGAGGGCACGCTTTGCCTTCTGGTCACCCGGAAGCGCCCATTGAGCGTTGTGGCCAACCGCGGTGACCGTCCGCTTTCCGACATACTCCAGGAAGGTTGTGACCATCTCCGCGAGGCCCTCCGCCTGCAACTCAAGGTCATCTGGCGACTTAATCCGCACCTCGAACCGGTCAGGCAGCACCTGCATCAGAACGAGGTTGTTCTCCGCCTGGATCGCCACGGGAAGCCTCAACGTCTCGTTGAGAGCGCGGTGGCGGTAGCGGAAGTCTGAAGTCTTGATGCTCTGGAGCGGAAAATTCTCCCCCACCAAGACGACAGAAAAGTTGATGAGCGCCATCGGCTCTCCTCCGATTCCCGTTATCTCCTAGTGTGTCACACTGTCACCCCCGGGTGATCCTTCGACCTTACGAGAGCGCTGTGAGGTTGTGGACTCGCCAAGCCGGTGCCGACATGGCGTCCATCCGTTCAGCCAAAAGCGTCCCGCGCTCCTCCGCGGCGTGCTGGTAGATGAGCGCGGCGCGTGCTGTGCGGTGTCCGGCGCGGGCCATGAGTTCCCGCGTGGTGCCACCGGCCTGGGCGGCCGCGGTGAGGCTAGCGTGCCGGAGGTCGTGCACATGGAACTGCCCCAGGCCGACGCCCCTGGCTGCCTTCCGCCAGGCGTGCCCGAGGGCGTTGCTGGTGATGGCCTGGCCATCCCGGCGGGGGAACAGCGGCGACTTGGGAAACCCGGTCGTGCTGGCCAGGTAGGCCTCAACCTCCGCGGCGATGCTGGGCGGGAGCACCACAGTGCGCGCCTCCCCCGTCTTCGTGGGCGTGATGGTGCTCTCCCCGCGGACGTAGATGCGCTGGCGCTCCACCCGGAGGGCCCCGTTCGCGTAGTCGCCCCGCTGGAGCGCTTCCAACTCCCCCACGCGGAGATGCGCGCCGTAGGTCACCCGGATGGGCAGGTGCCACTTCTCCGGCATGGCCCCGACGATGGTAGCCAGGTGCTCCGGCGAGAGGTATGGGCGCTCCGGATCGTTGACCTGCCCGGCCCCCTCGATCTGGCAGGGATTCTCGCTGATGAGCCGGTCCTTGACGGCGGCGTTGAGGATGGTGCGGAGGAGGCTGTACGCCTGGCGGAGGCGGGCCTCTCCGGTGGCCCCGGGCCGGTTCTTGACGGCCTTCTGGAGCGCCTTCCGGGTGCGGGTGTACCAGGCGCGCACGTCCGCCGGGGTGATGGCAGAGAGGGCGCGGGCCTGGAGCGGTTCCAGCGGCCCGGCGAGCAGGTCCTCGTAGAGCGCCTGGGTCTTGGCGGCGAGCCGTCCGCGGGTGCCGCCGTTGGCGATCCACTCCGAGGCGTAGGGGCCGAAGGGTTGGAGCCCGGCGCGGTGGTCCCGGTACGTGCCACGCATCCGATCCGCGCGCACGGTGGCCAGGTGGTCCTCCGCGGCGTGCTTCGTCTCGAATGTGCCGGGGGCCGTGATGCGCACTCCGGCGGCGTCGTGGTAGCGGGCTTGCCAGCGCCCGGAGGGCAGTTGCCGGACGGTGCCGAAGGACGCTCGCGTGGGCTTCCTGGTCCGCTTCTGCACCGGTGCCATCATGTCCCCTTTCGCGGGGGTGTCATCATGGAACCCCCTGATCAGAGGGTCATTCTGCCCTCCGCATACATGCTACGCTAGCCGGACAAGCACGGGCCACCGCGGACCCGGAACACAGCGAACAGGCCCCGCCCCAGCCTTGGGAACGGGCCCCACGGGAGAAGGACTCCCCTCGTCAATCCACACGGATTCACACCGAGGAGGTCCCCATGAATCCCACCGCTGAACTGGCCGCACAGCGCGCCACCGCTCCGGCGACCTACAGCCTGGACGAGACGGCCGCCATCGTCGGCCTACCGCGCTCCACCACCTACGACGCCATCCGGCGCGGCGACCTGCCGAGCATCCGCATCGGCCGCCGCCTCCGCGTGCCCGCCGCGCAACTGTGGCGGCTCCTCGACGGCGAGGCCTGACCATGGCGCTCCACAGGGACGAGCACATTGAAGCCGCGACCTATGCGGGGGTGCACCGGGCGCTGAGGCGTCTCCGCGGCTCCGCGGTCGGCAAGCCGTGCGCCGCTCCGGGGTGCCGACGCCGCGCTGACGGCTGGGGCCTCGTCGGCCATCCGACGCACTTCGGCCCGCACCCAGACCACGGTCGCATGGTGCGCTGGAGCATCCGCATCTTCACCGACTACGCCCCGCTGTGCTCCTCCTGCAACAACCTCCGCGACCACGGCGGCTCCTGGTCGCTGTGCCCGGCCGGCACGCCCGGATCGCGTGGGGCCGGAGCGGCGGGAAGTGTCGCGGATGCCGCCGGGACGCTGACCGCCGCAGATGGGCCACAAGGCGTGCTGGAGCAACCACGGGACCCGCACAGGCTGGAGAGGCCGCTGACGGGCTGGTGAGCGCGCTGTGAGCCGCGCTGATGGATTCGCCCGCATCCCGGACTGGGTGACTCGCCACGCGCGACCCGCCCTCGGCATGAGCCCCGCGGACCTCGCCGCCTACGTTGTGCTGGTCAGCCGGTCCAACGCACAGGGCCTCACCCGGCCGTCCTATCCGCTCATCGCGTGGGAGGCAGGGATGAGCGAGACGACCGCGGCGGCCGCGGTGAAGCGCCTCGTGGGTTGGGGGCTGGTGGAGGTCGTGGAGCCGGGACGGCAGAACCACGCCACCGTCTACCGCCTGGTGGACCGCCCCGACCTGCCACCCGTGCCAGAGCGCCCTCTGTCGAAGTCCGAGCGCCGGGCCCGCACCCGCCGCTCCCAGACTCCCGCCTCCTGGGAGTCTGACGATGCGGCGAGCGCTCAGGCTCCCAGCACGCGGGCCCAGACTCCCAGCACGCGGGTGTCCGGACTACCGGAATCCGGTAGCGAAGTAGACACAGAAGTAGACACAACTCAAGTAGCAGTGGCCCAGCGTGCGCTGGGCGTCCGCGCGGATCGAACACCGGATGCCGAATACCTCGACGCCCCCACTCCTGCACAGGTGACGCTCCTCCAGGACCTCCACATCCTCAGCGGCCTCGGCATCCCCGAGCCGGACCGGGTGGACGACTGGGCGCACCTGACCTCCCGAGACGCCACCGCCCTCGTCGCCCTCTACCAGCGCGACATGGATCGCGGGGGCGGGTACGCCGGACCGTGGGCCGGGGATGACGACTACGACGCGCTCAGCGCCGAGGGCCAGCGCTGGGCGGACGCCGCCATGGCCCCGCAGGACCTGTTCTGAAGGAGCACCCGATGACCGTTCGACCAAGAGCCGGAACCGGCGCGGCGCGCACACACGGCGCTCAGCGCCCGTCAGCGCCGCGTCAGCGCCTCGGCACGCCCTCCAGCCACCACAGGGCACCCGCGGCCCGCGAGGAGCGCTGAGCCGTGGTCTACGCCCCACCCCGCCGCACCGTGCTGAGCGCCGCCATCGCCAGCAAGCGCTCCGGCACTCGCGCCTACCAGGCCGCGCTCGACGCCCTTCCGCCGCACCACGCCGCCGCGGTGCGCGAGTACGTCGCCGCCCTGCATGCGGAGGCCGCCGCCCGCCGCGCTGAAACCACCCGCCTCCAGGCGGCGCTTGACGCCCGCACCCGCGGGAACCACCACCGAGAAGGAGAACGATCATGACCCGCACCGACCTCACCACCACCGCCGTGCGCGCCCGCCAGGGCCTCGCCGCCGCCTGGAGCCACGAGGACCCGCACCTGACCCTCGACGGCCTCCGCGCCTACCGGAGCGCGGAAGTCGCCCGCATCCGCGCCACCCTGCACGCCGCCATGCCCGCGGAGCCCACGATGCCGGACCGCGGCCCCGTGCTGGACACCCTCCGCCCGAGCACCGCCGACGACCACGCCACCCTCGGCCGGGAACGGGAGAAGGTCCGCGCCCTCGTCTACGCCGGACAGGACCCGTCTCAGGGCTTCGAGCGGGAGCCGGGTATGCGCCTTCAGGACGTGATCGCGGCCGCGGACCGCACCCGCCTGGCGGCCATCCTGGACGACCTGGAGGTCATGCCGCACCTGCTGGTGCACGAGGACCGGGACCGGCTCCTCGCCGCCTATGAGGGCCTGATCTGGGACCGCCTCACCCAGGTGGACCCGGCGGCCCTCGCGGTCGCTGAGGAGGAGCGTGCGGCCGCTGAGCCCGCCGCATGGCGTGCCGTCCTCGGGGACCTGGAGGAGCACGGCGAGGCCACCCAGGAATCGCTGAGTCTCCTGCATCGTGCGGACCCGGATGGCTACCGGCTCCTGATGGACGGGGACCGGGTGCACATCGACGTGCCCGGCTCCGGCAATGGCATCCGCTACATGCTGGAGGACCTGGAGCGCGCCAGCGCGTAGGCGGTTCACCCCTCAGACTGGGGCGGCCGGGTGGTGGAACCGGCCGCCCCTCTGCATGCCCCTGACGAACCAGACGAAACCCCATGTCGTTCCGCTCCAACGAACCAGACGCAACCCCATATCGGAATGCTCCGCCCCCCGTCGTTGTCCACACCCGGGGCTCGTGCTGGAGGGGCCTCTGGCGGCGCTCCCGGCGTGCCCAGGGCGTGCCCTCCGCGTGCCCAGACGGGCCCGGACGTGCCCTAACTCACCGGATGGGGCCGGATGGAGCGGGGGCGGGCGACCCGTGATTCCGCGGGGAATCAGGGCACCGGATCAGGCCCGCTACATGCTTCCCAAGCAGACAGCGCGGGTTCGATTCCCGTCAGCCCCTCCACCTGTCACTTCCAAAGCTATTCCGGACATTCTTGAGCTACTTCAGACTGAAGTTTCCGGCTCTCGTCCGGCGTCGCGTCACTCAGCGCGCAATCTGAGGCCACTTTGCGACCCTCGCTCCTGGCGGGGCCCGCACTGAACACTCGTCGAGCCAGCGTTCTACACACTCCTGAGCTCATCTCTCCCACCTCTCAATAGCGTCGAAGTGCTACCGCGAGTGGTTGCACACCACGTTCATCGGCCCGAGAGAATCGTCGGCCGCACCCGCCGAAAAAGGGAACACCTGACCATGTCGAGCCCCAAGCCCGCTCTTCGCCGCCGCCTGCACCCGCACCCGCTCGGAAAGCCACCCGTCGCTCCGCTTCTGTCAGCCGTCGCCGCGGAGGCTGCGGGCACGTTCGTCCTCGTGTTCGGAGTCATCGGAGCGGCGACCTTCTCCGCATCCTTTTCGAAGTCGGATGTCGCGGTGAACATCGGATTCCTCGGCGTCGCCTTCGCGCTCGGGCTCAGCGTGCTCGTCGGCGCCATCGCCTGGGGCCCCGTGTCGGGCGGCCACTTCAACCCTGCCGTCACGCTCGGATTGGCGACCGCCGGATTCTTCTCGTGGCGCCGCGTCCCGGCGTACATCGCGTCGCAGATCGTGGGTGGGCTACTCGCGTCCACCGCACTTGTTCTCGTCGCGGCCGGCACGGGCTCCGGTTTCCTCGCGGACGCTCGGAAGACCGGCTTCGCATCAACGGGGTGGGGGCCGCTCTCGCCGAGCGGTGCATCATGGCAGGCCGCGTTCCTGATTGAGACGGTGACCACAGCTGTGCTCATGGCCGTCGTCCTCGCTGTCTCCGCCCGGCGTACCGACAAGACGCTCGCGCCGCTGGCCATCGGCTTTACGTTGACGGTCGTGGCGCTCGTTGCGATCCCGATCTCGAACGGCTCCTTCAACCCGGCCCGCTCGATAGCGACCGCTATCTACGGGGGCCCTGTCGCGCTCGAGCAGTTGTGGCTCTCGCTCGTCGCCCCAACCCTCGGCGCGGCGCTGGTCGGCCTCGTCGTGACAGCGGTCCGCCACCTCGCGCCGCGAGCGAGGAGAAGCTCCTACATCTGAGTGCGGCGCGTGTTCCATCCCGGAGATCCGGGACGGCGTGACGCTTATGCGGCCGCGTCGACGACCTTCGTCGCGCGGCATGTTCTCATGGCGCGGAGGACGGCAGGTGTTGCCTGCTGGACGGCCTTCAGAGCGCTGGTCGCGATCTGGAGCCGGCGCTGCACGGCCGCGACGGCAGCTATCTTCGGGCCGATCTCTATGCCGCGTTCGATCCCAACGGCAACGCCGCGGTTGGAGCCGAGACGGTAAACAGGACCTCCCATGAGTGCTCCCCAGATCGAGTGGTGCTGTCGAGCGTAGTGAGACCCGGGAGCGCCAGACCGTGAGGCGGCTTGGACCTCAGGCAGAATCGTCAGCCTGCCGGCGTATTCTCGATCACCGACGGCGGCGGCACCGGCCCACGAGCGGCGCGGACGCCAGCCCTATACGCGCGCATCTCCCGTCGCGCGAATCGCTGATGGACGAACCATTCCCGAATGGTTCGCCCTAGTCGGCGACGGCGAACATCGTCGACAAACATCAGCCATCCCACCCGAACCGACTGTGCCCGCTGCGTGACCTTGTTGTCGGACGGGTCCGAGACGAGCAACCATCGTTGCACCTGCACGTCCGGGCTGGAGCGCGGCTCCGCCAGCTCGTCAACATGGTCTTCCAACACCTCGACGATGACGTTGCGGCGTTGCTCCGGGTATGCCCATTCCCTCGTGACGCGTTGCGCGCGAGCGAGGGTGAATTCTTACTCCGTGCGCGCAATCGGTTCCATGCCCGGTCGGCAGTGCGGGTAGCAACTGCTCCGTGGTGTGACCCAGCTTCCGGAGGAACGCCTCGACCTCGCCCCGCTGACGTTGCGCGCGAGGAGACGTCACGCGGTCACTCCACAATCGCACCGCGTCACCGTACTGACGGGCGAAGTCCGACCGCGCCGGCCCGTCTTCGCGGCCGGCGAGCGACAACGCCGACACGGCGATGGCGAACTCGTCTCCGACAGACCGGTCGAGCTGGAAGTCACGATTGGAGCGAGCCTCGCGGCTGGCGTCGCGTGCGATGACCAATCCGACCAGAGCAAGGATCACCGACAGCAGAGACGCGATGACCTGGATCCAGGTCGCGAAGGCGTTGTCCCCAGACGAACAGTATCGTCAGGACGCCGCATTCTTCCTTCCAAGAATGCAGAAGAGGTGCACCCGGATCCCGGGTGCACCTCTTCTACTGCGCCGCTTCTTACTTCTGGATGAAGGCGAGGAGGTCAGGGTTGATGACGTCGGCGTGCGTGGTCAGCATGCCGTGCGGGTAGCCGGCGTACAGCTTCAGCTCAGAGTTCTGGAGGAGCTCGTGCTGCAGGAGCGCGGCGGCCTTGTAGGGAACGACCTGGTCGTCGTCGCCCTGCATGACGAGAACGGGGACCGTGATGGCCTTGAGGTCTTCGGTCTGGTCGGTCTCGGAGAAGGCCTTGATGCCCTCGTAGTGAGCGAGCGCGCTGCCCGTCATGCCCTGACGCCACCAGTTCGCGACGACCGGCTCGGACACCTCGACACCGTCGCGGTTGAAGCCGTAGAACGGACCCGACGCCACGGCCTGGAAGAACTCGGCACGGTTGGCGGCGAGAGCGGAACGGAAACCGTCGAGGACCTCGATGGGCGTGCCCTCGGGGTTGCTGTCGGACTTCAGCATGATGGGCGGAACCGAGGAGACGAGCACGGCCTTGGCGACACGACCCTGGGGCTGACCGTACTTGGCGACGTAGCGAGCGACCTGGCCGCCGCCGGTGGAGTGGCCGATGTGGATGGCGTTCTTCAGGTCGAGGTGCTCGACGACGGCGTTCACGTCGCTGGCGTAGTGGTCCATGTCGTGGCCGGTGCTGATCTGCGACGAACGTCCGTGGCCGCGGCGGTCGCTGGCGACGACGCGGTAGCCCTTCGAGAGGAAGTAGAGCATCTGTGCGTCCCAGTCGTCGGACGACAGCGGCCAGCCGTGGTGGAACACGATGGGCTGGGCGTTCTTGTCGCCCCAGTCCTTGAAGTAGATCTCTGCGCCGTCTTCGGTGGTGATGTATCCCATGATGAGTCCTTTGTCATGTCGTCGAACGAGCAAGCCCGCGCGACTGGTGGGTAGTTTGCGCCTCGACGATGTGGCGACTGCATTCACGGTAACTTTCGGGCGTCCGCGACGCCTCCGACAATTGCCGACTCCCGTTGCTACGTCTATCCGAACCCGAGAGGTGGCACGCCGAGCACGACATTTCTTGAGGGGATACGGAGCGTCCGGACAGGTGATGTGGGCGTGCCCTCGTCTTTCGTACGGTGAAGCGTCCGTACTCCTTGCACCACGACGTGCAGGGAGGGAAATTGGTTGCATTCAGGGAGATCGGTGAGCGGTAACAAGAGTGTTCTGGGGAACTTTCTGCGTGCGCGGCGCGCGCACGTCCGGCCGGTGGACGTCGGCCTTCATCCGGCTGACGGCAGACGAGTCTCCGGACTGAAGCGGGAAGAAGTGGCGATGCTCGCCGACATCAGCGTGGAGTACTACATCCGGCTCGAGCAGGGACGGGGAGCAGATCCCTCCACCAAGGTCGTTCGCGCTCTCGCCCGCGCGCTGAATCTGGACGATGTGTGCGTCGAGTATGTCAATCGCCTCACCGGGAGGGTCGATGAGCAGCGGCGGATGATCCCGCCCGAGAAGACCTACATCATGCGTGAACTTCTCGACACGTGGGCACATATCCCGGCGTACATCACCGACGGGAACCTCGACATCGTCGCTGTCAATGAACTCATGCACTCCTTGAGTGCCGGGGCCATCAGCCCCGGGGCCAACGCTGTTGTCGTCCACTTCGCTCCCGAGAACAAGCGCCAGATCGTGAACTGGGAGGAACTGGCGGCGCGGGGTGTCGCGACCCTCCGCTTCCTCGGAGACCGCTCCTCCGCGCGGTACGACGAGATCGTTCGTGAGCTGTCAGCGGATCAGGACTTCATGAAGCTGTGGGAGCTGCACCAGGTTGCTCGCCCGTCGGACTTCGACTCTCACCTGCGCTTGGATGAAATCGGTGAGATCCAGATGCGGGTCCATAACTTCGAAGTGCCCTCTTTGCCGTTCCATACGATGACCACCCAGTCCCCGAAACCAGGCTTCGAGGTGCTCACCACTAACTCAGGCGCCCGCGAGACAGCCTTCGCCTGAGCCCCGCACGAAAGGCCACTCATGCCGAACATCCTCATCAAGCACGCATATGACGCAGCTTCCACAGGCGACGGCTACCGGATCCTCGTGGACCGCCTGTGGCCGCGGGGCGTGTCGAAGGAACGTGCCGCTCTCGACGAGTGGCTGAAAGACATCGCGCCGTCCCCCGATCTGCGGACGTGGTGGAACCATGACCCCGAACGCATGGCGGAGTTCGCCACTCGGTACGACGCGGAACTGGAGGAGAACACCATGGCCGTTGAGCACCTGCTCGACGTCGTCCACGCGCACGACACAGTCACCCTGATCTACGCAGCCCACGATCCTGCGGTCAACCATGCCGTCGTCCTCCAGCGCTTCATCCAGGAGCGCTTGACCGCCGCTAGGTCATAGGGGCATTTGTTCGCCAAGCCTCATTCCGTACCGCGCAATGTCCCTGGCCACCGGGAGCCGCTGCTCGCCGTACGAGACGAGTGCAGCGTCGATGGGCGATGAGTGAAGCGCACGGGTGAGAGCAAGCGCGTCGCCGGCGGCTTTGGCCGCGCCCATCGCGGTGTGCGGACGCACCACCGCTGCCGCGTCCCCGAGAAGCACTGCGCGATCTCGGGTGAGCCGGGGAGCAACGTAGTCGAGCACGCCCTGGAGGAAGGGCCGAGGCTCCATAGCGACCACTTCGGCGAACTGCGGTGGCAGGCGATGGCGGGCAGTCTCAGCGAGGTTCGTCGTGACGTTGAGCGGTGTCTGCCCCGGGGCGAGGGAGGTCGATGTGGACGGGCGACCGGAGGCAGTCATCAACGCCGATAGGTCAACGGAGCTCAGCGAGCGGTACCAGACCCAGTTGTATCGGCGACTGCCTGGCTGGGTCTGACCGTCCGGCCCAGGAACGAGATACCCGAGAGCGTGCTCCCCCGGCCCCGTGTAGAAGGTCATCCGCCGGAACAGTGTGTCGGCGGCGCCGGCGGGGACGAGGTCCTCGGGGATGAGGCCGCGCCAGATGGCATACCCGACGTACGCCGGTTCACCGCCGTCGGGCGCGATGAAGCGACGCACGTGCGAGTGCGCTCCATCTGCTCCGACGAGCAGGTCAGCCTCATGTCGTTCAGCGCCCGCGGCGAAAGAGATGACGTCTGCGCCTGCCTGGACGTCCGTCACCGGACTATCCAGGACGTACCGAGAGTCGGGGATCACTCCGCGAAGACCGTCGTACAGCCGGCCCCAGGACAACTGCGTCTGCTCGGCTCGTTCTCGGTAGCGAATCGTTCCGCGCAGGTCGAGAGTGATCCGCTCAACGGACGTCACACCCGACACCGCAGTTGGCGGGACGCCCGCAACGTCGAGTGCCGTGAAGATCTCGTCTTGCGCGACGAGTCCGGCACCTCGCGTGCGGAGACCGTGGACTGACTTCTCGTACACCGTGACATCGTGCCCAAGCCGATGCAGTATGGCGGCTGCGAACAGTCCGCCGATGGAACCGCCGGCCACAGCGATGCGGTGCGCAGATACGGAGAAGTCGCTCATGTGGCCACCGTATGCGTGGCGATGCGAGAACCCGTGCGACAACTGACGGACGAGCCTTCGACCATGAGTCAACAGCGCGCACGAGTTGCCGGGGAGACCGACGCTAGGACGGTTGGTCGGCGAGCGGGAGGAAAGCCTGCAGCGCCGTCAGGAGAAGGACGACCGCGCCGGCGCCGACGAGGACCGCGTCCGTACCGACGGCGACAGCCAACGCGCCGCTCACCGCCGACCCCACAGCAGTGCCCCCGTAGAGGACCAGCTGGTAGATCGACAGGCCCCGCGTGCGCACACGCTCCGGCAACGACGCCTGCACGACAGCGCTCACCGTAGCGATGACGCCGATCCATGCCGCTCCGGCCGCGACGAGCGCGAGAAAGATGACCCAGAGGTCGCGGATGAACAACAGCGCGCACAGTGCGAGACCGAAGAGGGTCGTCGACGCCGACAGCACTCGGTTCGTTCCCCACCGGGCACGCCACGGCCCCGCAAGGACTGCGCCAACGATGGTGCCCACGCCCAAGACGCCCAGAAGCAGTCCGTAGCCGTCAGCGCCGAGACCGAGCGTGCGCTTCGCGAACACAGGCAGCAGCGCCCAGAGAGCATTGGCCGGCACGAGGAAGATCGCCAAGCGGATGCAGAGGGAGCGCACCAGCGACGAGCGGAAGACGAAGCGAACGCCCTCGCGCATCGCGTGCAGGAAAGGCTCAGCCGGTGTCTGCGGGGCTCGATAGTTGCGCCAAGCGATGAGCGCGCCCAAGTAGATGACGAACGAGGCGGCGTTCACGATGAACACTGCGGTGATCCCGAACTGCGCGATGGCGAGCCCGGCGACTGCCGGACCTGCCGCGCGCGCGACGTTCACACTGATGGACGACAGTGATGCCGCGTCCGCCACCTGCTCGCGCGGCACGATGTCCGAGATGACTGACTGTGCTGCTGGCATCTGCACGGCGGACGCAGCACCGAGCACGCACGTAAGGGTGAGGAGTGTGCTCGCTGGGAGATCGTCCCCAGCCGACATCGCTACCAATGCCAGTGACGCCCCCAATTGCACGACCTGCGTGACGAGCATCACCGTGCGACGATTCAGGAACTCGCCAAGCACTCCCGATGGCAGCGCCAGTAGCAACACGGGCGCTGCTGAGGCCGTTTGCACGAGGGCGACGACAACAGGTGAGCTGTCGTCGGCAACGAGTTGCCATTGGGCGCCGACAGTCTGCATCCAGATGCCGATATTGCTGACGAACCCGGCGACCCACAGCACTCGGAATGCCGGAACCCTCAGCGGCGCCAATGGCCCATCGCGCCCCGAACGCGAGGACACACGCGTCCGGGGCGCGGCGACGGTCACGTCAGCACCGAAGCCAAAGTCAGGGAACCGCGTTGGCCGCGTCGATGATGAAGCTTGCGACGTCACCAGGATGGGTGTGCATGATGAGGTGCGGACCTGGTAGCTCGATTACCTCGAGTGCTGAGGCTCGTTCGAGGCCGAAACGCACAACGTCCGGGTTGACGATGTGGTCGGCGGTAGCAACGATGCCCCACGTCGGACGTGAGCGCCAGGCTGCGTGCGTGGCCCTCTCGTCGAGCACCGCGGCGTCCAGCGGCCGTTGGGTGACGGCGAAGACGGCAGCTTCATCGGCCGGGATGCCGAGGGCAGCGAGGAAGGGGAACTCGTCGATGGCGACGGACACCTCGCGCCGGGTCGCGCCGTCTGCAGTGGCGTAGGGCCGGTAGTCGAAGAAGTTTGCGGCGTCCGATGCCGGGAAGCGCTGACGCAGGTCGGCTGCGCTCTCATCCACATCGAGGATGAAACCGGCCACGAATACCAGCCCGCGGACGTTCTCGGCAGTCCCCGCGACGGAGGCGACGGTCGCGCCGTAGGAGTGGCCGACCAGCAGGACAGGACCATAGATGTTCTCTACAAACGACCGCACATACGCCGCATCCGCCGCGAGACTCCGGTTCGAGATGGCGGGAACACGCACCTCGATGCCCGCCCCCATTATCCGCATCGCCACCGGCGACCAGCTCGCTCCATCAGAGAACGCACCGTGCACCATCACGACGGTCGGCTTCTCGCGCATACTTCACTCCCTCAGTCCCCGAGATCTCCGGGTTCCATCCCACGCTAGGAGCGGGGACCGTGCCCCCGCTCCTACGCGTTGTCGTTACTTGACTGGACGGGTGTCGGAAACCCCGTTCGCGTCAAGGAAGACGCGGACGACATCGTTGAACGCCTCCGGGTTTTCCAGGAATGGGAAGTGGGAGCTTGCTACATCCCGCGGGAAGATGTGCACGAGCGCTCCAGGTATACGCGATGCGACGTAACGCTGCGATTCCGGGGAGACATGGCTGCCATCACAACCCAGCACGAGGGTGGGCTTGGCGATGGTCGGAAGCATTTCCCGCCAGTCCTGCGCGCCGTGGTCGAACAGGAGTGGCGCGGCAACTCGACGCGGCGTCTGAGCGACCTCCGAGGACACGAACGCCCAGAGGTCGTCGTTGACGGGCCCGGTGAACATGCTCCGCACGAAAGCACGCACCGCCGCTTCGCCACCAGCATCATCAGCGATGGCATTGGCGAGCGCGCCGAGCCCGTCCGGCGGCAGGATGCAGCCCGCGGACTGCTGCTCTTGTGGGCTCATCCACAGTTGCGCGACGACCGCGGCTGGTTGGTCCACCATCACGATGCTGCGTACTCTGCTGTCTCCGAAGAGTTCGAGGTAGGACCAGATGACGGAGACGCCCATCGACCAGCCGAGGAGGTCGACGGTCTGGATGTCGAGTTCGTCGAGGATGTCTCGGAGGTCGGCCGCGAGACGGGCGATACGGTGTCCACGCCAGGGCTTCTCTGACCTTCCATGTCCGCGCGCGTCATAGGTAATGACGCGGCGCTCGGTGAGTCCCTCACGCTGGTGCCGGAACATCTCCTGCGATTGTGACCACCCGTGGAGCATCAGGAGCGGGACGCCGTTCCCACCTGTGTCGTACAGCTCCAGGGTCACACCGTCGCTGGTCTGAACTTGCCGGCTTCGTGCCCTCATTGGATGTGACCTGCGTTCTCCCAGTACGACGCAAGTTTCAAGCCCAGGTGTAGTGCGCTGCGTTTCATTCCGTCATCCATTGCGTCTTTCACCACTTGTGGCATGTTTTCCAATCGGTAGTAGAGCGTCGTGCGGTGGATGTGCAGTTCCTCGCACACGACTTTGATCTGGTGGGCGTGGTCGAGGAGAGTCTCGATGGTCTGCCGGCGCAGCGGGTCCGCGTCATGGATCAGGGTGTACGCGGCTGGCGAGTACCACTGCAGCCGGTTCGGATCTGAGACGACATCAGCAATGAGCAGCCAGGGACCGACGTCCTCGGCGCGCAGGCTCTTGCCCAGATCAGGCAGGAGCTCAGCGACCGCCGCCGTCGCGACCGCCCGCTCAGCGACGGGCCGCACGTCGATGTCCGTCTCGGTCAGGTGAGCGGACCCGATTGCTCGCAAGAGCACGCCGGCGCGCGCGGCCTCGGCCGCGACGAGGTCGTCTGTTCGCGCATTATCGTTCGCACGCTCCAGGAACAGCAGGGCAGCTCCGATCTCGCCCATGAACATGAGTGTGGTCTTGGCCACGCTCTCCAGGGCCCGTCCGAGCGACGCGCGCTGCACGACGGATGTGTCATGCCCGACGGACACGGCACGAACGACGGTTGCCGAGCTGCGCGATACCCCGTAAGTGCGGACAGCGGTGCTCAGCGCGTCCCGTCTGGCGACCGGATCCTGAGCGAGAAGTCCACGGATGACCATTTCGCGTGTGGATCGCGCGGGTGTCGCGTCCTGCTCCGCGGCGAGATAGTCGCGCGCGATGTCCACTGCCGCGTCCACGGCGCGAAACTGTGCGGATGTCAGCGGCGGGAGCCCGCCCGTGATGAGCCACATGACTCCGAGCAGCGCGTCATCGGAGCGAATCGGCACGGCCAGACGTTCGCGTGCACCGAATTGGTCGAGATTCACGGTCTGCGGCCGCTTGGCGGAGGACAGATGAATGCTCTCCAGATACGCGCGCTCGCGCGGAGGCGTTGCACGTCCGAGAAGTCCGCGAGCACGAAGCTCATCGATCTCCTCCCCTTGCGCGCTGGAGACCATAGGGCGGTATTGCGCGTCGTTGATGACCACGGATCGACCGAGGTCTTCCGCGAGGTCATCCACGAGTGTTTGCAGGTTCATGCACGTCTCCCTACGACGTCGCCCCACCGATGCATCGTGATCCTTTCTCGGGCCAGCACTCGCGCCCTCGGCCTCAGCGTAGGAACGACATATCGATGTCGAGGAGGCCCAACTTGTACCACCCAGATGGCGGCAGCGACCTCAACGGTAGGTATGGGTGGGAGCGTTCACATCCCCTCTTCGACATATGCACATCACCTCGAAACGAACGCGCAACGTCGCTTCGGGATAATGGGGGGATGCACGACCGACACTCCGGCTACGCCGTTGCGTCAGACCGCGCCTTCTTGGCCGGTTCCCCCACCGCGGCCAGCACCCCCCTGCGCGGACGCGACGACATCACTTCGGCCCTCATCGCGTCCATCAACCGGTCTCTCACGGGCGCGCCCACTCCTGCGCTCATCCGTGGGCGCGCCGGAATGGGAAAGACTCGACTCCTCGCGGAGATTCTCGCGTTCGCCGATGAAAAGGGGTGGTCCACCCTCACCGTCACCCCCGATGTCGACTCCGGCGCAGTCCCCCTGGGTGCGCTCACCGAGGCGATGTTGCGTGGCACTCCACCCCTGGTGACGGAGGAGGAACTGCGACCGGTCCTCGGCACGGGGGAAGCGCAGTACTGGATTACGCGCCTCCTGACCGACAGAGTGGAGTCGGCGGCGACTACCGCGGGAGGCACGGTCATCGTCATTGACGACCTGCAGTGGTTGGACGCCGCGTCGGTCGGGATCCTGTTGCGGTCAGCGGCCGCGCTGGCGGATCAGCCAGTCGCGTGGGTGCTTGCCAGCCGGTCCGGGCAATTCCGGGCAGCGCACGCGCGAGTCGCCGAGTATGTCGAGCGCACCGGCACGGTCGTTGATCTCGAGCCCGTCGCGGCCGACGCTGCGCTCGAAATCGCCTCCGACCTCGCTGGCGCGGCCCTCGGACCCAAGCTCGAAGCCGCTCTCGAACGGACCTCGCACATCCCGCTCCTCGTCGTCGAACTCGTGCGCGGCCTCCAAGAGGAGGCACTCCTCGAGGCTCATGACGGTGTCGTGGATGCTGTCGGCACCAACGTTCCCGCGAGGTTTGGGGCGGCGTCACGACAGCGCGTCGCTCACCTCTCTGACGACGCTTTGACATTCGCGCAGGTTGCGAGCTTGTTCGGCAGAAGGTTCCGCCTGTCCGACGTCTTGACCGCGACCGGCGCCACCGCTGTGACCTCGATGCCCGTGGTGCGGGAACTGCTGGGCGCTGACTTCTTGACAGAAGACGGGACGACGCTCGCCTTCGTCCACGACACGATCCGAGAAGCCGTCGAGGCGACGATCCCCGCATCCGTCCGCAAAGTCATGCTTCGGGAAGTGGCCCACCTGCGTCTCGCTTCCGGCGAGCCGGCCTCCGCTGTCGCCGCGGCGCTCGTGGAGGCGGCGGAACCCGGCGACCAGCAGTCGTTTGCTCTGATCCGTGATGCCGCACAGCAGTTGGCAGCGTCCGACACTTCGCAGGCCGCCGACCTTGCGGCGGCGGCACTTCGCCTCGCCAACAACATCCCCGCGTTGGCGGAGGCCAGCACCGAGCTTCTGCCGTACCTCTGGGCCGACGGACGCGATACCGAGGCGGACAACGCGACGCAGGCCCTCACGCCCTATCTCTCACCAGAGTCCCGCGCGCGCATCCTTCTCGGTGCCGCCCGTCGCCAGACCGAGTCCTCGTTCGACCAAGCCATCGCGACCTGTGATGAGGCGCTCGCGCTGGGAAACATCGAGCGCTCGACACGAGCCGATCTCCTCGCTGTGCGCGCGCTGAACTGCGCGAACAAGGCCGACTTCGTCGAGCTGACTCGCAGTCTGACGCTCGCGCGCGAGGTCGCCGACCCCGACATCGACCACGAGGCGCTGGCCACGGTCGACGCGACAGAATCCGTGTACGCGTTCAACAGCAATCGGTTCGATGACGCGGTCGCCCTCATGCAGGCGGCGTCGAAGCGCGCTGCTCTCGCCGGGCTCGATCCGGCGCGATGGGTGCCGGAAGGGCTGTGGGACGCGTTCCTCCGCAGCTCGAAGGGCGACGTCACCCACGCCCTCGAACTGGTGGACGAGGGGCTGCGCTCCGCGCTCGCGTCCAAAGCCGCAGTCGCCGAGGCCTACTGGATGATGGTTCGCGCCCGCGTCCTGCATGATCTCGGCCGACTGGACGAGGCGAAGCTGCAAGCCGAGTCGGTGCTCTCTCTTGCTGGCGAACTCGGACTCGGTGACTTCGCGAATGCGACCGCTGGCATCGTCCTGTTCCGGATTGCGCTCCGCACCGGCGACACCGCTCTGCGTCAGCAGTCAGAGCCCATCGTCGTGGCTCTGGCGTCCGGCGGTGGTGTCGTGCGGGCGGGCCAGTGGATGCTCGTCCTGCGAGCTCTGAACGACGGCAATGTGGACGACGCGGTGGCGTACAGTGCACTGGCGCGGGAGTCGCTTCATGACCCCATCCCTGCGATGACCACCCCCTCCGACTTCGCGGACGACCTTCTCCTCATGGAAGTGGCGATCCGGTCCGATGATGATGGACTCGCTCAGGAGGTCATCACGCGAGCCCGGTCCCGGTACGACCGCAATCCCGACAGCGCATACTGCCGGGCCATTCTTCAGGCCGCCGAAGGCTGCCACGCTCGTGACGCGGACCTCCTGTCTGAGGCCGCGACAACCTTTCGGCAGTTGGACAGACCGCTCATCCTCGCTCTGGTCCTCGAATTCGTCGGGGCCGTGCAAACCAATGCGGAACCGGCCATATCGGCGCTTGACGAAGCGCTCGCGATCTACGAGAACGCCGGAGCGCATCGCGACGTCAACCGGGTACTGCAGTCTCTCCGGCATCTCGGAGTGCGCCGGCGTGCGCACTCACAAGCCGATCCGCAGATGCTCTCACCGCGCGAGCAGCAAGTGCTCGAGCGCGTAGCCGCCGGTGCGACAACGCAGCAGATCGCGGACGCGCTGTTCATGTCGCCCCATACGGTCGTCTCGCACATCCGCCATATCTACGCGAAGTCAGGCGTCAACTCGAGGAAGGCTCTGCGCGAGTGGCATGGAAAGCGCCTAGCGCGCTCTCAGGCACAGCTCACGCGTGAATCTGGTTCCATGCGCTGATCTGCGCGCCCGCCAGGCGGAAGCTCGCGAACCCCATCACCTCAACTGTCGACGTACCGGGGAGCCGCAGCCGCAGTCGCTGTTCGGTCAGCACCGTGTCGCCGCAGACCGCGACGGACTGGAGGTCGGTGGTCCATTGGTCGAAGTTCTCGTGCAGATCGGCAATCATCCGCGTGACGGCGGGGCGTCCCCACACGCTCTTGCTCGCAGACGGCCGATAGACGACGTCCTCCGCGAGGAACGGGTGCAGCTCGGTGTGTGCCCGGTCGTTGAGGAGCGCGACGAAGTCACGCACGATGAGTTCGCGTTCGAGTTGCTGGATTCCGGTGAGTGCCTCGCGGCCGATGGCGTCCATGATGTCTCCGTTCAGGTCGTGTGGCACTCACGGTAGAACCGGTGGAGACCGTGTCCTTGCGACGTCCGTTCAGTCCCCTATGGACAGTTCGTGCAGGGTTGCCGCGCACGCCGGAGCGGGCGTCGAGCGTCGCATCCACTCTCGTCACGTGTCGGAGGAGGATCGCCCCATGCGCCGTCAGGATGGAGCAGATGACCACTGTGAGAGGAAGCAGGCGGGCGATGAACAGTGCCGAAACGGGTCCGACGCAGGCGCCGGGTGCCCCACTCACCGCGAACGCGGTCTTCCTGGTCGTGACCATCGCGCCAAACGGCATAGACACCGTGCGCGACGTCCTAGCCGACCTCGCGGATTCAATGAAGGCCATCACCTTCCGGTTCCCTGATGCCGCACTGACATGCACTGTCGGCGTCGGCAGCAGCGTCTGGGAATCGCTGATGGGGAGCTCCCTGCCAGCCCAGCTGCGTGCGTTCACCCCCGTCGTCGGTGCGGTACACACGGCCCCCGCCACCGAAGGCGACCTCCTCTTCCACATCAGAGCAGAGCGTGCCGATGTTTGCTTCTTCTTCGAGAAGCGACTGCTGAGCGACCTCGGGGCTGCAGTACAGGTCATCGATGAGACCGTGGGCTTCCGCTCCTTCGACCGCCGTGACCTACTGGGATTCGTCGATGGAACGGCGAACCCTGTCGGACCGGAAGTCGACGAGGCAGTGCTCGTAGGCGACGAGGACCCCGCCCACGCCGGCGGTACCTACGTCGTCACCCAGAAGTACGTTCACGCGATGGCCGCGTGGGATTCGCTGCCCGTCGACACGCAGGAGCGGATCTTAGGGCGCACAAAGGTGGACGGCATCGAGCTGGATGACGCCCCCGCGGGCCAACAGTCGCACAAGTCCTTGGCGACCATCGAAGACGAACAGGGAGTCGAGCACGACATCATCCGCGACAACATGCCTTTCGGCAGCCCGGGTGCGGGCGAGTTCGGCACCTACTTCCTCGGATACAGCCGCAACCTCTGGGTCATCCAGCAGATGCTCGAGCGGATGTTCGTCGGAGAGCCGGCGGGGATGCACGACCGGCTGCTGGACTTCTCGACTGCCCTGACCGGTTCGGTGTTCTTCGCGCCCTCCGCCGCAGAGCTCGACGCGCTCGGCGCTGAGTGAACGCAGCCATCTGGCGGCAACTGTTCGCCCTCCGCCCAGCGACCCATCAGTGGCCGGGTGCGCTGCAAGCGGCGACCGCCATCACCGTTCCACCTCTCCTCGGATTGCTCGTCGGCGAACCGCGTTGGGGATCGGTCGCCTCCATCGGCGCCCTCATCGTGCTGCATCTCCCGGACCGGTCGCGCAGAGAACGCGCGGTCGCGCTGCCTCTCATCGCCGCCGCTCTCCTGGTCGCTGCGAGCATCGGCGCCCTTCTGGGCACCGCGCTGATCCCCGGCCTCGTCGCCATGTCCGTCATCGCCATCGGTGGGTCGTTCCTCGCGCAGGCTCTCTCGGTCGGTCCGCCGGGTGCGTTGTTCCTCGTTCTCATTACGGGCTCCGCCGGTCAACTCGTCGCGCCCATAGCCAAGGGCGGAGCCGGGATGAGCTATCTCGAGGTCATCGCCTCCCTTGCCGGCGGTGCGCTTGTCGGCTACCTCGTCGTGGTGCTGCCCCTCGTGGTGCCGTCCATCCGGGCCAGCGACCACGAGATCTTCGAGCGACGCACCCACTGGCGTTTCGCGGTCTCCGCATCGGTGCGCGTGGTCGTCGCTCGCATCGCCGTGGCCGCGGTGCTCGCCGTACCAGTCAGCGCGTTCCTCGGCCTGCACCATGCGGCGTGGGTGATGCTGGCGTGCCTCGGAATCCTGCAGAAAGACGCCGACGTCCACTCCGCGGCCCTGCGCGGCGTACAACGGCTCATCGGCACGGGCGTCGCCATCATCCTCGTCGTCGTCCTCGCGGTCATCGAGCCCCAGGGGTTCGCGCGCATCGCATGGGCCGCCGGGCTGATCTTCGCCTTCGAGCTCCTCATACGCCGGAACCTGACCTGGGCTCTCGCCGCGGTCACTCCGATGGCGGTGCTCCTCGCGTCCGCCGCGGGGCAGTCCATCGGCGAGGTCGCGGACGAACGCGTGGTGGATACGCTCGCCGGTGCGGCGATTGCGGCGCTCGTCCTCATCGGGGCCGTCGTGGTCGAACGCCGGCGGAGTACCGCCGGTTCGACACATGTCGGATGACCTTCGAACGCTCGGCCTACGGAAGTCCGGTCCCTCGCGAGCACAGTGAGAGTACGCACAGAAAGGGCCGACCATGCCAGAGATCCTGCAACCAGGAGAACGCGCACCACAGTTCACTCTCCGGGTGACCGCCGACCAGTCGCTGAGCTCGGATGAGCTCCTCGGCAGCCCGGTGGTCCTCGCGTTCTACCCTGCCGACTGGAGCCCCGTCTGCGGTGACCAGCTGTCCGTCATCAACGAGGCTCTGCCGCTGATCCGCGCCCGGGGCGCTCAGGTCGTCGCCGTGTCCGTCGACAACGTGTGGTCGCACGAGGCGTTCACCTCGGCCCACTCACTGCACTTTCCGCTGCTCAGCGACTTCGAGCCGAAGGGGGCGGTCGCCCGACTCTTCGGTGCATACGACGACACCGTCGGCGAAGCCCGAAGGGCCCTCTTCATCATCGACTCCGCGGGCATCATCGCCTGGAGCTACCTCGCCCCCGTCGCCGTCAATCCTGGCGTCGACGGGGTTCTCGACGCCCTCGACACACTCACCCACCACTGAAAGGAGAGGACGATGTCCTCACTTCGCGTTCCTGTCTCCCCGCACGACCACACCTCGGGCCCCGCCGACGCGGCGGTGGTCCTCGTCGAGTACGGCGACTACCAGTGCCCCTACTGCGGTGCCGCGTATCCCGTGGTCAAGGAGCTGCTCGCCGCCTACGAGGGGAAGGTACGCTTCGTCTTCCGGAACTTCCCTCTCGCTGAGGTTCACCCGGAGGCGGTCGACGCCGCCTTCGTCGCCGAGTTCGCCGCCGAGCACGGGAAGTTCTGGGAGGCACACGACCTGCTGTTCGAACACCAGCAGCAGCTGGGCCCCGACCTCTACGCGACGATCTGTGAGCGCCTCAGCCTGCCGCTGGACGAACTCCGTACGGCCGTGACCGAGGGCCGATACCTCTCTCGGATCCGCGCCGACGAGGAAGGCGGCATCCGCAGCGGTGTGAACGGGACGCCGACGTTCTTCCTCAACGGCCACCGCCTCGACAGCGGAACTGAGGGCCTCGCCAAGGCTCTGGCAGGAGTGATCCGTCGCGCCGTTTGAGCCGTGTCAGCATCGAAAGGGCCGCCGGGATCCACCCGGCGGCCCTTCACTGTTCAGCGGGCGATGCGGCGCATCCTCAGCGCGGCGGCCACCGTCACGATTCCCACAAGGACGACGAACACCAGAAGCACGGTGATCTGCGGCAGCACCGTCAGGGCGCCGCCGATGGCGAGGACCGGGATGGCCAGGCCGCAATAGGCGACGAGGAACATAGCGGCGAGCGTCTCGCCCCGGCGACCCGGTTCCGCGATCTCGGATGCCGTGGCCAGCGCGCACTTAAACAGGGCGCCGACGCCCGCCCCGCCGATGATCCCGCCGAGGAGGAACAGGGCGAGCGACGGTGCGAGAGCTCCACCGGCGATGGCGAGCAGCCCGATACCGCAGGCGACGGCGGCGAACAGCAGCTGAGTGCGTCGCGCGACGCGAGCGAGGAGCACCTGAGCAGCCGCGGCGGACCCGAAGACCAGGAAGACCGTGATGCCGGCCATCAGATGGCCGTCTTCGTCGAAGATGCCGACGAGAATCGAGGGCGCAAGAGAGGTGAACAGCCCGAAGAGCGCGAACCCGGCGAAGGCAGCGAAGGCGGCGGCGATGAATTGCCCACGGGATGCAGCGGGGACCGCGACCTTCTGCGGACGATACGCGCGCAGAGTTGGGGTAACGGTCTCAGGGACGAGCGCGACCGCGATGGCCAGGAGGATGAGGACCATCGCGAACACGGTGTGCGAAAGGTGCAGCGGGTCCGGCAGGAAGTCCGCGAACAGCCCACCGATGAGGGGGCCGAGGGCGAGGCCTCCGAGGTTTGCGCCGCCGGCGACGGATGCCGCGACGATGGCGTTCTCATCCGGCCGAGCGCGAGCCCTCAGCTCACCGAGGTGCGCGGTCGCCGTCGCGGTGAGCACGCCGATGCTGACGCCGTTGACGACGCGGGCCACCAGCAGACCCGGCACGTCGGTGAACACCATGAACAGCACCGCAGAGAGCGCGGAGATGAGGATGGCGATGACGAGCATTCGGCGCCTGCCCATCCAGTCGCTGACGTGACCGAGCAGGAAGAGGCTCGCGACGACGCCGACCGCGTAGGCCGCGAACACCACGGTGACGACCGAGACGGGGAACCCGTCGAGCTGCTGGTACAGCGGATACAGCGGTGTGGGGACAGTGGAATACGCCATCACCAGGAGGAACGCGACCGCCACCACCCAGAACGGTGTCGTGCGGTGAGCGGTGTCGGAGTGTGTGAAGGCCATCGCCTGCAGCTTTCTCTATGGGTGCGTGGTGAGGCAAGAACGGCGCCGGAGGGGTGCCCCTCCGGCGCCGTCTACCGCCTCGAGCCCGATCCCGAGGCGGCGTCTCTGCTTACCGCAGAGGAGTGATGCCCTGCGAGCCGCGCGGGAAGGTCGCGAGGACGGCGGGGTCGATGTTGAGGTGCGCCGAGACGAGCTGCGGCGGCACGTGGGACAGCCAGTTGGCGAGGGAGATCTCCTCGTACTTGTCGGTGCGGAACACCTCGAGGAACTGCAGCACATCGTCGCCGGTGTTCTCGATGTAGTGGCCGAAGTTCTTGCGGACCACGCCCACATCACCCGGACGGAAGTCGGTGGTGTTCGCGTGCGGGCCGGTGTTGAACACGGTCATCCGGGCGGAGCCGCGGAGGTAGTACTGCCACTCGTCGGCATTCGGGTGCCAGTGCAGCTCTCGCATGGAGCCCGGCTCCACGGTGACGAGGGCCGCAGCGACCGTAGACGAGTATTTGTAGTTGGTGGAGTCAGCGATCTGAATCGACCCGCCCGTGTTCTCGTACAGCGGCTTCGAGCGCGACAGGCGGAAGATGACCGGCTCCATGCCCCACTCGACGCCGGCAGCAGCCTGGTCGACCTCGAGGGCCGGCGGTTCGTCACCGGGGAAGATCCACAGATTGTGGAGCGGGATGTCCGAGAACACTTCCTGTGCGACACCGAAGTTCTTCGCCAGCACCTCGGGAGGGGTGTGCGCGAACCAGTCGGTCAGCAGCAGGGTGTTCGATTCGGACTGCTCGCCGTCGTCGAAGGCGAGCACGAACTCGGCGCCATCCGGGCCGAGCCCCTGCAGGGAGTGCGGCGTACCGGCCGGGAAGAACCACAGGTCGCCCTCCTCCACGTCTTCCACGGCGGGGAGGCCGGAACGGCTGAGCGTTGTCACGCGGGCCTTTCCCCGAGTCATCACGGCCCACTCGGCGGTCTGGTGCCAGTGCAGCTCGCGAATGCCGCCGGGCTCCAGGTACATGTTCACTCCGGCGATCTCGTCGGAGATGTGGAAGTCCTGCTTCGTCAGCTCACGCGCCCAGCCACCACGCTGCACGCGACGGGGCGAGATGTTGAACGACGACCAGAAGAACGGCTGCGTGCTGATGTCGGTCGCCGGCGCATGCACCTGGTTCGGGAACTGCGACTCGATGGCCTCGTTCTGCGGACCCGTCATCGTGTTGCTCTGTGGGTGGTCAGCGATGTTGATCTCGCCTTCCTGCGGCAGGTCGGGGTTACCCAGAGTGGGGACCTCATGCCCGACGGGGACGTTCTCAGACGAATCCATAGCTTGCTCCTTCGTGACGAATCCGGACGGTACTCAGGAGTCTGGCAACGCCCAGCGGTGCGCAACAGGGATAGCTGACGAACGTGCACTCGACACTCGTCGGACGCCGTCAACCGCGTCGTTCGCTTGGGTGGAAAGGTCCCGAGGAGGTTTCATGTCGCTCGCCCAAGCCCCGTCGCTTCGTCGATACCCGCTGCTGGAAACGGTGTGGGCGTCTGCGTCTCTCGCGTTCGTCTCCGGGCTGCTCGACGCGTGGACGTTCGGCCAGGTCGGCACGTTCGCCACAGTGCAGTCCGGCAACCTCATCTCCCTCGGGTATTTCACCGCAGGGGGAAACGTCGGGCGCGCGCTCCTCGCTGCCAGTTCTGTTCTCGTCTTCGCGCTCGGAGCCTTCGTGTGCAGCATCATGGTCCTCTGGCTTTCCCGGCGAGGGAGGTCGTACTCCGCGCCCGTCCTTCTTGGCGAGGTCGCGATTATCGCGATGCTCGCTGTGTTGAGCGTCGGGCACGTCGTCGAGCCGATGTGGATCGCGTGGGCCATCAGTTTCCTCGCCGGAGTGCAGGGCAACGCCTTCCACCGTGAAGCAGGGATGCTCTACGGCAACATCGCCGTCACCTCCGTCATTCAGATGGCGGCGAGTCTGCTGGGGCGAGCGGTCGGGCGGCGCATCGCGGACGATGGCGAACGGCATGTGCGGCCTGCGGGCGCATACCTCGCGGTTCTTCTCGCGTTCGCCGTCGGAGGCGGCGGCGGATTCCTGCTCAACCGCGGGTGGGAAGGCCTGTCTCTGGTCCTGGCGGCGGCCGTCCTCCTCGTGCTGTGGACCTGCGCGGTCCGCGGGCGTGGCGCCATCGACCCGGCGCAGAACGCACCGACGCCGTAGCGCCGGGTGATCACGCTGATCTGCATGCTGCCCGGAGCCATCCCACCGGTTGGACCTCTCGGGCGACGTTGTCCATCCTCGCGTGGATCGAGTCTGCCCTGATGACGGCGCTCGCCCCGCGGCTGATCCCTGATGTGCGGGCTGTCATTCTCCGGAAAGAGCACCCTGACCCTCGAACTGCGTTCACGCCTCGACGCGGAGGCGCTCAGCCTCGATGTCATCAACGCCGAGCGCGGCCTCTATCGGGCGAGGAATGGCAGAAGACGCATCAGATCGCCCAAGCACGCGCTCTGCAGGCTCTCATGCAAGGCTGCAGCGTCATCGTCGACGACACCGCTTCCCACCGGTTCCTGCGTGACACCTGGCGCGAGGTCGCGGCCCAGGGCAAGGTGCGGTTCCAGATCATCTGGTTGGACATCGACCCGGTCACCCAGCGACATCGGCTGCAAGCGAACCGGTCCGCTGCCGCCCGGCCCGATGTCGTGGACAGGGTGATGGCCGAGCACCGAGCGAGCTTCGAGCCACCGCTGGAGGAGAACGCGATCCGCGTCGAAGCCCGGAACGCGCGTGAGCTGGAGACCATCGCCGATCTGTTTCACTCGCTGAGCACTCACGCGGGCCCCCAGGCGTAAGACAGCGCCAGTCCGGCGGCCGCCGCGAGGAGAGCGGCGCTCAGCATGCCTCCGGCATAGGAGACCCCGAGAAGCGTTCGACGACGAGCGAACAGCTCTGCCGCCTGCACGCTGGCCGTGCTGAACGTGGTGTACCCGCCGAGGAAGCCGGCGCCCAGGATCAGCGCGCCCGATGCATCGAGGACGTGAGCGTCAGCGAGCCCGGTGACGAGACCGAGAGCGAAGGATCCGCTCACGTTGATGATGACCGTGCCCCACGGGAACGGGCCGCCCACACGACGCGTGACTCGCGTGTCGAGAGCGTACCGTGCGACTGCGCCCAGACCGCCGGCCAAGGACGCAAGAACGACGACGAGCCCCGTCATGCTCGTACCTTCCTCGGAGCGGTGAGGCGCTGGGCTGCGAACCCGCCGGCGATCCCGAGGACGACGGTCGGCACCACGTAGAGGACACCGAGGAGCAGGTGGTCCGTCAGGATCAGCCCGTCGGAGCCGACCGCGAACGTGCTGTACGTCGTATACCCGCCGAGAACTCCGGTGCCGAGCAGCAAGCGCATCCGACCCGTCGCCGCCCCGCGAGATGCGCCGTAGAGCGCGCCGAGCAAGATTGCGCCCGACACGTTGATGATGAACGTCGGCCAGGGGAACGAGGAGCTGCTCGCCCACCATGTACCGAGGAGAATCCGGATACTCGTGCCTGCTGCTCCTCCGGCGAAGACGAGCATGTACGGCACGGCCGCTGCACTCCGCGTCGAGGTCATCTCCAACTCCATGCTGTTGAACGTAGAAGAGCGCCTGTCGAACGGCGCACGACGACTGTCGAATGTCCTATCGACACCCGTCGGTCTACGCGGTGTCGATGCGGGACTCGACAACGGTCTGACTGGCACCCGGCTTCGCGAACCTACGGTGGTGTTTACCGAGACCACCGAAAGTAGGCCGACATGTCCTCGCACCTGGGTGAGAACCACCGCAATACACTCCGCCAGATCTCCGAGCACCCGACGAGCAGCAACGTCCAGTGGCACGACGTCCTGTCACTGCTCCGAGCCGTTGGGGAGGTCACCGTCGAGCACAACAGCAAAGTGAAGGTCACGGTCGGCACCGAGACCATCATCGTGTCGCCTCCTCGGGAGAAGACCGTCGACGAGGACCTCCTCATTAAACTCCGCCGCCTTCTCCACGCCGCCGACTACACACCCGTCCGCAACTGACGTCAAGAACCGGGGACACCATGAAGACATCACCCGCCGCCAATCTCACCGGCTCCGTCGACCAGCGCCTCTGGCAGCTGTCGGTCACCCCGAAGACCGAACAGACCCGCGACTGGTTGCGGCAGCAACTTGACTCCGCGCTCGAGGAGTGGGCGAAAGACCGCACAGCTCTGGACATCGACCGCGAGGGCCGCGTCGACTTCTAATGGGGACCGTCCTCTTGGGCGCCGATCTGACTCGTGTGTTCACTGGGTAGATCTCAGGGCGCATCAGCCATGATGGGACCGCCGTCGCTCGCGGTTCACCACGGAAAGCATCGAGCGGAACAGCCCGCAACGCATCATCCAGAATGTTGCCGGGCTCATCGAGCAAGGTCGGCCAATGCTCGCCGATGAGGGCGACGGCCGACCGCCAGTTCCGTTCCTCGGCGCCGGGATAGCGCCGTGACCACATCGGCATGAGAAGAAGGAGTGGTCGTCGTTCAGCTCTTCCCCTACAGATGGGATTCGCGCAGGAGCCAACGTATCGCCGACCAGGTGTGCTTACCGGCCGGGTTCGGCTTGGCCTCCACCAAGGCGCAGCGTTCCTTGCGCATGAATAGAATCAGGGAGGTTGTCGAGAGAGGCTGAACTATGGGGTTCAAGGTCCGCAAGTCCATCAAGATCGCGCCCGGCGTGCGACTGAATGTATCCAGCAAGAACATCGGTGTATCGGCGGGTGTCCGGGGCGCCCGCGTCAGCGTGAACACCAACGGGCGCATGACGCGTACGGTCGGGATCCCGGGCACCGGCATCTCGCACACACAGTCGTCGAGTATCAGCGCGAAGCGTCCTGCATCCCGTCCGCGGCAGCAACCACAACCGACAGCTCCACCGAAGCCGAAGAAGATCAAGCCGGGTCTCACTGCCCCGGCGTGGGAGAAGCAACTGTTCAAGCAGCTCAGCGGACCCGGTGACGCATCGGTAATCCATGCGGTTGGTCAGCAGACCCCCGCGGCCGCGCCAACGGCCGCAATGGTCGAGGTGCTGCGGGTGGCTGCTCCGAACCGCGATGACGCACGGGCTCGCGTACTGCTTGGGTGGCTTTTCGACTCTGGATACGACCCCACCAGCGACCCGTTCATCACCAAGTACGTGGATACAGCCGAAGTCAGCATCCCGGTTGCGACCGGCGTGACGGCGATGATGAAGTGGGACCGTCAGGCCCTCGGCCTGCTGGCCGCCGAGCTAGAGCAGGCCGCCGGCGATCCCGAGCGAGCCATATCCATCGTCGAAGCACTGGAGCCGACAACAGTTGCTGCCGTGTCCCTCGCCGAGCTCTACGCGGAGCAGGAAAGATGGGCAGACATCATCGACCTGACCAACGGTCTCACCAACGAGGACGTCGCAGCGACGTTCCTCCTCATCCAGCGCGGCACGGCGCTGCGTGAACAGGGGTACTTCGAGGCCGCTCGCGAAGCGCTGAAGGAAGCGCTACGCGTGCGTTCGCGCCCCGTCGAGCTGCGACACCTCGCGCTTGTCGCACGAGGGCACACCTATCTCGCCGAAGGGAAGAAGGCCATGGCCCGCAAGGACTACGAGCGGGTACTGGCGGACAACGCCGCCTATCCCGGACTCACCGAGATGCTCGCCGCGGTGAGCGCGTGAGCACCCCTCCCGCCGGCTGGTTCCCCGACCCTGAGAATCCCAAGCAGACCCGCTGGTGGGACGGACAGCAGTGGAGCGCGCAGACCGCGCCGCCCCCACCGACCGGCATGCTTCCTCCGCCCGCGACAACCTTCGCGACCGCAGCAGCGAAGCGAAAGATACCCACTTGGCTGTGGATTATCGGCGGGCTAGCCGCCGTGCTCGTAACAGTCTTCCTCTCCCCGCTCGTCGCGCTGATCGCGCTGATCGTCACGATCACCGGTGTGGTCGCCCTTGTCCGCAACACCCCGACTTGGCTGCGCTTCACCTCGCGCCGACGAGCAGTGATCTGGACCATCGCGTCCGCCGTGGTCCTCTTCGTCGTCGGAAGCATCAGCACCGCGCTCTACCCGACGGACGAGAGCACCGCTGTTGAGGCGCCTGCTGATGTCGTCTCGACAACGACCGCGAGTCCAACGCCCACTCCATCCGCGACGCCGTTCGCGGATGACGCGTCAGAGGTGCAGGCCTTCGCGGGTCTGGCCGGCACTGCGAAGGATGCATCGGCGACGGCTAACCAAACTGCTCTCGCAGTTCTCGCCACCCTCGAGGTGAAGGGTCGCGCCCCGAAAACCGGATACGACCGAGACGAGTTCGGCCAGCGATGGCTCGACATCGACCGCAACGGCTGTGACACCCGGAACGACATCCTCGCCCGCGACCTCGCCGACGCCACACGGTCGGGTCCGTGCCGCGTGATCTCCGGGTCGCTCGCCGATCCCTTTACCGGAACCGAGATTGCGTTCTCCCGCGGACAGGGCACGTCCGAGCTGGTGCAGATCGACCACGTCGTGTCACTGTCCGACGCCTGGCAGAAGGGCGCTCAACAGCTCACTGCAGATCAGCGCGCGACCTTCGCAAACGATCCGCTGAACCTCCTCGCGGTCGATGGCTCGGCTAACGCGCAGAAGGGCGACGGCGACGCGGCGACATGGTTGCCCTCGAACCGAGACTTTCGCTGTGCCTACGTCGCGCGGCAGGTAGCGGTGAAGGCCACCTACGGTCTGTGGGTGACGCAGGCCGAGTACGACGCTATGGACCGCGTGCTGGTGACCTGCCCGGACGAGCCCGCACCTAGCTCAGCTTTCGCTGCACCCGCTCCGCAGCCGACATCGGAACCAGCGCCCGTCGAGCCAGATCCAGCGCCGGTCCCGGCACCAGCACCCATCCAGCCCGCACCCGCTCCGGTAGAGCCGGTACCCGCTCCGGCGCCACCCGCGAACACGTTCTACGCGAACTGCGATGCGGTGCGCGCGGCAGGCGCTTCGCCCCTCTACGCCGGCTCGCCTGGATACAGCCGGAAGCTTGACCGAGACGGAGACGGCGTCGCTTGCGAATGAGCGATGCGCAAGCACGCTCTGAAGTGGCACGACCATCTACAACATCTGCCTCAACGGCCAACTCCTGCAGACAGCGACATCGACCGTCGCTACGCGGTCGTCAGCCGCGGATGATGGATGTGGCGACCGTGAGGAAGGTCGCAGCAGCTAGGCAGGCTCTCACCTCGAGCTCCGCCGGATCTCGAACGTGCTCGGGCGGCAGGCGTGCCGCGGTTCGCTGTGGACTTGTCAGATGTCGAACACAGGCCCCGGCGCGAGGACTCCTCCCCCTGCTACGGTCGCGGCCGCTCGGCAGCCCAATGGGTTGCTTCGACCGGGGATATGTTCTCCGCGACTCTCTCTCACCGACTACCCTGCGGCGAGTCCGGGGCGATTGCTGCAGATCCGCCAGAAAATCTTGATGTCACGGTCAGTCCAAGGACTCTGCCAAGGCCGGAATGAGCCGTTTCGCCAGTCGAGAGTAGGGGACCACCTCGATCTGCCAAGGTGACCGAGTGCATAACGTAGCCCTGTAGGGATTTCAGAGGGTAGCTAGGGCCCCCTTTACTACTTACTTACTCTTGATCTCTCATATGAACTACCTACTACTTGGCAACCTTGCTAACAGCCCCCGATCCCTCGGAATCACTGGGGAAACTCCAGCCAAGGTGCCCTTGGTCAGCAGTTGTCGTTTTCGTCTACCACAGGTCCACCCGCACTAGATCTGCCGAAATATTTTTGGCAGATCCGGTGCGGGTGCATCAACGGTGGAGTCATGGGCGACGCGAACTTGATGCTGTGGAACGTTCGCGTCAGTCAGCACGTGGGCCAAGTGGAGCTCGCCGAACGATCCAACGTTTCTCAAGCTGTCATCTCGGGGATCGAGAGAGGCCGCCTCACTCCCTCCGCCGACGCTGACGCTCGCCGGGCAGGAGATCAACCCGCAGTCGTACGCGATCTGCAAGGCCGACATGACCGTCAAAGGCCAGTCGGTCGATGCCCCATCTTCTTCGGCGACACCCTCATCAAGGACAGCCACGCTGGCGCGACGTTCAGTTACGGTCTCTAATCCGCCGTTCGGCGTCGATTGGAAGTAGCAGCAGAAGGCCGTCACGGACGAACATACTCAGCGCGGATTCGCGGGACGGTTCGGACCTGGCCTGCCGCGCGTCTCGGATGGATCGATGTTGTTCCTCATGCACCTCATCTCGAAAATGCGCTCCGCCTCGGATGAAGGCGGGCGGGCTGCCATCGTCCTCAATGGCAGCCCGCTGTTCACCGGTGGAGCAGGGTCAGGCGAGTCCAACATTCGCACGTGGGTGCTCGAGTGCGATCTGCTCGAAGCAATCATCGCGCTACCCACCGACATGTTCTACAACATCGGCATCGCCACCTACGTCTGGGTGCTCTCGACCAAGAAAAGCGCCGAGCGCACGGGCCGGGTACAGCTCATAGACGGCACGAAGCTCTTCCGCAAGATGCGCAAGGGGCTTGGCTCGAAGCGCAACGAGCTCGGTCCCGACGACTCGCCCCCCTGCATCGGCCGCGGCACGCTCGGCAACCGTGGGCTGCTCGACCGGGGGGTGCTTCCCGCGACTCTCTCTCGCCTACTACCCTGCCGCGAATCGAGCAGACTGCGGGGAAACTGCGCACATTTGGTGCATTGCCCACCCCCTGCCCAGGCGGGGAGGGGCCTCGATCCCTGCCGGGAGAAGGGATCGGCGCGACACAGAGCGGATCTCAAGCTCAAGAACCCCCGACTTAAATCTCGATTGAACTGGGATTTAAGCTAACCGTTTGTCTGAAGTAGCTATGGAAAGCGCCTCTCCGCGACCTTCAGGATTCGGCAAAAACATCAGTCCGAGAAGCACTACCAGGGCGGCTCGGCAGTCCGGAGTAGTTTTGGAAGTGACACCACCTCTCTGATCCTCGCCTCGATGCGACCGGTTCGGCGTACCCGCCCCCGCCCGACCGGCATCCATCGAAAGAGGGAGACCTCCCTCCATCGTCTTGACGATGTCGCCGCCCGGCGCTCCTGGTGGAGTGACGGGTATGGCAGATTCTCGCGCTCTTCGGCGCTTTCCCGAGTGGATGACCTCCCGTGGCGGAGCGTGGATCACGCTCGGAGCGGTCGTCCTGATCATGATGACTCTCTTCGGCCTGTTCGGGTCGGCGAAGGCACCCGCCGGCAACGAGCAGGCCCCGCGGGGTCGGAGTCGGCGCACACGAGCGACCTGCTGGCCGAGTTCCCGAACGCGGATCGGCAGTCCGTGATCGTGGTCGCGTCACGCGACGACGGCGCGACGCTCTCGGCAGAGGACGTCACCGCCCTCGAAGGTCTCCTCCCGGTGCTCGACGCGCACGCGGACGCGGATCCGACCGGGCCTCTCGTGAGCGAGGACGAGAAGGCCGCGGTTCTCGTGACGCCGATCGCGGTCGGCCAGACGAGCACCGACACCGCCTCGGTGATCGCGGCGCTCCGCGCCGACATCGACGAGCACGCACCGGACGGGATGACGCTACTCGTGACCGGCGGTCCGGCGTTCGGCGCCGATATCGCCGCCTCCTTCGAAGGCGCCGACTTCACCCTGCTCCTCGTGACCGTCCTGATCGTCGCCGTGCTCCTCATCGTCACGTACCGGTCACCGGTGCTGTGGCTGCTGCCGCTCGCCGCCGTCGGCCTGGCCGACGGACTCGCCGGGCGACTGACCGCGGCTGCCGGTTCCGCGTGGGACCTGCAGTTCGATGCCGGGATCATCAGCGTCCTCGTCTTCGGCGCCGGGACCAACTACGCCCTGCTCCTGATCTCGAGATATCGGGAGGAGCTCACCACCACGACGAACCACCGCCGCGCGCTCAGCACGGCCTGGCGCCGGACCGCTCCGGCGATCCTCGCCTCGAACCTCACGGTCGTCCTCGCCCTCCTGACACTCGCCCTGGCGGTGATCCCCGGCACGCACGGACTCGGCGTCTCGTCCGCCATCGGGCTGTTGGTCGCCCTGGCGTCCGTCCTCTTCCTGCTGCCTCCGCTGCTGGCGGTGTGCGGACGGAAGGTGTTCTGGCCGTTCGTCCCTCGTCCCGGAGCTGCCGCACGACGCGACGGGGTGTGGCGGACGATCGCGACGCGCGTCGTGAGCCGGCCGGTCGTGAGCCTCCTCGGCGGTGCGGCCCTGCTGGCCGTGATGACGGTCGGCCTCGTCGGGACGACCGTCGGGCTCGACCAGGTCGACAAGTTCCGGGTCCCGTCCGAGTCCGCGACGGGTCTCGAGGTGCTCTCGAACCACTTCCCGGCGGGAGAGGCGCAGCCGATCCTCATCGTCACGGACAGCGGCGAAGCCGAAGCCGTCCTCACTGCGGCGCGCGACGTGGAGGGCATCGTCCGCGCCACTCCTGTCGGGACGACGGACGATGGGAAGCTCACGAAGATCCTGGTGACCAGCGAGTATGCGCCCAGTACCGACGAGAGCCTGGCTCAGATCACGGATCTCCGGGACGCCGTGCACGATGTGCCGGGGGCGGGGGCGGTCGTCGGCGGCGCGGTGGCGACGGATCTCGACGCCCGCGCCGGGAACCTCGCGGACCTCGGCGTCGTGGTGCCCCTGGTCCTGGTGGTGAGCTTCCTGGTGCTGACGTTCCTGCTGCGATCCCTGGTCGCGCCGCTGCTGCTGCTCGCCGTCAACGTGGCGAGTGCCGTGGCCGCCATCGGCGCCGGGGCCTGGCTCAGTCGCGTGCTGTTCGGGCAGCACGCGCTCGATCTCCCGGTACCGCTGCTGGCCTTCCTGTTCCTGGTCGCCCTCGGCATCGACTACACGATCTTCCTGGTCCACCGCGCCCGGACCGAGGCGGTGCTGCGGGGCACCCGGGACGGCATGGTGGAAGCGGTCGCCCACACCGGCGGCGTCATCACGAGCGCCGGGATCGTCCTCGCCGCCGTGTTCGCGGCGCTCGGCGTCCTGCCGCTGGTCACCCTCGGGCAGCTGGGGCTGATCGTCGGCGTCGGTGTGATCGTCGACACGCTGGTGGTCAGGACGGTGATCGTCCCGGCGCTGTTCGCTCTCGTCGGCGACCGCATCTGGTGGCCGGGGCGACCTGCCTCCGGACGCAACGCTGACGCCGGCTGATGCGTCGGGGTCGCTGTGCGTCGCTCACGCCACCGGACGGTACCGCTGCGCGACGGCGCCGGAGCGGAACTCCCGCCGCTCCACGAGCTCGAGCCGAAGACGCTCGTGCACGCCGTCGAGCAGCCGGGGACCATGCCCCGCGACGACCGGGTGGACCACGAACAGGTACTCGTCTATCAGCCCGAGGTCCGCGAGCGCCGCGGGCAGAGCCACTCCGCCGACCGACAAGCCCTCCCCAGGCTGATCCTTTAGCCCCCGCACCGCCTTCGAGAGGTCGCCGCGTACGAGGTCCGCGTTCCAGTCGACGGCATCGAGCGTCGCCGACACCACATGCTTCGGCAGGCGATCGATGGTCTCTGCGAAGGGCGTCTCCCACTCCTCCATCCAGTCCGGCCAGACTCCGGATTCCGGACGCCGCCACGCGGCCCGCATCATGTCGTACGTCACCCGGCCGTAGAGCAGCGCGTCGGCGCGCTGCAGCTCCGCGGTCCAGAAGCGCATCGACTCCTCGTCGGGCGGGAGTCCCGCTTCGTGATGGCAGCAGCCGTCGAGCGTCACGTTGATCGCGTACCGCAGCGGTCTCATCGGAGCTCTCCGACCGGGATCGGCACCGTCAGCACGTTGCCGGGTGGCGCCAGCGGGCACGCCCACGCCGGGTCGTAGGCGCAGGACGGGTTGTACGCGAAGTTGAAGTCGAGCACGAGCGTGCCGCGGCGCGGGTCGGCCCCGAGGTCGGCACCCTTGATCGTGTCGATGAGGTACCGCCCGCCGCCGTACGTCCCCCCGCTCTGCCCGGCGGAGGAATCGCGCACCGGCACGAACAGGCCGCCGCCGTAGGAGGCGAGCCGCCACACGTCGAGGGACCCGACGTCAGGGATCTCCACGACGCCGACGCGCTCGAACGGCACGATGCCGTCCGTCCCCGTGGCGAACTCGAACGTGGCCGGCTCCGTGTCGCGGATCGGGAGCTCGAACCGCCAGGCCGGGTCGTACGAGGCGATCGGCAGCCCCTCGAACAGCGCCCTGTCCTGCGGGAGGAGAGGCGTCGCCGGGTGCCGCAGCAGCAGCTCGTCGCGCTCGATCCGCCACAGCTCGTGCGCCTCCTCCGGGGAGTCGGCCCGTCGCACCGCTTCGTACAGGGCGAACACCCGCCGCCGCCAGTCGACGACCTCGACGGCCGTCTGCGCATTCGTCATGCGCCCACGGTACGCCGGACGACGGACGCTCGGAATGCCCTCAGTCCCGGTCGATCATGTCCGCGTAGCCGTCCTCGTAGGTCGGGTAGTCGAGCCTGCCGAGGACCGCATGCGCCAGCGAGCCGTCGTAGACGAAGCCGCTCGCCGCACCGCCGTCGTCCGGGGGCACGGGCACGCCGAGGCGGTCGGCGAGGAAGGTCACGACGTCTCCCAGCGGAGCGGGCGCCTGGTCGACGGCGTGCACGAGCGTCGGGGGCTCCGGCATCCGCAGCAGCAGGTCGAGAATGCGTGCGAGATCGGCCTCGTGGATCCGGTTCGTGCGGCGGCGGTGCGTGACGGGTGCCCCCTCCCTGACCTTCCGGAGGAGGAACTCGCGTCCGGGACCGTAGATGCCCGCGGGGCGCACGACCACCGCGTCGAAGAGCTCGACGGCCGCCTTCTCGCCGTCCCGCAGACCGCGGCCCCGGTCGGTGGTGGGCGCCGGCTCGACCCGCTCGGTCACGGGCTCGGAGCTCCCGGCGCCGTCGAACACCCCGGTGGACGAGACGAAGACCGTCCGCGTCGGCCGGGCCGGCAGCGCCGCCGCGAGATGCGCGAGCGCCGTGCGATACGACGACACGTCCGGACCGGGCGGCAGGGTCATCACAACCGCGTCGACCTCGGGCAGCGGCGCGGTGAGCGGAACGGTCAGATCGGCCGCGAGCGCCGTCACCCCGTCCGGCACGGGTCCGTCACTGCGGCGGAGGGCCAGGACCTCACCACCGTCCGCGAGGAGCAGCGGAGCGAGCCGGGTGCCGAGCTTCCCGAAGCCGACCAGGAGGGTGCGGCGCGGCGGAGGCGGAGTGGTCATCCCTCCCACCCTCGCACATCGCCGCCGGGCGACGGACGTAGGCTTGATCGGTGACGGAATCGCAGGGACGGGTGTGGACGGGAGTCCTCCGCGTCGGTCCGCACCGCGGGGATCACCGGGTCGCCCTGCGCGCCGCGGTCAGTGTCGCCGTCCCGCTCCTCGTGCTGTGGGCCGTCGGCCGGCTCGACCTCAGCATCTATGCGAGCTTCGGCGCCTTCGCCGCGCTCTACGGCCGGCACGACGTCTTCCGCGACCGGATCCGTATGCAGGCCAGCGCCGGCGGCGTGCTGCTCGGCGCGATGCTGATCGGCACGGCCCTGTCGGTCCTCGCCGCCCCCGCCGTGCTGAGCATCGTCGTCGTCGCCCTCGTCGCGTCGGCCGTGACGCTGCTCGCCTACGTCCTGCAGTGGCACCCGCCCGGTCCGCTCTTCACGGTCTTCGCGACCGGGGCGTGCGCGACCATCCCCGCCACCGGCGCCTCCTTCGGCGCGGTCCTGCTGGTCGGCGGGGCGAGCGTGCTCTTCGGCCTCGCGCTCACCGCCCTGGTCGCCGTCGTCACCCGGACCACGGCGGAGGCGGCACCGAAGGCACGCCCGGCCGTCGGGCCGGTCGCCGCCGAGATGGCCGCCTCGGTCGCCGCCGCGATCGTCGGAGCGGGCATGGTCGGCCTGCTCCTCGGCGGCACCCACTGGTACTGGGCGGCGGTCGGCGCGGTCGCGGCGGTCAGCGGCGCGCAGCTCAACGCCCGCGTGATCCGCGGCATCCAGCGCCTCGTCGGCACGCTGCTCGGCGTGCTGGTCGCCGCCGGGATCCTCGCCCTCGACATGCCGCCGCTCGCCGTGATCGCCGTCGTGGTGGTCCTGCAGGGGACGGCCGAACTGTTCATCGGCCGCAACTACGGCATCGCGATGGTGTTCGTCACCCCGCTCGCGCTCCTGATGGTGCACCTGGCCGCGCCGACTCCGGTCGCCGACCTGCTGACCGACCGCGTGCTGGAGACGATCATCGGCGTGGTCGTCGGAACGGTGGTGGCCGTCACGTCCGCGGCGATGCGCCGACGGAGCCGACGCCGCTGACGAGACGACGGAGCGCCGCACCCCGTTGAGGGATGCGGCGCTCCGAGGCGAGGCTTCTACTCGGCGTCCGCGGCGATCTTCCGCGCATCGTCGGTGTTGAGCACCCGGAACAGCAAAGCGGCGATGACGGCACCGACCGCGGGAGCCACGATGTACAGCCAGAGCGAGCCCCACGCGAAGTGCCCGCTGACCGAGAGGCCGAGTGCCACCGCCGGGTTGAATCCGCCACCCGAGATGGAGCCGACCGTCGCCGCACCGACGAAGACGGTCGCACCGATCGCGAGCCCGTAGAACGAGTTGCCCGCCGTGTCCTTCGAGGTGGCGGAGTTCAGCACGACCCAGACGAGGATCAGGGTGAACAGCGCCTCGACGAGGAACGCCGGACCGACCTCGATGACCATCGCCTTCTCCCCCGCCGGCCAGACGGCGAGGGCCACGAGAGCGGCGAGCGCCCCGCCGGCGAACTGCGCGACGAGGTAGGAGACGAAGTCGGCGACGCTGAGCCCGCCGCGCAGGAACACACCCAGCGAGACCGCCGGGTTGAGGTGGGCGCCGGAGATGTGGCCCGTGGAGTACACGAGCACCATCAGCGTGAAGCCGATCGCGAGCGGGGTGAGGGGGCTTCCGCTGTTCACCGCCGCGATGATGGCGAGGACGAAGAGGAACGTGGCGACCGCTTCTGCGAGCGCCTTGCGAGGTGTACCGGTCATGATGGTGTCCTTCTGTGGGATCGCAGGCGGCCCCCCGTCCCCCCGGAACGGCCCGGGCGACGACCCGCCTTGCGGCACCGAGGATAGCGCGCGGTCGGCTCTCGGTGGCTCATTGGCGGCGGAACTGTCAAGCCCGTCGCCTGCCGGGGTTCCGGCCCCTACCGTGCAAGGATGACCGTCCAGACCGAGCCGCGCGCCGAGAACCCAACCCGGCTGCGCCGCGCCATCACCGGCCCCCTGTTGTTCGCGTTCATCCTCGGCGACGTGCTGGGGGCGGGGATCTACGCGCTGATGGGTGTGCTCTCGGAGGACGTGGGCGGCCTGCTCTGGGCACCGCTCGTCCTCGCGCTCCTCCTCGCCATGCTCACCGCAGGGTCGTATGCCGAGCTCGTCACCAAGTACCCCCGCGCGGGCGGCGCCGCGGTGTTCGCCGAGCGGGCGTTCCGCAGCCCGCTGGTCTCCTTCCTCGTCGGCTTCAGCATGCTCGCGGCCGGCGTGACGAGCGCGGCCGGTCTCGCCATCGCCTTCGCCGGCGACTACCTCAGCACCTTCATCGACCTGCCGACGATCCCGGTCGCGATCGTCTTCCTCGCGATCGTCGGCCTGCTCAACGCCCGCGGCATCCGCGAATCGATGGGCGCGAACCTCGTGATGACGGCGATCGAACTCAGCGGCCTCGTGATCGTGATCGTCGTCGTCGCGGTGTTCGTCGGCGGCGGAGGCGGCGATCTGTCCCGGGCGACGCAGGTGCCCGAGGGGGCGAACGTCGCCCTCGCGGTGCTCTCCGGCGCGGTGATCGCGTACTACTCGTTCGTCGGCTTCGAGACCTCGGCCAACATGATCGAAGAGGTCAAGGACCCGCGGCGGACCTACCCGCGCGCATTGTTCGGTGCGCTCCTCACCGCCGGTGTCGTGTACGTGCTCGTCGGCATCGCCAGCGCCGTCGCCCTGCCGGCCTCCGAGCTGCAGGAGTCCAGCGGCCCGCTGCTCGCGGTCGTCGAGGCCACCGGGGTCAGCGTCCCGTCCTGGCTGTTCAGCCTCATCGCGCTCATCGCCGTCGCCAACGGAGCCCTGTTGACGATGATCATGGTCAGCCGCCTCACCTACGGCATGGCGGAGCAGAACCTCCTGCCGTCGGTGCTCGGGCGCGTCCTGCCGAAGCGGAAGACCCCGTGGGTCGCGATCCTCACCACGACGCTCGTGGCGATGGGCCTCACGCTGGTCGGAGACCTCGCGACGCTCGCCGAGACCGTCGTGCTGCTGCTGCTCGTCGTCTTCCTCAGCGTCAACATCTCGGTGCTGGTGCTGCGCCGCGACAAGGTCGAGCACGACCACTTCCGCGTGTGGACGTTCGTCCCGGTGCTCGGCGTCGCGTCGTGCATCCTGCTGCTCACCCAGCAGCGCCCGCAGGTGTGGCTGTTCGGCGCCATCCTCCTCGCCGTCGGGGGCGTTCTCTATGCTCTCGCCCGATGGACCCGCAACCGTTCCCAGACCACTGACACGAAGGAGAGCCATGAGCACGCCTGACGACACCGCCGACGAGACGTTCGAGGAGAACCGTCACGACCAGCTGACCTCGGCCCCCGATGCCACGGAGGCCGACGCCGCGCCGCGCGTGGACGTCTCGGAGCACGACGGCAACACGCGCATCGACATCCGGGACGATGCCGAGGTGCGTCCGGGGCCCGGGCCTGGCATGCCCGAGGCCGACGGCGACGACTGAGTCCGTACACGCACGAGCGCCCGCTCTCCTCCCCGGAAGCGGGCGCTCGCACATGCGGGGTCAGAACAGCGTGTACCCGCCGTCGACCACCAGGACGGTGCCGGACATGAAGCTCGCGGCATCCGACGCGAGGAAGACCACCGACGGGCTGACCTCGCTCGGCGTGGCGTAGCGCTGCTGCGCGGAGTCCTCGATCCAGAACCGTCGGAAGCGCGGCTCGTCCACCGGCGACATGTCGGTCTTGATGTAGCCGGGCGCCACGGCGTTCACGCGCACCCCCGCCGGCGCCCACTCGGCCGCCAGCGACTTGGTGAGGTGGTGCACCGCGGCCTTGGAGGCGTTGTAGGCGGGCTGCATCTGCGGGCGGTTGACGATCTGGGCCGAGATGGAGCCGACGTTCACGATCGACCCGGAGCCGCGCGCGACCATGTGCGCACCGACCGTCTGCGACAGTCGCCACAAGGCGGTGAGGTTCGTGTCGATGACGTGCGCCCACTCGTCGTCCGTCACCTCGAGCGCCGGGCGGTGGATGCAGGCGCCCGCGTTGTTGATGAGGATGTCGAGACGCCCGCCCACGGCCTCGATCGCCTCCGCCGCGATGCGGTCCACGGAGGAGCGCTCGGTGAGGTCGCCGAGCACGACCCAGGCCCGCCGCCCGACGGCCTCGATCTCGGCCGCGGTCTCCTGCGCTGCGGCCTCGTCCCGACCGTGGACGACCACGTCGGCGCCGGCCTCGGCGAGGGTACGGGCGAACTCGCGGCCGAGACCGCGGGTGGCGCCGGTGACCAGCGCGGTCTTGCCGGTGAGGGCGAATGCATCCATGACGCTCATGCGTCGTCTCCTTCGTTCAGGGTGATGATGGCGTCGGCCCGATGCCGGGTCGCGCGGATGAGGACGGCGTTGGGGCCGTCGACGTCGGTCGCCCAGGCGACGGCGTCGGTGTGCGACCTCCCGTACGCCTCGTGGCGGGCGACGAGACGACGCAGCCGCAGGTCCTCGGGCACGTCGAGGTACCAGGTCTCGTCGAGCAGGGGGCGCACGTGCTCCCACCCGTCGGCGTCGTGCAGCAGATAGTTGCCCTCCACCACGATCACGCGATCCCGGGCGGAGAGCGGCAGCATCTCGGCGACCGCGGCGTCGATGTCGCGGTCGAACCGTGGGGCGCGCACGTCCTCCCCCGCGCGGAGGCGGCCGAGGAGGGCCGCGAAACCGGCGACGTCGAACGTCTCCGGTGCCCCTTTGCGGTCGCGGAGTCCGCGGCGATCGAGGTCGTCGTTTGCGAGGTGGAACCCGTCCATCGGGAGGACCGGCATCCCGAGCCGCTCGGCGAGGGTGGACTTGCCGGCCCCGGGCGGCCCGACGACGCCGAGCAGGAACGGCCGCCCGTCGCTGGACAGTTCCCCCACCCGGGTCAGGGCATCGGCGGCGGTGAGTGCGTGCATCAGCGATCCTCGGCGGTGGTCGGGCACGGATCGGGGAGCGGGCGGGCGCCCGCTCCCCGACCGATGTCACTGGTCGAGCAGTCCGGCGTCCTTGTACAGGTCGATGTACTCCTGGACGCCGTCCTTCGTGATGAGCGGGTTGCCGATGTCGACGTTCACCTCGTCCTCCGCACCGGTCAGGAGATCGTGCACGGCCTTGAGGTTGAGCTCCGCCAGCTCGCGGGCGTTCTGCAGGAGGTGGCGGTCATGGTGCCGGCCTCGATCAGCAGGACGGCCTCGGGGGTGCCGTCGACGCCGTAGGCGAGGATGCCGTCGAAGCCGCCCTTGCCCTTCACCGCCTCCAGTGCACCGGAGGCCATGTTGTCGTTCATCGAGATGATCGCGTCGATGTCGGAGTTGGCCAGCGACCAGTCCTCCATCAGGGTCATCGCCTCGTCCTTGTTCCAGTTCGCGATGTCCTCGGCGACGATGGTCACGTCGGGACGCTCGGCGAAGAACTCCTTCTCCCAGGCGTCGCGGCGAGCCGTGCTGTGGAAGTTGCCGGCCGGGCCGTTCAGCACCACGACGTTGGCCCCGTCCGGGATCTGCTCCACCGCGAGCTCGGCGACGACCGCGCCCTGCTTGTAGGGGTCGGCGTCGACTGAGTCGCCACCGGTCAGGCCCTCCACGCGCGGGTTGGTCGTGATGGTCACGATGCCCGCGTCGATGGCCTGCTGGATGTACGGCAGCTGTGCGTCGGCGTTGTTGGCCTGGACGATGATCGCGTCGAACTTGTTCGCGATCGCGTTCTCGATCATCTTGTTCTCGATCTCGTCGTCGGCCTGGCCGTCGAAGACCTCGAGGGTGATGTCGTCGTACTCGCCGGCGGCCGTCTTCATCTCGTTCGCGAGCCAGGCGGCGAACGAGTCGGCCTGCGCACGGGCGATGTACGCGACGCGGTACTCGTCCTTGTCCTCGGAGCCACCGCCTCCGCCGTTCCCGGTCGGGTTCCCGGTGGTGACGGCGCAGCCGGCGAGGCTGATCGCCGCGGCGGCAGCGGCGCCGAACGCGATGATCCTGCGGGTAAGACTCTTCATTGTCTTCTCCTGTTTCTCTGGGTGGGGTGAAGCGGTCGGGTGGGCGCGGTCAGGACGACGTCCTGCCGCCTCCCGGGTCGGATGCGGATGCGGATGCGGATGCGGATGCTCCGACAGGGAAGGGATCGCCCTTCGCGTCGGACTTGAGGATCGTGGTCTTGGCCTTGCCGCGCTTGCTGAACACGTCGTAGGCGACGGCGACGACGATGATCGCGCCCATCACGATCTGCTGGATGTACGAGCCGATCCCGATGAGGTTCATGATGTTGCCGAGGATGCCGACGATGAGCGCACCGGCGAGGGTGCCCATCACGGTGCCGACGCCGCCGGAGAAGCTCGTGCCACCGATGATCGGGGCGGTGATGGCCTGCAGCTCGTAGCCGACGCCCGCGTTGGGGAGACCGGCGTTGACGCGGGACATGAAGATGACACCGGCGATGCCGACCAGGGCGCCGTTCACGAGGAACGCCTGGTACTTCACGCGCTCCACGGAGATTCCGGCGGCGCGTGCCGCCTCCTCGTTGCCGCCCACCGCGTAGACCGAGCGGCCGTACCTGGTCTGGTTCATGAGATACCAGATCACGATCGTCACGCCGATCAGCACGAGCACCGGGATCGGCAGCCAGCCGAGGTTGCCCTGGCCGATGAGGATGAAGTCGCCCAGCTGGAGGACGTTCTGCCCCTGGGTCAGCTCCAGCACCGCGCCGCGGGCCATCAGCATCATCCCGAGCGTCACGATGAACGCGGGGGTCTTCAACGTCGCGACGAGGAAGGCGTTCACCAGGTTGCACAGCATGCCGATGAGGATGCCGGCGAGGATCGCGAGCAGCAGGTTGCCCGTCGACTTGTAGACCAGCACCGACACGACACCCGCGAACGCCATGACGGCGCCGGCGGACAGGTCGATCATGCCGCCGATGATCAGCGTCATCGCGCCGAAGGCGAGGATCGTGATCACCGCGACCTGGCGCAGCACGTTGAAGATGTTGTCCGAACTCAGGAAGTTCGGGCTCAGGAAGCTCGCCGCGACGATCACCACCAGCAGGATGATGTAGATCGAGAAGCGGTTCACCTCGAGTCTCTTCAGTGTCTGGAGCATTGTCATGCCACCTCGATTTCATTCATGGCGTAGGTGAGGATGGTTTCCTGCGAGAACTGATCGGGCGTCAGCTCCGCGGTGAGGCGTCCGGCCGACATCACGTAGATGCGGTCGCACATGCCGATGAGCTCGGGGAGCTCGGACGAGATCATGAGGATGCCGCGTCCCTGGCGGGCGAGCTCGGTCATGATCTTGTAGATCTCGAACTTCGCGCCCACATCGATGCCGCGCGTGGGCTCGTCGAGGAGGAGCACCTTCGGATCGGCGATCAGCCAGCGGGCCAGGAGCACCTTCTGCTGGTTGCCGCCGCTGAGGTTCGCGATGCGCGTCTGCAGGCTCGGCGCCTTGACGTTCATCTTCCGGAAGTACTCGGTGACGAGCTCCTCCTCCTCCCGACGCCGGGCGAAGCCGCCGTGAATCACCTTGCGGAGGCTGGCGAGGGTGGCGTTCTTCATGATGCTCAGCTGCGGGACGATCCCCACCAGCCGGCGGTCCTCGGACAGCATCGCGACGCCCGCCTTGATCGCCTGGGTCGGGTTCTTGATCTTCACGGTCTGCGTGTCGACCTCGATCTCCCCGGCGTCCAGCTTGTCGAGACCGAATACGGCACGGATGACCTCGCTGCGCCCGGCGCCGATGAGCCCGGCAAGCCCGACGATCTCGCCGGCGCGGATGTGCAGGTCGATGTCCTCGAACATGTGCTCGGCGGACAGCCCGGTGGCCCGGAAGACCGTGTCGCCGATCGCGACCTGCTCCTTCGGGTAGGACTGGTGGTCGAGGTCGCGGCCCACCATCTGCGCGATCACCTGGCTCGACGTGATCTCGGAGGCCGGCTGCGAGCTCACCACCGTGCCGTCCCGCAGCACGCTGATGTCGTCGGCCAGCTCGAAGACCTCGTCCATCTTGTGCGAGATGTAGATGATCGACTTGCCCTGGGCGCGCAGGTCGCGGATCTTCGCGAACAGCGACTCGACCTCCTTGTGCGCGATCGCCGAGGTCGGCTCGTCCATGATCAGCACGTCCGCGCTGTGGTACACGGCGCGGAGGATCTCGAGCGTCTGGATCTCCGACACGGTGAGGGTGCCGAGACGGCGGTTGATGGAGAAGTCGAGCCCCTCCTCGGCGAGGATGCGCCGGGCCTCGCTGCGGATGAACCGCCAGTCGACCTTGCCGAACTTCATCGGCAAGCGGCCCAGGAAGAAGCTCTCGGCGATGGTCATGCCGGGCACGTAGTTGAGCTCCTGCGAGATCATCGCGATGCCGCGGGCGCGGGCGTCGATGGGGTTCTTGATCCGCACCTCCTCGCCGCGCACCCGGATGGTCCCGGCGTCGGGCTGGTAGATGCCGTTGATGATCTTCATCAGCGTCGACTTGCCGGCGCCGTTCTCTCCGCACAGGGCGTGGACGGTGCCGGGACGCACGTCGAACGAGACATCGTCCAGGGCCTTCACCCCGGGGAACGACTTCGAGACGCCCTCGACCGAGAGCAGGGCCTCGGTCATGACGCCGCCTTCACGGCGGGCTCGTCGACGCGCCGGACGCGGGGCAGGACGATGCGCTTGAGGGAGTCGATCGATCCCTCGCCCGACAGCGCCTCCTCCACCTGCTCGATGCCGTAGACGTGGGTCACGAGCGAGTCGAGCTCCACCTGACCGGATTCGAGGAGCGCGCGGGCGATGGGCCACGTGCCGGTGTACCGGAAGATGCCGGTGACGTTGAGCTCGCGCATGGCGACCTCGGGCACCGACAGCGGGAACTCGTCGGCGCTGCCCACGAGCACGACCGTGCCGCCGGCCCGGGTGGAGCGGATGCCGTTGACGATGGCGGGCGTCGCGCCGGAGGCGTCGATGAACACGTTCGCCTCCAGCTCCACCGTGGAGTCGGCGGCCGGATCGATCGTGCGCGCACCGTACGACGCGGCGAGCTCGCGGCGGGCCGGGTTGATGTCGGCGATCACGACGTCGACCGCACCGAATGCTTTCGCGACCTGCGCCGTGATGATGCCGATGGGACCGCCTCCGGCGATCAGCACGGTGTCGCCGACCTTGATGCCGCCCTTCTGCGCGGCCGCGATCCCGACCGACAGCGGCTCCATGAGGGCGGCGGCGTGATCGCTGATCGAGTCGGGGACGTCGTAGGCGAAGTCGTCCTGGATGAGCACGTAGTCGCAGAACGCGCCGTCCACGGGCGGGGTGGCGTAGAAGGCCATCTGCGGGCAGAGGTTGTAGTCGCCCGCCCGGCAGAAGTCGCAGCGGCGGCAGGGCCGCTGCGGCTCGATGGCGACGCGCCGACCGATCCGCGCCGGGTCGACGTCCGCACCCACCGCGACGATGCGTCCGCTCACCTCGTGGCCGAGGATGAGCGGGCTGTCGACGACGTACGGGCCGATGCGGCCGTGCTCGTAGTAGTGCACGTCGGAGCCGCAGACGCCGACGCTGGCGACCTCGATCAGCACCTCGTCGGCCGCGGGGACCGGGACGGGGCGCTCCTCGAGCGCCAGGTCCTTCACCCCCCGCAGCACACTGGCGGTCATGGTGGTGGGGATCTCCGTCATGGGTGTCCTCTCTCTCCTGTGGAAGCGGGCATGCGTCCGCCTAGAACCGTCGGCCGTCGGCCTGGAGCTCGGCGAGCTCGAGGTAGCGGTCCGCGATGTCGGTGCGATCGGCGGCGGGGGCGGTGACGGAGGTGATCTCCGGCCGCCACTCCGCGGTCACGGCGGCGACCGTGGTCCCGCGCCACACGGCCGCGGCCTGCACGGCGGCGCCGCGCGCGGTGCCCTCGGGCGCGTCGACGGTGTGCACCGGGCGACCCGTGAGGTCGGCGATCACCTGCCGGTAGGCGAGCGACCGCGCGCCGCCACCGATGGCGATGGTGTTCCCCGTCACCGGGATGCCGAGGTCGGCGAGGGCCCGCTCCCCGCGGACCAGGCCGAGCACGACGCCCTCGAAGGCGGCGAGGGCGAGCTGCTCGCGGCTCGTCGCGGTGGTGAGTCCGGCGAGCATGCCCCGCGCGGCGGGGAGCCGCGGCGAGCGCTCCCCGTCGAGGTAGGCGGCGAGCACAGGACGGTCGGGGGCGAGCGGCGCGTCGAGGGCGAGGGCCGTCAGCGTCGCGTGGTCGACGGCGAGCAGCCGCGCCATCGTGTCGGTGACCTTGGTGGCGTTGAGCGTGCAGACGAGCGGCAGGTACCCGCCGGTGACGTTGGCCACGCCGTCGACGGCTCCGCGGGGGTCGACGACCGGGTCGGGCGTGGTGGCGAACACCACGCCGGAGGTGCCGAGGCTGTAGGCGATGTCGCCGGTGCCGAGACCGATGCCCTGCGCCGCGAGGTGCTGGTCGCCTCCGCCCGCGCTGACGACGGCCGCAGGATCGATGCCCAGCGCCGCGGCGGCCTCGGGGAGGATGCGTCCGGCGGCCTCGTCGGGTCCCAGGACCTCGGGCAGCAGGGCCGCCCAGTCGCGGGGTCCTACGAACTCGTCCAGGATGTCGGTGCGCCACTGCCCTGCGGCGGCCGCGTAGTAGCCGGTGCCCGACGCATCGGAGCGGTCCGTGACGTGACGGCCGGTGAGGCGGAAGGTCAGCCAGTCGTGCGGCACGGCGAGGTGGCGGGTACGGCCCCACGTCTCGGCATCCGTCTCGGCGAGCTGGACGAGCTTGGGCAGGGTGAGCGCCGCCGACGGCACGACGCCGATCTGCTCGGCCCACCACGCCGCGGGGCGGGCCTGGACCAGCGCGGCCGCCTGACCGGCGGAGGTCGTGTCGTTCCACAGGCGCGCAGGGCGCAGCACGCCTCCGTCGGCGCCGGAGACGACGAGCCCGTGGCACTGCGCCCCGACGCCGACGCCGACGATGCGGACGTCGTGGTCGGCCCGCGCCTCGGCCATGGCGAGGACGAGCGCCTCCCACCACGCCTGGGGGTCCTGCGCGCTCACGGGCGGGTGGGTGATCGGGTGCGGCGCCCGACCGGTGCCGATGAGGGCTCCGGTCGTGGCGTCCCTGAGCTCGACGGTGCAGGACTGCGTCGAGCTGTCGACTCCGGCGACGACGTCGATCATCGCGCACCTCCGCCGGGAGCGGGGATGACGATGCGCGCCGGGTCCGACGGCAGGTCCTCGAGGCGACCGACCGCACCGGCGGGGTGCGTGGTCATGAACTCCGCCCACGTGTACCCGCGGCCGCGCATGAGCACCTCGGCGAGCGCGTCGCCCCAGGCGGACTGAGCGATGGTGATGCCGGTGGCCACGATGCCGCCGATGTCGGCGGAGGGCGACACCGCGACGGCCACGCTGTGGTCGGCGAGCTGTGCCAGCGGGGTCGTGTGGCTCCGGGTGAGCGCGATGACACGGGCACCGCGACCGCGGGTGATGCGGGCGAGCTGCACGACCTCGTCGGAGGCCCCGCCGTTCGAGATGAGCAGGACGATGTCGTCGGCCGTGATCGCTCCAGACGCGCCGTGAAGGCCGTCCATCGGGGAGAACGGCAGTGCGGGAGTGCCGGTGACGGACAGGATGTGCGCCATGCGACGGGCCACGGTGCCGGACGTCCCCGAGCCGCCGACGAAGAGCTTGCCCGTACCGGCGAGGATCAGCGACGCGGCGGTCACGAGGGTGTCGTCGAGCGTGTCGATGAGCGCCGTCACGGCATCGGCCTCGGCCCGCAAGCGCTCGCGCGCCACCGCCAGGATGTCGTCATTGACCGTCAACACGTCTCCTTTGATCGCGCGTGAAGATTCACTTCGCTCATCTGTGATGCTTGGATGTACGTTTGAGCATAGGAAAGCGGTCGGAGCCGGAGGAAGGCAGAATCACATATGTCACAATTTCGTGATTTCAGCGCTCAAACGAGCGATGTGCCGAAGGGCCTGGAACACGAGCGCGCACTGATGGCGTCGGTGGCCAGGGCGCACTATCTGGAGGATCGATCCCGGGTCGAGATCTCCGATGCCCTCGGTATCTCCCGCTTCAAGGTGGCCCGGCTGCTCGCTCGCGCCAAGGAGGAGGGCGTGGTCACGATCGAGATCCACGACTGGGGCCTGCCGGACGTCGAGCTCAGTCAGCGCCTGCAGGACAAGCTCGGCCTCGAGAACTGCCTCGTCGTCCGTTCCCATGGCGACGACGACGACGTCCGCCGCCAGATCGGCGCTGCCGCGGCTCGCGCTCTCAGCGACACCCTCCATGAGGACGAGGTGCTGGGCGTCACCTGGGGGCGCACGCTCACGGCCACCGCGAGCCAGTTCGCCCATCTGCCGCGCCTGTCGATCGTGCAGCTCACCGGCGTGGTCGCCGGCGATCTCGCCTCCTCCCCCATCGAGGTCGTCCGACAGACCTCGCGGCGCGCGGGCGGCGCGGTCTACCCGATCTTCTCGCCGCTCATCGTCGGGGATCGCGAGACCGCGGCGAGCCTGCGCAATCACCCCGACATCCGCTCCGCGATGGACCTGTTCCCCTCCGTCACGACAGCCCTGCTCTCGGTCGGCGCGTGGGACCCGCCCGTGTCGCAGGTGCGGGACGTGCTCCCCATCGACGATCTGGCGAATGCCCTGAAGAAGGGATGCGTGGCCGATATCGCAGGGATCCTCATCGGCAGCGACGGCACCCCGGTCGACGAGGAGTTCCAGGACCGCTGCGTGAACATCTCCTACGCCGAGCTGCAGAAGGTGCCCCGCGTCGTCGCGGTGGCGGGCGGCGCCGCCAAAGCCGACGCGATCCGCACGGTCTCCCGGGTAGGCCTCATAACCGAGCTGTTCACCGATCACGCGCTCGCCCAGGCCGTGCTCGCGGAGGAGGCGTGATCCAGGTCGCCGGGTCGCTGTGGTCGGTGCCGGCGACCGAACGACGGGCGACCGCCGAGCGGCTGCGGGCGGCCGGACTGCGCCGCCTGCACTGGGACACGACCGACGGACGGTTCGCCGCGGCAGGCGGCTTTCGCCCCGAGGAGGCGGCGACCCTCGCCGCTGAGACCGGTCTGACGGCGGAGGCACACGTCATGGCGCGGCGTTCGGCGGTGGAGGTCGACCCGTGGACCGATTTCTGCGACCTCGTGATCGTGCACGTCGAGAGCGACGACTGGGAGGCCGCCGTCGATCGCATCGCGCGGCGCGGCGGCACGCCCGGCCTGGCAGTGTCACCGCAGACGCCGGCGACGAGCGTGCCGGCGGACATGGCGGTGCTCTGCATGTCGATCGTGCCGGGTCAGGCCGGCAGTGCCTTCGACCGCGCCGTCCTCGCCAAGATCACCGCCCTGCGGGAATCCTCGCCGTCGCGTCGCATCGGCGTCGACGGCGGCGTGCGCCGGGCCGACGCCGCAGCCCTCGCCGCGGCGGGGGCGGACTGGGTCGTCGTCGGCACCGATCTCGTCGGCGACCGGACCGCGGCCTGGGCCGACGTCCTCGCCTGATCGCGGTCAGGCGGCCGGAGGCAGATCCCGCCCCAGCGTCCGCGCCGCCTGACGGGCCATGCCCCACGCCACGTACTCGCCGGGCGGCGGCGCGTCGATCGGGATGTCGAGGATCAGCGGCGCGATCGCCCGCACCGCCGCCGACCGCGCACCGCCGCCGATGAGGATCCCGCGCTCCGCCGGCACCCGGAGGTCCCGGATGGCGTCGAGGCCGTAGCGCAGACCGCCGAGCACCCCTTCGAACGCCGCGCGGGCGAGGTTCTCCCGCGTCGTCGACCCGAGTGTCATGCCGAAGAGCGTCCCGGTCGCATCCGGGAGGTTCGGCGTGCGCTCTCCCTCGAAGTACGGTTCGAGCACCAGTCCGCCCGCGCCGGGCTCCGCGGCGAGGGCGAGTCGGCCGAGCCCATCGTGGTCGACGCCGAGAAGGGCCGCGACCGCGTCGAGCACCCGGGCGGCGTTCACCGTGGCGACGAGGGGCAGATGGCCGCCGGCCGCATCCGCGAAGCCCGCCACGGTTCCGGTGGGATCGACCGTGCGGTGCGCACTCGTGGCGAAGACGGTGCCGCTCGTGCCGAGCGAGAGCACCACGTCGCCGACGCCCGCGCCCAGACCGAGCGCCGCGCCGGCGTTGTCCCCGGACCCGGGACCGACCGGGCGCCCCCGGGCGTCGTCGACGGCTGCGTCGTGCGCGAGCACCCGCGGCAGGATCGCATCCTGTCCGAGCGCCGCGCAGAACAGTTCGCGGTCGTACCCGGCATCGGTCCAATACCCGGTGCCGGACGCCTCCGAGCGATCGGTGACGAGCTCTTCCAGCACGGCGCCGCGCTCGCTCTCCGGTCCGAAGCCGCGCAGGCGCCACGTGAGCCAGTCGTGCGGGAGCGCCACCGAGGCCACCCGGCGCGCGTTCGCGGGCTCGTGCTCCCGCAGCCAGCGCACCTTGGTGAGCGTGAAGGAGGGCACGGGCACGAGTCCCGTACGCGCGGCGAGAACCGCGGCACCGTGCTCGGCGATGAGCGCGGCGGCGGCGTCGGCCGAGCGCAGGTCATTCCACAGCAAAGCAGGCCGGACGACCCGGCCCTGTGCGTCCAGCGCGACCATTCCGTGCTGCTGACCGCTGATCGCCCAGGCCTCCACGTCGTCGAAGCCGCCTGCGACTGCGATCGCCGCCTGCAGAGCACGCCACCACTCCTCGGGATCGACCTCGGTCCCCGGCGGGTGGGGAGCGCGACCCTCCCGGATCACCCGGCCGGAGACCGCATCGACGATGACGACCTTGCAGGACTGCGTCGAGGAGTCGATTCCCGCCACGAGTTCCATGGTGCGATCATCCCATGCCCGACCTCACCGCCCGTCGCGACGGCCGCGACCCGGATCCCGCTGCGGACCGGCTTACAGCCAGCCCTTGCGTTTGAAGGCCGCGTAGAGCCCGACCCCCATCGCGACCATGAGCAGCACCGCCATCGGGTACCCGAACACCCAGTGCAGCTCGGGCATGTGGTCGAAGTTCATGCCGTAGACCGTGCCGACGAGCGTCGGGGCGAACAGGATCGCCGCCCAGCCGGAGATCTTCTTCACCTCGTCGTTCTGGCGGATGCTCAGCTCCGTCATCCGGCGCATCTCGTCGTTCTGCCGCCGCGCAACGATGGTCGACTCGACCGTGAGGGCGTTGTCGAGCACGGAGCGGAAGGTGGCCGCCTTGTCGCTCACGCGCAGCGTGTGGTCGAGCACGTCGCGCAGGTACCGTTGGAGCTCCTCGCTCACGCGGTACTTCTCGGAGCCGCGCAGCAACGCCTCCAGCATGCCGGCCAGCGGCTGGGTCGCCCGTTGGAAGTCGATCACCTCGCGGCCGAGGTCGTAGATCCGCTGGGTCGCGTCGGCGTCCTCCTCGAAGAGCTGACCCTCGGTCTCGTCGATGTCGTTCTCGAGACCGGCCAGGACCGGGGAGTACTCGTCGACCACCTCGTCGAGGATCGCGTAGAGCACCGCCTCGGGACCATGGGCGAGCAGCGCCGGGTCGGCCTCGAGCCGCCGCCGCACGCGGCCGAGGTCGGGCGACTCCGCATGACGGATCGTCACGACGAAGTCCGGCCCGACCAGCACGTGCACTTCACCGAACTCGACCTCCTCGCGCTCGTCGAGGTAGCGGGCGGGCCGGAGGACCATGAACAGGATGTCGCCGTACCGCTCCAGCTTGGCGCGCTGATGCCCGGAGAGCGCATCCTCCACGACAAGCTCGTGGATGCCGAACTCGTCGGCCACGGCCCTGACCTCCTCGGCGCTCGGCCGGTAGAGGCCGATCCACCCCATGCCCTGTCGCTCCCGGATCCGCTCGAACGTGTCGTTCAGGCTTTCGGGATCTTCGGCGCGCACGCCGTCGACGTAGACGGCATTGTCCACGATCGCCATGCGGCCCTCCTGCTCGTCCGGTCTCCGCTCAGCCGGCCGGAGGGACGCACACGAGCGCGGCGTCCGTGTTGGCCTTGTGATACTGCTCGGCCGTGTAGGGCAGACCGAACTCCGGGGCCGTCTCGCCGGATGCCGCCGGAGCCTTGGAAGCGATCGCCGCCAGCTCCCAGGAGAGCTGCTGGGCGAAGCGTGCACCGCCGGTGGAATCGTTCAGCACGACGGCCACGGTGAAGCCGGTCGTCGGGTCGGAGTACGCCGCCGTCGCATAGCCGGGAGTCCAGCCATGCTGACCGATCATGGAGCCGACGATGTAGGCGCCACCGGTCGCCTGGTACCACGACGGCGCCTTGTCGTATGCCGGCAGCGGCGCCCCGAAGCGGTCCGGCTCGTCCTTGGTGCGCAGCACCTGCTTGGCCTCGGCCTGCATATACCGGCCGAGGTCGGTGATCGTCGACACCACTCCCGAGTCGGTGAACCCGGTGCTGGAGGACATCGTCGTGATATCGACAGGCGCTGCGCAGTTGAAACCGCCCTCGACCGCTCCCATGTAGTGCCCGCTGAGCGACGACCCCTCCGACGGCGGCGCCGCGGCGGGCGACGGCAGCGAGGTGTCGGCGAGCTCCAGCGGCTCGGTGACGTACTCGGCGATCAGTTCGCGCGCACTCATGCCCGAAGCACGTTCCAACGCGAGGCCGAGGAGAAGGTAACCGGCGTCGGAGTCGCGGAACGTGGTCTGCGGAGCGATGCGCGCGCGGCCGAGACCGTAACCCGCGAGTTCGAGGGGCGCCCAGACCCGCTCCGGGGTGTTCAGCCACGCGCTCTTGACCGTCGCCTCGGACGAGCCGGCGCCACTGGTGCCGTTGCACAGGTCGACGAGGGTGACGTCGGACATGTCGGCGACGCCCGAGACGTACTCCGGCACCGTCGCGTCGAGCTCGACGGTGCCCTCATCCGCGAGCGCGTAGAGGACGTCGCAGGTCATCAGTCGCGTGATGTCCGCGATGCGGAAGGACATATCGGTCGAGAGCTCGCCACCCTCCGCCTTGTCCTGCGTGCCCGTGGCCGCGACCCAGGTGCCGCTCCACGGCACCCAGACCCCGACGATCGCCCCGCTGGCCCCGGAGGCCGCGAGCGCGTTGTCGACCGCGCCCTGCAGCGCCGCGACCGTGTCGTCGGGAAGCGTGGCGTCGACCTGCGCGGGCGGCGTATAGCTGAAGGAGCCCTCGGAGGAGCATCCGGTGAGGACGAGACCGAGAACGGCCGCCGTGGCCGCTGCGGCGCGCCACCGGCGCGACGAGAGAAGCTGCATGTGTGGGAACCCCCGAAGACGTGTCTCCTGAGTCTAGAACGCGGATGCTGAAAGTCGGCCCCGCGCGGCATCGTAGGGTGTCCCTGTGCCCCATGACTTCACTGCCGACGTGATCGCCGCCGTCCTCCGCCACATGAACGATGACCACACCGACGACAACCTGCTCATCGCCCGCGCCTTCTCCGCACCGCCCGTGGACGACGTCGACGGCGCCGTGATGACGGGCTTCGACGGGGAGGCCGGAGTGTGGGAGGTCTCGCGTGGCGGCGCGGCGTCGGAGCTCCGGGTGCCGTGGCCGGGCGGTCCCATCACCGAGCGCCGGGAGGTCCGCCGGGAGATCGTGGCGCTGTACGACGACGCCTGCGCCCGCCTCGGCGTGGAGCCCCGACCTCACGACTGACCGCCGGCGGCGCCCCGGGCTTCCCTCCAAGGTTAGGCTGCCCTTACACTGAAGCCATGCCCGAGATCCTGTCCTTCTCCGCCGCCCTCCGCGAGCGCTCCTCCGGTTCGCACTCCCGCAGCGAGACGGCGGGTTTCATGTCCGATCTCCTCAAGGGCGAGGGGTCGCGCGAGGACTACATCGCGCTGGTCGCCCAGCACTACTTCATCTACGACGCGCTCGAAGGCGCCGGCGAGCGCATGCGCCAGGACCCGGTGGCCTCCGTGTTCCTCAGCGACAAGCTCACGCGCCTCCCTGCTCTCGAGGCCGATCTCGCCTTCCTCCTCGGGCCCGACTGGCGCGAGCGGATCGCCCCACTGCCCACCACGCAGCGCTATGTGGACCGCATCCGTCAGGTCGGCGCGACCTGGGCGGGCGGCTTCGTCGCGCACCACTACACCCGCTACCTCGGCGACCTCTCCGGCGGCATCTTCATCGGTCGGGTGATGGCGCGGCGCTTCGGCTTCGAGACGAACGGCATCGGCTTCTACCTCTTCGACGACATCGCCGACCCCTCCGCCTTCAAGGACGTCTATCGCGAGCAGCTCGACGCCGCCCCGTGGGACGAGGCCGAGCGCGAGCGCGTCATCGACGAGGTACTCCTCGCGTACCGCTTCAACACCGAGCTCTTTGAAGACCTCGACCGCGCCCGCGCCGCCGCCTGATCCGGCGGTCGCCGTCAGGTCCGCGGCAGCTCGGGCGTCGAGGCAGCGAGCCACGCATCGCGCATGAACCGCCGCACATCCTCGTCCACGCGGATGTCGCTCGGCCGCAGCGGACGCGAGAGGTACAAGCCGTCCAGCGATGTGAGGCGGCTCAACGCGACGTAGGTCTGCCCCGGCGCGAACGCCCCGGAGCCCAGGTCGATCACGGCGCGGTCGTAGGTCTTGCCCTGCGACTTGTGGATCGTCACGGCCCACGCGAGCCGCAGTGGGAACTGCGTGAACTCAGCCACGACGTCGCGGGAGAGCTTCTTCGTGTTCGGGTCGTAGGCGTACCGGAACCGTTCCCACACGGCCGGCTCGACGTCCACCTCCTCGCCGTCGATCTCCACCCGGACTGTCCCGCCGAGGATGCGGGTCACCGTGCCGATGGTGCCGTTCACCCACCGCGGCGGCTCTCCGGTCATCGCGGTGTCGTTGCGCAGGAACATCACCTGCGCACCCACCTTGAGCTTCAGCTCGGACTCGGCCGGAAGGGACGCCTCGCCGCGGCCGAAGTCGCCGTTGACCTCCGCGCGTGCCGTCTGCTCCTTGCCCGGAAGCGCGGCGAGATGCCGGCTGTTGATGTTGTTGACGATGTCGTTGCGGGTGGCGAGGGTGATCATCGGCACCTCGCCCGGCTCGGGGTCCGGAGGGGTGCGCGCGCCCTGAGCGTTGAGGATCCCGGCGATCTCCGCCGTCACCCGTCCATAGCGAACCGCGTTGAGCATGGACTTGAACCCGTCGTCGGACTGGCGGTGGATCTGCACGAGCTCCCGCACGTGCAGCTCCGCGCGGGTGTCCACCTCGAACAGTGCCCCCTGGGACCCCTGGGTCCCTGAGCCTGCTGAAGGGCCTGTCGAAGAGTGGGTCCCTAGGCCTGTCGAAGGGCCCGCCCACACCTTCGCGTCGAAGAACCAGAACGACCGGTAGTGATCCTTGACGTACCGTGCCTCGTCCCCGCGCGGAGGGACCGGAGCGAGCTGGTACGGGTCGCCGAACATGACGATCTGCACGCCGCCGAAGGGCTCGCCCCGTCGGCCCCTGGCCTGCCGAAGGGAGCGGTCGATGGCGTCCATGAGGTCGGCGTTGACCATGGAGATCTCGTCGATGACGAGGGTCTCGATCGCGTTGAGGATGCGGCGGGTCGCATCGTTCTGGTCGATGTCCCCGTCCCCGATCAGCCCGATCGGCAGCCGGAAGAGAGAGTGGATCGTCTGCCCCTCGACGTTCAGGGCCGCGACGCCGGTGGGGGCGCAGATCGCGATCTGCTTCTTCGTGTTCCAGGCGAAGTGCTGCAGCAGCGTGGACTTGCCGGTGCCCGCGCGTCCCGTGATGAAGACGTGCTCCCTGGTGTCCTCGATGAGCCGGAACAACTCCTGCTGCTCCTCGGACAGGGCGGGAAGGGACACGGTTCTCACAGGGCTGGCGGGTCGGACACGGGACGCTCCCCCATGGTACGTGCCCCGTCCGGTGGGGGCTCGCCGACGCTCGGCGTCCCCTCAGGACGCCCTCCTAGACTGACCGGCATGGAGCGGGCCGGGACGCGCGCGCCCCGGCGGTCGCGCCTGGGCGCCGACCTGGCGATCCTCGGGCTCATCGGCGTCCTCCTGCTGGCCGCGATCGGCGCCGGGGGTGCGACCCTCTACCGGCAGTTCTACGGTCCGTCGGCCTTCGTGGTCCGCTATCTCGATCTGCTCGCCGAGGGGCGCGCGGCCGACGCCCTCCGGGTCCCCGGCGTCGCGATCGATCGTGAGACCCTCGACGAGGCCGGGATCGACCCCGCCGCATCCGAGGCGATGCTGCGCCGCTCCGCCCTCGGCCCGCTCACCGACATCGAGGTCGAGTCGGAGGAGACCTCCGGCGACGACACCGCGGTCACGGTCAGCTACCGGGCGGGCGGCCATTCCGGGACGACCACCTTCCACGTCACGCAGGACGGCTGGGCGGGGGTCACCCCGAACTGGCGCTTCACGACGAGCCCCCTGGCGGTGGTCGAGCTCACCGTGCGCGGCTCCGACAGCTTCGCCGTGAACGGCTTCGAGGTCGACCGTCGCCAGGTCTCCGCCGCCGGCGCCGCCGCCGCTCCGCTCGAGCCGCTGCCCCTGCTGGTCTTCACCCCCGGTGTCTACTCCGTCACCGTGGACACCGCGATCTCGGAGTCGTCCGGCCACGGCGTCCTCGCCGACAAGCCGCTCGCCGTGACCCCGTTGGACGTGCAGTCGGAGCCGACGGAGGAGTTCGTCGAGGTCGTCCAGGAGCGCGTCGAGGAGTTCCTCACCGGCTGCACCACGCAGGAGGTGCTCCAGCCCACGGCCTGCCCGTTCGGGCTCCGCGTCGAGAACCGGATCGCGTCGCCCCCGAAGTGGTCGATCGCCCAGCAGCCCGAGATCATGGTCGCGCCCTCCGACGACGGCCACTGGCAGATCCCGCCCACGACCGCCGTGGCGCACGTCGAGGTCGAGATCCAGTCGCTGTTCGACGGCTCCGTCGAGCCGGTCTCCGAAGACGTGCCGTTCCGCGTGAACGGATCGATCGCCATCCTCCCCGACGGCTCCGCCTCGATCCGCGTCGGGTCGCCGGACGACCTCGGGCAGTGAGGCCGTCGCGTCAGCGGCGCTGACGCTCCGCGGCGCGCTGGTCGCGGGCCGCGAGGTCGGCCAGCCGGGCGTTGTACTCCTCCAGCTCGGCGTCGCCCGTGCGGTCGGCATGCCGATCGCGACGGCGCTGGAGCTTGGTGTCGCTCCGGCTCCACTGGATCGCGACCGTGATGGCGAGGATGAGCGTGGGGATCTCCCCGATCGACCACGCGATGCCGCCGCCCACGTACTGGTCGGTCATCGGGTCGGCGCCCCAGTCGCGGCCCATCGCGCCGAACCAGTCCGCGACCATCAGCCCTTCCTGCATCATGATCGCCATGCCGAAGAACGCGTGCATCGCCATCACCGCGATGAGGGTGATGAGCCGGCCGGGGTACGGCAGGCGGTACGGCACGGGGTCGGCGCCGATCAGGCTCATCACGAACAGGTAGCCCGAGATCAGGAAGTGGATGACCATCCACTCGTGCCCGAGGTGCTCGTACATCGACCAGCGCACGAGGTCGGTGAAGTAGAACGCCCAGAGCGACAGGATGAAGATCGCCGCCGCCACGATGGGGTGCGTGACGACCCGCGCGAACGGCGAGTGCACGGCCCACATGATCCACTCCCTGCCGCCGCGCGTGCCGTCGTCGCGCTTGTGGATGGCGCGCAGGGCGAGGGTGATCGGCGCCCCGGAGACCAGCAGCAGCGGGATCGCCATCGAGAGCATCATGTGCCCGAGCATGTGCACGCTGAAGAGGTACTCCTGGTAGGCGTTGATGGGGCCACCCGTGACCCACACCAGCAGCAGCAGGCCGAGCACCCAGAAGACGGTGCGGTGGATCGGCCAGCGGTCGCCGCGGAGCCGGAGCCGGCGCACGCCCGCGAGATAGAAGAAGAGTCCGAAACCCGCCGCGACGAGCCACAGCACGTCGATGTCCCACGCCGTGAACCAGCGCTCCAGGGTGAGCTCGGGCGGCAGCAGCGATCCGGTGAGGATCTGCGCCGGGGTCTGCGCGAACGCCGCGACCTCGCCGGTGGGCGGGGGCGTGCGCGCGAGCGCGGCCGCGGCGCCGGAGGCGAGTCCCATCAGCGCCACCTCACCGAGGACGAGCGCCCAGAACCACCGGGACGCGCGGTCCCCGCTCAGCTTCGGGATCAGACGCGTGCGGTACCAGGCGCCGAGCAGCCCCATCCCGACGAGCAGAGCGGCCTTGACGACGACGATGAGTCCGTAGGGGGTGGTCCACACGGCCTCCCAGCTCCCGACGGCGACGATGGAGCGGGTGAAGCCGGAGACGGCGACGACCGCGAAGGCCGCGATCGCGAGGGAGGAGTACCGGCCGACGAGCGTGCGCAGATCGAGGCCCTGCTGCCCGCGGAGGAGCACGAGGAGGAGCAGTCCGCCCAGCCACACGGCCGCGCCGATCGTGTGCAGGAGGATGGAGTTGACGGCCATGTTGTGTCCGTCGAGGTCGCCGGCGTGTCCCTGCGTGGCGAGCGGCAGGAACGACACCGCGGCCAGCAGGGCGGTGAGCAGCGTGGGCGTCCAGGTGCGCCAGGCGAACGCGAGCACCGTGATGACCGCACCGAGGATGGTCGTGATCAACCACGACTGCCCCAGCGGGAGCTCCAGCAGGAAGCGCCCGAGCTGCGAGCCGAACTCGCGCTCGATGCTGAGCTGCGGGTTGAAGGCCGCCATGAAGGAGAAGAAGCCGGCGAGACCCGCGGAGACGGTGAAGACGGCGGCGCCGACCGAGGCGATGTTCAGGGCCGTGTCGAACGTGCGCTCTCCCGCTCGCAGTCCGAACAGGGCCAGCACGAGCGATCCGAGCATGAGCGCACCGGCGAGGTTCATGACGAGCTTCGCGAGCGGTGTGCCCCACAGCACCACGGGTCCGGGGTCCTGCAGCAGCGGCGGGTTCGCCCCTCCCCCGACGAGCAGCGCCCAGACGAGGGCGACGCCGGCGGCGGCGAGGAGGATGACGATGCCGGCGAGACGGTACGCCGACGTCGAGCGCGGCGTCTCGGTGCGGGAACTCACCCCTCCAGCCTAGGCGCGCGCAGCAGGGAGGATGCACGAAGGCCGCCCCCGGAGCGGGGGCGGCCTTCGAAAGGGTGCGGTCTTACTTGACGGCAGCCTTGAGCTTGGAACCGGCGGTCACCTTGACGCGCTTGCCGGCCGGGATCTTGATCTCGGCGCCGGTCTGCGGGTTGCGGCCCGTGCGGGCGGCCGTGTCGACCTGCTCGAACGAGATCCAGCCCGGGATGGAGACCTTGCTGCCCTTGGCGACAGCGTCGGAGACCGTGGCGAACAGCGAGTCGAGGACACCGGAGACGGTGGCCTGGCTCTGGCCGGTGGCGGAAGCGATGCTCGCGACGAGCTCGGTCTTGGTGATGGACTTGTCAGCCATGTCATCCTCCAGCGACGAAGGACCGTCGCATCGTGTGTGGGTGCGAGGAGCGGGTGCTCCCCGTTGGTCGTGTGACCGCCTCGAATGTACCAACGGCCACCCGGATTTCCGCGTCATTTCGCGGGTTTCGACCGATTTCCCGGCGTGTCGCGTCACATTGGCCACTCGCGTCACAGGTTTTCGGTCGCCCTCTCGCCGGTCCAGGCCCCCACGCGACAACAGGCGCTCCCCCGCGTACGCGCCTGATCCCGCGCGATCGCCTGCGCCGCCGGGCATGCAAAAAGGGCGAGGATCCGAGATCCTCGCCCTTCTTCGCTGGTGCTTACCAGCTCGACTTGGTCACGCCGGGCAGCTCGCCACGGTGCGCCATGTCACGGAAGCGGACACGCGAGATGCCGAACTTCGTGAGGACACCACGGGGGCGGCCGTCGATGACGTCGCGCGAACGCACGCGAGCCGGCGACGCGTTGCGCGGCAGCTTCTGCAGGCCGACGCGGGCGGCCTCGCGGGCCTCGTCGGTGGCGTTCGGGTCGACCAGGGTCTTCTTCAGCTCGGCACGACGCTCGGCGTAGCGCTCGACGATGACCTTGCGCTGCTCGTTGCGCGCGATCTTGCTCTTCTTAGCCATGGATCAACGCTCCTCTCGGAATTCGACGTGCTGACGGATGACCGGGTCGTACTTCTTGAGAACGAGGCGGTCGGGGGTGTTGCGGCGGTTCTTCTTGGTCACGTACGTGTAACCCGTACCCGCCGTCGAACGCAGCTTGATGATCGGACGGACGTCCTGAGCCTTCTTGGCCATTAGAGCTTCACACCCTTCGCCTGGAGGTCCTTGACGACGTTCTCGATGCCGCGCGCGTCGATCACCTTGATGCCCTTGGCGGACACGTTGAGCGTGATCTTACGACCGAGCGAGGGCACGAAATAGGTCTTCTTCTGCACGTTCGGGTCGAAGCGACGCTTCGTCCGGCGGTGCGAGTGCGAGACGTTGTGACCGAAGCCGGGAACAGCTCCGGTCACCTGGCACACTGCTGCCATGATGATGACTCCTTCATTACCGTGAGACCGGACGGCCTCACCCAAGATCCCTTGTCTGCACGCCGCCCCGCATGCCGATCTCTCGGCGGAAGAAGGGGGAGCACACGAACTGCGCACAGGAGCGTGCGCAGACGAAGAGTCAGTCTAGCACGGCTTCGGTCGGCCGTTCGAATCGCCTGAATGGCCCCATCTCAGGCCGAAAAGCCGCCATTCGCGCGATTCGAAGCGTCGGCGGCACCCCGCCCCCAGCGGAACGGGGAGACCGTGGGGTCGCCGGGGATCCAGAAGCGCCAGGGGAACGCGTCCGTCCCGGCGACACCCGCCACGCCCACCCGCGGACCCTGAGCCACGTCGACCACGGGAAGGCCGAGCCACAGCTCCGCCCTGGCGCCGTTCTGCTCGTCGCCCGTGATGGCGTCGATGCCGTCGTGCAGGGAGTGCCGCAGGCCCGCGGCCTGTCCGAGCCGCCCTGGTCCGCGCGCGAGGTCACGGAGAGCGGTGCGGCCGAGCGGCGGGACCGCCCGTCGTCGTCGGGCCGCCGCCTCCACGCCGGACACGATCTCCCCGGCACGCAGCAGGACGCCGTCACCCTGCCCCTCGGGACCACAGGCCACATTGACGCAGGAGTGGATGCCGTGACTCAGGTACACGTACAGATGCCCGGGCTCGCCCCACATCGTGGCGTTCCGGGCCGTGCGCCCCATGCGGGCGTGCGACCCGGGGTCGGCCACCGCCCCCGTGCCCTGCCCGTGATACGCCTCGACCTCGGTGATGCGCACGCGCACCTCGACGGGGAGGCCGCCCTCGATGACGACGGTCCGCAGCTCCGCGCCGAGCAGCGTCGGCGCGACGTCCACGGCGGAACGCATCACGTCCTCACGGGTGGCGCGGCGCAGGGCCTCCGGCTCCGTCACGTCAGAACCGCGGCGCCGTCTGGCACCAGGACGCGTCGAAGCCGGTCAGCGCCACGAGCTCATCCCCTGACTTCATGTCGATCAGGTGCGTCTCGAGCTCCTCGGGGAGGGGCAGCAGCATCCCGTCATAGGCGTTGTCGGCCATGTCGGGGGCGATCACGACGGCGGCGTACTGGCCGCTCGGCGACGCGCAGGCCTGGAGGATCGAATCGGCGGCACTCACCTCCACGAGCGGGGTGGCCGCACCGGAGTCGTCGACGCGGATCACGGCCTGGCCCACCGGGAGACCGCCCTCGTCCCGGGCGACGACGTGTCGCAGGGTCCCTCCGGGGAACGGGGTGATGGAGGTGGCGCTGCCGTAGTCCGGCTCGGAGGGGGCCAGCGGCTCCTCGGAGCCGTCCGCGAGGTCGAGCTCGACGACCGACCCGTCCAACCGCTCGACGATGGCGGTGTACGTGCCGCGGGAGATGCCCTGGATGGTCGTCGCGAGCCCGAGGGACTGCACGCCGGTGTCGGCCGACTGATCGACGAGCGAGAGCGCCCCGTCGAAGTCGATGAACAGCACGGCGGCGCTGTCGGGCACGAACTGCCACACGAAGACGCTCACCTCCTCGTCGCCGACCTCGATGATGCGGGGCTCGTCGTCGCCGCTCAGCGACTGGGTGACGAGCACGCTCGCGCGCCCCTCGGTGTCGCTGAGCTCGCGATCGGAGTAGCTGTAGCCGACGAGGTTGCCGCGCTCGGACACCTGGATCGCGCCCACGTAGCCCTCGCCGGGCAGCGGGAGTTCGCGCTGATCAGAGCCGTCCCTGTCCATCACGAGCAGCCGCGACTGGTCGTCGTCCTCGACGGCGGCCACGAGCTGCGTGGACGTGGCCCGGAAGTCGTCGATGCGCGGGTGGGAGAACACCGGCTGCGCGTTCTCCCCGCTCAGATCGGTGCGGAAGATGATGTCGTCGCCGTCGGGGTCACGCCGCAGCAGGAAGATCGACGACGGCGGGGTCTCGAAGGACGTCGTGAGGTCCGCGGCGGGGCCGCCCCCGGCGCCGGTCACCCCGGCGACGGTGACCGTGTAGGTCGTGTCGTCGTCGAGGGGCACGGTGAAACGCACGCCCACCCCGCGGCCGGCGGCATCGACCGTGAAAGGCACGGAGGGCTCGACGGTGACCTGCTCGGGGTCGATGGCGGAGAGGGGCTGGTTCGCGGTGAGGATGACGCGGCTTCCGGACGATTCGATGGCCTGCGCGGCGTCGACCTGCACGTCGGTGACCCGCGGGCCCTGGAGGAGGCTCACGATTCCGAGCCCCGTGCCGACGAGTACGAGCACTCCGACGACGGCGCCGATCGTGACGAGGAACCGGCGGCGGGACCACGGGGCGCTCCGCGGCGCCTCATCGTCGGCGGGGAGGTCGGTCGTGGGCGTCCAGCCCGGCTCCGCCGCGTCGTCCGGGGCACCGTCTGCTCGGGAGGTGGACGTCGGGCCCGCGGGGGTGAACACCGGTTCGGGTGCCTGCGGGATCGCGGGGATGCCAGCGGCCGACTCCTCTGCCGCCTGCTCCGCGGCTTCGCGCTCCGCGGCACGCTCCGCCGCAGCACGCTCCGCGGCTTCCCGGTCGACGGCTGCCTGCTCGGCCGCGACCTCCGCCGCCATGCGCTCCACGGCCGCACGCTCCTCGGCGACCTGCTCCGCCTCGGCCTGCTCGACGGCGGCGCGCTCGGCCGCGGTCTGCTCCTCCGCGGCGCGCTCCTCCGCTTCCCGGGCGGCGCGCAGCTCGGCGCGGGTCCGCGGGACGGCGGGCGGCTCCGGCCGCTCGTCGTCAGTACTCATACGGGTCCTTCGGCTCGTCGATCGCCACCACATCGGTCGGCTCGATGTGCAGGGAACCGTCGTCGTCGGCGCGGACCTTCCCCGTGATCTCGACCCATTGTCCGGTCTTGTAGGCGTCGGCGTCGACGCTCACCGGCAAGGCGGCGGTCTGGGCGTCGATGACGCAGTGCGTGATGACGAGACGGGTGAGGTTGACGCCGTCTCCCTCACCGGGCGTGACGAAGCCCTGCAGCGTGACGTCGGCCCCGTCGTAGGCCGCGGTGTTCGTCGCGGCGGCGAAGACGCTCGCCCAGTCGCCCACACCGAAGGTCGAGGTGTCCGCGACCCCGAGGGCGACGGTGTCGGCCCCGGCGAACAGCGCGGTCTCCTCGCCGGCGCGGGACATCGCGAGCTCCACCGAGAGCGAGGCGGGCGGGAGGACGAGCGCGGAGACGACGACCCCGGTCGCGACCACGCCGCCGGCCAGCGCACCGACGCCCGCGAGACGCCGGCGCGACAGCCCGGACGGGCGGTCGGCTTCGTCGTCCACGGACGCCGCCGGCTCGTCGGAGCGCGAGGCCGCGGGACCGTGGTCGTGTCCGTGGTCCTCCTCGGCCCCCAGCGGCAGCGCGCACGACCAGATCGCCCCGGCGAGCGTCACGACGGCGGCCGCGCACGCGAACCACACCGACTCCGGGCTGATGTAGAGGCTGAGACGGTCGGTCACCGCGAGGCCGAGGGTGACGACCGCGACGACGGATGCCAGGCCGATCCCCAGCCACCGGGTGGCGAGGGCGCGGGAGCGGGCGGAGAGCTCAGGCAAGGACGTTCACCCCGATCCCGATCGCGAAGGCCGATGCCAGCACGACAGCGGTGATGCCCACGAGCGTGCGGGTGGTGAAGGTCGTGCGCATCAGCGCGAGCATCTTGATGTCGACGAGCGGGCCGACCAGGAGGAACGCCACGAGCGCACCCGAGGAGAAGGTCGACGCGAACGACAGCGCGAAGAAGGCGTCGACGTTGGAGCAGATCGCCACGACGATCGCGAGCAGCATCATCGCGACGATCGACAGCACGGGGTTGGCGCCGATCGTGAGCAGGACGTCGCGCGGGATGAGCACCTGGACGGCCCCGGCGAGCGCGGAGCCGATCACGAGCGCCGGCATCACGGCCCGCAGCTCCACGAGGAACTGCGTGAGGCTGCGGCGCACCGGGGTTCCCGGTTCGTGCGTGACGCGCTCGCACGTATCGACGAAGCGCTGGGTGAGCAGCGACTCCGGCGAGGGGTGGCGGCTGTAGATCCAGCCGATCAGGTTCGCGATGAGGTAGCCGCCGACGAGGCGGGCGACGAGGATGCCGCCGTCCCACCCGAAGGCGGCGTGCGTCGTGAGGATCACGATCGGATTGACGATCGGCGCCGCGATGAGGAAGGTCAGCGCCTCCGCGGGGGCGAGGCCGCGCATCATGAGCCCGCGGGCGAACGGGACGTTGCCGCACTCGCAGACCGGGATGAGCATGCCGAGCAGGGAGAGCACCGCGCGACGGGCCCAGGCGCGGCGCGGGAGCCAGCGGTGGATGACGTCCGCCGGGAGCCAGACCTGCACGACGATCGACAGGAGCACGCCGAGCACCACGAACGGCAGCGCCTCGATGAGCACACTGAGGGCGAGCGTCAGGCCGTCCTGCGCTCGGGTGGGCAGCGAGGCCGGGAAGAGGGTGGGGAGGAAGGCGTCGATGAGGAACAGGGCCGCGATGATCACGACACCGATGCCGACGGCGATCCACGTCGAGCGCGGCGAGGGCGCTCGACGGTGCGTGTGGCCCGGACGGGTGGCCGTTCGTGCCGGGGCGGTCACGCTGTCGCAGCCCTCTCGGCGTCGCGCTTGTTGGCGCAGGGGGTGCAGAGCCCGAAGATGTCGACGACGTGGGCGGCCTCGGTGAAGCCGTGCAGGGCGGCGGTGCGATGCGCCCACTGCTCCACGTCCTTCGCCTCGATCTCGACCGTGAGGCCGCAGGATCGGCAGATGAGGTGGTGGTGGTGGCCCTGGGTGGTGCACGCCCGGTAGAGCGCCTCTCCTTCGGGGCTCTGCAGCGAGTCGGCGTCGCCGGCGGCCGCGAGCCCGGCGAGAGCGCGGTAGACGGTGGCGAGGCCGATCCCGGTGTTGTCGTCGCGGAGCGTCGCGTGCAGGCTCTGCGCGCTCACGAAACCGCGCGCGTCGGCGAGCGCTTCGCGCACACGTTCGCGCTGCCAGGTGTTCCGCTGAGCCATGCCATCGATTCTAGGCCGGGACGGTTGGCGAGGGCTGGGAGCGGCCTTCCCCGCTTCGAATCGCCCGATTGGCGGCATCTCCGGCCGAAATGGAGCCAGGTGCGCGACGTGAAGCAGGGTCAGACGCGGGTGACCCGGGAACGGACGCGCTGCACGATCCAGCACACGACGTAGATCGTGAAGGACAGGGTCGTGATGTAGGGGCTCACCGGGAGGGTTCCGGCGAGCGCGAGGAGGATCCCGCCGACGGCCGACACGAACCCGAACACAGCCGCCAGCACCGGCACCGCGACAGGGCCCGCCGTGATTCGCATGGCGGCGGCCGCCGGTGTCACCAGCAGCGCCATCACCAGCAGCGCGCCGATGATGTGCACGCTCACCGCGACGATGAGCCCCAGCAGCACCATGAACAGCAGGCTCACGGTGCGGGTGGGCACCCCGCGGGCGGCCGCCGACTCCGGGTCGAGCGAGTCGAAACGCAGCGGATTCCACATCACGAGCAGGCCGAGCAGCACCACGAGGCTGATGCCGATGAGCCAGCCGAGGTCGGGGCTCGAGACCGACACGATCTGCCCCGTCAGGAGGCTGAACCGGTTGGCGCTCCGGCCGTCGTACAGCGACAGGAACAGGATGCCGAGACCGAGCCCGAACGGCATGAGCACGCCCACGATCGAGTTGCGGTCCCTGGCCTTGGCGCCGAGGACCCCGATGAGGATCGCCGCCACGAGGGCTCCGCCGAGGGAGCCGAGCACGACGCTGCCGCCGAACAGCAGCGCCGCCGCCGCTCCCGCGAAGGAGAGCTCGCTCACCCCGTGCACCGCGAAGGCGAGATCGCGCTGCATGACGAAGACCCCGATGAGGCCGCCGACGAGGCCGAGCACGGCACCCGCGATGATCGAGTTCGAGAGCAGGGCGACGAGCTCGCCGTAGTCCTGGAAGGAGAAGATGTCGTCCCAGCCGACCATCGGGACGAGGGCGGACGCGGCGGTCATGCGGCGCCCCCGTGCTCGTGGTCGTGGTGCGGCTCCGCATCGGGGACGCCGACCACGACGAGGCGGTCGCCGGCCCGGAGCACGAACACCGGGGTGCCGTAGAGATCCGTCAGCACGCGGGTCTGCAGCACCTCCTCCGGGGTCCCGAGGAGGAACCGGCCCCCGGCGATGTAGAGGATGCGGTCGACGCGGTTCAGGATCGGGTTGACGTCGTGCGTGACGAAGAGCACCGCGGCCCCGCGCTCCCGACGCTGGCGGTCGATGATGTCGGTGACGGCGACCTGGTTGGCGAGGTCGAGGTTCGACAGCGGCTCGTCGCAGAGCAGCAGCGCGGGCTCGTCGGCCAGCGCCTGTCCGACCCGGAGGCGCTGCTGCTCCCCGCCGGAGAGCAGGCCCACGCGGCGGTCCGCGTAGGAGGTCGCCCCGACCGCGGCCAGCAGCGCGTCGACCTTCGCCCGGTCGCCGCGGTGCGGGACCGGAAAGCCGAAGCGGCTGCCCTGCACGCCGAGGGCGACGAGGTCACGGGCCCGCATGCTCGTGTCGGGCGCGAGCGCACGCTGCTGCGGGATGTACCCGATGCGGGCGTTGCCGCGGTGCACGGGCTCGCCGGCCACGCGGATGCTGCCGCGGGACAGGGGCTGGAGTCCCAGGATGCTGCGCAGGAGCGTCGTCTTCCCGGAGCCCGACGGACCGAGCACCGCGATGAACTCGCCGGGCTGCACCGTGAGGTCGAGTCCTGACCAGAGCTCGCGGTCGCCCCGCTGCAGGGCGCCGTCGGCGATCTCGAGGACCGGACCGGTCTCCCTCGCGGGTCGCTGAGCCTGTGAACGGGCTCCGCTCACGACTGGACGGCGGCGGCGAGGCTCTGGATCGCGTCACTCATCCACTCAGAGTACGACGATCCGTCCTCGAGCAGCTCCGTGAACGCGACCACGGGCACCCCGGCGTCCTCCGCGGCCTTCTCCACGCGCTCCGTCTCCGCGCCGCCGGTCTGGGCGTTGGTGAGCACGGCGGTCACATCGCCGGACCCGACGACCTGCAGCGCCTCGAGCAGCACGGCGGGCGCGACATCGCTGCCCTCCTCCACCGACTCCGCGAAGCCCTCGGGGGTGACGTCGGTGAGCCCGGCGGCCGTGGCCAGGTATCCGGGCAACGGCTCGGTCATGAACACCGTCGCACCGGCGGCGTCCGCCTTGATCGCCTCGAGGTCGCCCTCGAAGCCCTCCAGCTCCGCGACGAGCTCGTCCGCGTTCGTGCGGAACGTGTCGGCGCCGTCGGGGTCGATCTCGGTGAGCTCGTCGGCGATCGCCTCGACGACGTGGATCATCGTGTGCGGGTCGAACCAGACGTGCTCGTTGAAGCCCTCGATGTGGTCGTGGCCGGCGTGCTCGTCCTCGCCCTCGGCGTGCTCGTGATCGTGCGGCTCCTCGGTCGCGGCCTCGTGGTCGGCGTGATCGTCGTGACCCTCGTTGCCCGGGTAGTCGTGCGAGAACTCCACCGCGGTGACGACGTGCGGGTCCTGCGCATCCTGCAGGAGGCTGTCGATGAACGCATCGTAGCCGCCGCCGTTCTCCACCACGAGGTCGGCCTTCTGCAGCGTGAGGCGGTCGCGAGCGCTCGCCTCGTAGGAGTGCGGGTCCTGGGTGACCGAGTCGATGATCGAGGTGACGTCGACCCGGTCTCCGCCGACCTGCGCGGCGATGTCGCCGTAGACGTTGGTGCTGGCGACGACCGTCACCGCGCCGTCGTCCTCCGCCGCGCCGGAGGTCGACGAGCATCCGGCCAGGGAGAGGGCGGCGACGGAGGCGAGCGTGAGGGCGAGGGCGGGCTTCTTCATGCATCCCACTCTAAACGCTAATGAGAACCATTATCAAACCGGCCCTCGCCCGTCGGTGCCGCCTCAGCTCGTGAGCGCCCCCGGGGCGACCCACACCGTGGCCTCGCCCGGCAGCTCGGACCCGTCCACGGCGACGGTCGACAGCACGGCGTCGTCGGCCGCAGCGCCCAGATCGAACGGCACGGTACCGAAGTTGGTCACGACCTCCCACCCGTTCGGGCGGCGGAACCGCAGCACGTCCTCCCGACCCGTGTCGACCCACTCGAGCGTCTCCCCGGTCTGCAGCAGTCGTCGCAGCCGCAGCGCCTCGCGGTACAGGTTGAGGGTCGAGCCGGGGTCGGCGTCCTCCACCTCCACCGCATGCTCCGCGAACCAGGCGGGCTGCGGCAGGTGCGCGCCGGCGGCGCCGAAGCCGTACGAGCTGCCGGACGCCGTCCATGGCAGAGGCACGCGGCAGCCGTCGCGGCCCAGGCCGTCGAAGTCCGCGCCGCGGAAGAACCCGGGGTCCTGACGCTGGTCGGGCGCGATCTCCGCGACCTCGTGCAGGCCCAGCTCCTCGCCCTGATAGAGGTAGGCGCTGCCGGGCAGGCCGAGCAGCAGCAGCGTCGCGGCGTGCGCCCGGCGCAGGCCGCCCTCGCGGTCGAGGCCCTCCTCCGGGCCGCCGGCGCGCACCCACTCGGTGCCCTGCTTGACCGCGCGGCCGCGCAGCGGCGGCAGGCCGTAACGGGTGGCGTGCCGCGTCACGTCGTGGTTCGAGAGCACCCAGGTGGTCGACGAGCCTGCGGCCTGCGCCTGAGCGAGGTTGTCGGCGATGATGCGCTGGAAGTCGGCGGCGTCGAAGTCGGCGACGAGCAGGTCGAAGTTGAACGCCTGCCCGAGCCCCTCCGCGGAGGCGTACTTCGCGCGGCGCTCCGGGGTCTCCACCCACGCCTCGGCGACCGCGGTGCGCGGCGGGTCGTACTCGTTGAAGACCGCCCGCCACTGGGCGTAGATCTCGTGCACGTCGTCGCGGTCGATCATCGGATGCGTGCCGGAGGTGCGGTCCATCGCGTCGAGCTCCGCGCGGGACGGCAGCGGCTCGGTGAGGTCCTTCGTCAGCATGTGGGCCACATCGATGCGGAAGCCGTCCACGCCGCGGTCCGACCAGAAGCGGAGCGTCGTGAGGAAGTCCTCGCGCACCTCCGGGTGGTCCCAGTTCAGGTCGGGCTGCTCGACCGCGAAGTTGTGCAGGTACCACTGACCGTCCGCGACGCGCTCCCAGGCGCTGCCGCCGAAGACCGAGACCCAGTCGGTGGGCGGCTCCGCACCGTCGGGGCCGGTGCCCTCCCGGAAGATGTAGCGCTCCCTGGCGGCCGAGCCGCGGCCGGCGGCGAGCGCCTCCTGGAACCAGGCGTGCTGGTCGGAGGTGTGGTTGGGGACGATGTCGACGACGACGCGGATGCCCCGCGCGTGCAGCGCCTCGACCATGGCGTCGAAGTCGTCGAGGGTGCCGAGGCGGGGGTCGACGTTCCGGTAGTCCGCCACGTCGTACCCGCCGTCGGCGAGCTCCGACGGGTAGAACGGGCTCAGCCACACCGCGTCGATGCCGAGCTCGGCGAGGTAGTCGGCGCGCGACACGATCCCGGGGATGTCACCCAGGCCGTCGCCGTCGGCGTCCGCGAAGCTCCGCGGATAGATCTGGTACACGGCGGCCTGACGCCACCAGGTCGCGGTCTTGTCGTCTTCGCGGGTCGCGGTGAGCAGCGAATCGGTCATGAGGAAGAGGCTCTCCTTGTTTCTTGCGGGGGTCGGGTCAGCCCTTGACGGCACCCTGCGTGACGCCCTCCATCACCCAGCGCTGAGTGAAGAGATAGGCGACGATCGCGGGAGCCATGGCCATCAGGTACGAGGCGAAGGCGACGTTGTAGTTGTTGCTGAACTGGTTCTGGAAGAGGTTCTGCCGCACCGGGAGCGTCTGCAGCGCCGGGTCGGAGATGATCAAGGACGGCATCATGAAGTCGTTCCAGGCGTAGAGGAAGGCGAAGATGCCGACCGTGGCGCTCATCGGCGCGAGCAGCGGGAAGATGAGCCGCCAGAACGTCTGCCAGGTCGTGGCGCCGTCGATCCGCGCGCTCTCCTCCAGTTCGATCGGGATCGAGCGCAGGAACGCCGTGAACAGCAGCACGCTGAAGCTGAGCTGGAACATCGTGGCGAGGATGATCACGCCGAACGGGTTGTCGAGGCCGACGCGTCCGGTGAGCTGGATCTGCGGAAGGGCCACGACGGGGAACGGAATGAACATCGCCGCGAGCAGGTAGAAGAACGAGTAGCGGAACAGCCGTCGGTCCCAGTTGCGCACGATCGCGTATGACGCGAAGGCCGCGAGCACGATCGTCGCGATGACCGTGCCGGCCGTGACGAGCAGCGAGATCGCGGCGCCCACCGGGAACTTCGTGAGCGTCCACGCCTGCACGAAGCCGTCGACGCTGAACGGCGCCGGCAGCGAGAACGCGTTGCCGTCGACGGCCTGGCCGGTGGTCTTGAACGCCATCGAGATCGTCACGTACAGCGGGATGAGGATCGTCGCCGTGCACAGGATCAGGATGATGGTGCCCGACCAGTTGACGCGCTCCATCTTCTGCCGCTTCCGGCGTCCGTCCGCGGGGATGGTGGTGAGGGTCTCCGTCGACATCAGAACGTGTTCCTTCCGCGGGTCAGCGAGAGCTGGAGGACGGAGATGAGCACGGCCACGATGAAGAAGATCGTGGCGTTGGCCATCTGGTAGGCGTAGTCGCCGCCGTTGAAGCCCGCGATGATCGTCATCGCGACGCTGCGGGTGGCGGTGCCCGGGCCGCCGTTGGTGAGGCCGACGATGATGTCGTAGGCGTTGAGGAAGCCCTTGAAGCCGAGGATCACGTTGATGACGACGTATCCGGCGACGAGGGGGATCGTGATGCGGGTCAGCTGCTGCGTGCGGCTGGCGCCGTCGATGCTCGCCGCCTCGTACACCTCGCCCGGCACCGACAGGAGTCCGGCGATGTAGATGAGGAGGGTACCGGGGACCGCCTGCCAGGCGGTGACGATCACGATCGCGACCCAGGCGAGATCGGGGTTGGCGAGCAGGCTCGTCTCCAGCCACGGGATGCCGGTGGCCGCGCCCGCCGCGGGGATCGAGTTCGAGAACAGGAAGTTGAAGACGTAGGCGATGATGATGCCCGAGATCACCATCGGGATCACGAAGATCGTCCGCAGCCCCGTCTTGAACCGGATGCGGGAGGTGAGGCCGACCGCCAGCAGGAACGCGATGACGTTGACGACGATCACGGTCGCGATCGAGAACCCGAAGGTGAAGAGGTAGCTCTGCAGGATCGCCGGGTCGCTGAACAGCGCGATGTAGTTCGTCAGCCCGTTGAAGCTCCACTCGCCGATGCCGATGGAGTCGGTGAAGCTGAAGAAGATGCCGATGACACCGGGGACGGTGATCGCGAGCGTGAAGATCACGAGGGTCGGCAGGAGGAACAGGTAGTAGATCGGCTCGACGCGGCGGGTGTGGCGGCGGATCTTCCGCGGCCCGCCGGTGAGGATGGCGGTGGTGCTCGTCCCGGCGTCGGCGCCGGTGGTCGTGGTGGTGCTCATGGCGCGGACTCCTCTGTCTCGCCCGATGCGGAATCCTCGGAGCTCGGGATGGGGGCGCGGAAGGCGATGCGGGCCCAGTCGGCGTCCATGGTCGGGAGGATGGACGACGGGGCGGCGCCGAGGACCATGGCCTGCGCGTAGTTGAAGATCGGCAGGGTCTTCGGGACGAGCACCGAGGGGCCCTGGTAGATGCGGCCCTCGTCGTAGTACGGGATCATGCCCTCGATGCGCGGGTCGTCCGGCGGCGCCGCGTCGGTCGTCGGGGTGAACCCCAGCTGCGAGGCGTTGTACTCCTCGATGTTCTCGGGGAGGTAGAGGTACTCCAGGAAGTCGCGCGCGGCCTCCTGGTGCCGGGACTCCTCGGGGATCATGACCGCGAGGTCCATGTTCACGCGGACCGCGAGGTCGTCCGGGTCGTCGGTCATGGGCAGCGGGAAGGTGCCGAGGTCGAGGTCGGGGTCGGTCTTGGCGATCTCGCTGAACGCCCACGGCCCCTGCAGGTACATCGCGGCCTCGCCCTTCGCGAAGGCGAGGTTCCCGTCTCCGTACGCCCGGCTCGCGGCGTCCTCGTTCGTGTATTCGTCCGCGAGCACCATCATCCTGTCCATCGGCTCCGCGAAGTCCTTCTCGAAGGAGACCTCCGAGTCCGGCCCGACATCGGTGCCCTCGGCGGCGAGCGCGTCGAAGAACGCCAGCACGTCGAGCGAGCCGCCGACGGCGTAGTCGTACCACCCCTGTCCGACCGTCCAGTCGTCCTTGAAGGTGGCGTAGAACGGATCGATCCCGGCCTCACGGAGGCTGTCGCTGACGGCGAGGAGCTCGTCCCAGGTCTGCGGCACCTCCAGGCCCTGCTCCGCGAAGATCTGCTTGTTGTAGATGACCGAGGCGGCCATGACCGAGTAGGGCAGGGCGCTGGTGCGGCCCGCGCAGGAGCCGTACTGGTCCATGAGCGGCTGCAGGTCCTCGCGGATCCCGGCGGCGGCCTCGGTGTCGGAGAGATCGGTGAGCGCGCAGCGCTGCACGAACCGGGCGACCTCGTAGTTGTAGTTGGCGAGCATGATGTCGGGCGGATTGCCCCGGACGAAGCTCGCGGAGACGACGTCGACGCCGGACGTGTCGATCTCCACCCGCACGTCGTCCTGCGACGCGTTGTACTCCGCGACGAGCTCCGTCATGAACGGGATGGCCTCGCGCTTGCTGAACGTGAATCGGATGGTCTCCGCTCCCCCGCCGGCGGCGCAGCTCGTGAGCGCCGTGCCGGTCAGCACGAGACCGAGCGCTCCGGCGGCCCAGCGCACCGCCCGTGATCGTGTGGCAGACACCGTCGTCCTTTCGTAGATCCGCGGAGTAAATCTAGTGAGCGAATTTAGTCCGTCTAGAGGTACTGTCTCATCTGGGCGACAGAAAGGTCAAGGGGAGTGGCAGAGGTCTCGACAGGACTCGGCACCGGCCGCGCGAGTGTGAGCGCGGTGCTCGACTTCGCCTGGACGGCCGGCGAGTTCACCGCCACCGAGGCGATGGCCGGCACCTCGCTCACCCGCTCCACAGCCATCGACGCCATCGACACGCTCGTCACCGCCGAGGTGCTGCGCGAGCTTCCGAACGCTCGCGCCATCGGCGACTACCGCTCCGGACGCCCCGCGCGCCGCTTCGCCCTCGCGGCGGATCTCGGTGTGGTGATGGGCATCGACGCCGGGGACACCCACCTCGCGGTCACCGTCGCGGATCTGCTCGACCGCACGCTCGTGCATCATCGCGTGGAGGTCGACCCCGCGCAGAGCGTCGACGACCGCCGGGCGACGATCCTGCGGCATCTCGCCGCCGCGCGCGACGAGGCCGGGGTGCCCCCGGAGCGCGTGCTCGCGGTGTGCGCCGGCGTCGCCGCCCCCGTGAACCGCGACGGCATCTCACCCCCGCACCCCGACGGCTTCTGGGAGCGCACGAACCCCGGCCTCGCGGAGGCTCTGCGCGACTGGGCCCCGGTGGTCGAGGTCAAGAACGACGCCCAGCTGGCCGCGATCGCCGAGGGGACGCTCGGGGTCGCCGTCGGCTGCCGCGACTATGTGGCCCTGCTCGCCAGCGAGCGCTTCGGCGGCGGCGTCGTCGTCGACGGGCATGTGCTGCACGGCGCCCACGGCGGCGTCGGCGAGGGCGTGGTGTTCGACCACATCATCGGCGTCGGCTCGGCGGTCGGGTTGCGGTACGCGCTGGAGGAGCAGGCCCGGGCCGCCGTCGCGGAGGGCGAGGCCCCCGCCGATGGAGCCCTCGGCCGGCTCGTGGCGGACGGGCCGGTCGACCCCCGACTGGTGCTGACGCTCGCCGCCTCCGGAGACCCCGACGCCCTCCACGTCGCCGAGCGCGTGGGCGCGACCCTCGCCCGCGTCGTCGGCGTGCTCGGCAGCATGTACGACCCCGCGCGCGTGATCATCTGCGGCGCCGTGGCGGAGAGCATCGAACCCGTGCTGGCCGCCGCCCGCCGCATCCTCCCCGACGAGCTGCACCTGCCCGCGCCGGAGATCCTCGCCTCGACGCTCGGCGCGGAGGTCGTGTCGGCCGGCGCGATCGCGACCGCCCGGAAGGCCGCCAGGGAACGGGCCGTCCCCCGCCTCGCGGAACAGCGTCTCACCGCCTGACCCTCTCCCTCCCCCCGCCAGAACAGGCAAGCACGGGGGTTCAGGATCTCCCACCCCTGGCAGCCTGTTTCCGCGCGAACGCCTGTCCCGCCAGCCTGTCGCGAGAACAGGCCCCCGCGCGGACTCAGGCGAACGCGGGAGTTCAGGCTCTCCCACCCCTAGCAGCCTGTTCCCGCGCGAACGCCTGTGTCGCGCGTCGCACGGACGGGGTGGTCGCGGTCAGGACAGTGTCGGCGGAATACCGAAGAGGCTGTGGAAGGCGGCCGTGCCGGCGGGAGAGATCGTCACGGCGCGCGAGGTCTGCTGAGCGTGGATCCAACCCCTGTCGCGCGCGGCGCGGAGGAGGACGGCTCCGAGGTGACCCGAGAGATGCGAGCGCCGTTCGGTCCAGTCGAGGCAGCTCCGCACAAGAGGACGACGAGACGACGGCACCAACGCGTCCGGCCCCGCGATGCTCTCGAACAGGTCGCGCCCCGTCGCGGTCACCGCGAGGTCCGGCGTGAGGTGCCCCCGCTCGACGAGCGCGTCGAAGAGGGCGACCCCCAGGCGACCGGCGAGGTGGTCGTAGCAGGTGCGGGCCAGGGCCATGCCGTCTCGCGCCGTCGCCGAACGAAGGCTCGAGACGGGAGCCGCCTTCCCGGCGTATGCCGTCGCGGCCTCGATGATGTGCGCGGCGTCAGAAGACGCGAGGGTGACGTAGGAGTGCCGCCCCTGTCGGCGGAGTGCGACGAGCCGGACGTCGAGGAGCGTCGTCAGGTGCTCCGACGCCGTCGACCTCGACACCCCGGCGGCACGCGCGAGCTCGCCGGACGTCCATGCCCGGCCGTCGAGGAGCGCCAGACACATCTGCACCCGCGTCGGGCTGCTGAGCGCGTGTCCCAGCTGGGACACGGAAGAGGGGTCGACGATCACGCCACGACGGGGTCGTCGAGGAGCGGCGCGCGGAAGTTGGAGCCGACCCGAGGCCCCTGGGCGAAGTAGTGGCGGAAGGCGTAGGAGAGAGGGTCCCACTTGTCCGTGTCGATGCGGTCCGGTCCGTGCGCCTTCAGGATGTCCTCGTGCACGTGGACCTGCAGGGCCTCGGCTTCGACCGCCAGCGCGTCGCCGCCGTCGATCGGGATGATCTGCGCCACGCGCGCTTCGATCTGCACCGGGCATTCCGCGATCCGGAGCGGGATCACCGCGTCCGACGGGACAGGGGTGAAGCCCCCGAGACTCCATTTGTCCGGTTCATGCCGGTACGCGGGAACCTTCTCGGCGGGAACCGGCGAGCGGCCGGTGGTCGGCGCGATCGCCTCCACGGCGTGCACGAGGTCGGCGGAGGGGAGGTTGATGACGAGGTCCCTGACCCGTTCGATATTCGCGGCCGCCTGTCCTTCGGCACCGAGCCCAAGCATGTACCGCGTCCCCAGCGCCCATGCGGACGAGATCGGGCTGATGTTCGAAGACCCGTCCGGGTTGACCGTGGTGATCAGCGCGACGGGAGTCCCGAAGTACAACACCGGCAGGTCGACGCTCCGCGTGGTTCTCATCCATCCATTCTCGCCACCCGATCGTTCGGGCCACGCCGAAGTGTGGACTCCCTCAGTCCACCAGGAGCGCGGGCTCCTCGAGGATGGAGGCGACGTCGGCGATGAAGCGGCTCATGCCGTCGCCGTCGATCACGCGGTGGTCGAACGAGCCGGCGACCGTGGTCACCCAGCGCGGGCGCACCTCGCCGTCGACGACCCAGGGCTTCTGGCTGATCGTGCCCATGGCGACGATGCCGGCCTCGCCCGGGTTGATGATCGGAGTGCCCGCGTCCATCCCGAACACGCCGATGTTCGTGATGGTGATCGTGCCGTTCTGCTGGTCCGCCGGCGGCGTCTTGCCCTCGCGTGCCGTGAGCGTGAGCCGGTTCAAGGCGCGGGCGAGGTCCTTCATGCTGAGGTCCTGCGCGTCCTTGATGTTCGGCACGAGCAGACCCCGGGGCGTGGCGGCGGCGATGCCGAGGTTCACATAGTGACGCACGGCGATCTCGGCCCCGGCCTCCGTGTCGATCCAGGCCGCGTTAACCATCGGCGTCCGGCGGACCGCCCAGATCACCGCGCGGGCCATGATGAGCAGCGGCGAGACCTTGATGTCGGCGTAGTCGGGCGAGGCCTTGAGGCGCTTGACGAGCTCCATCGTGCGGGTGGCGTCGATCTCCTTCCACACCGTCACGTGCGGGGCGGAGTACGCGCTCTGCACCATCGCCGACGACGTCGCCTTGCGCACGCCCTTGACGGGGATGGACTCGGTGCGGTCGTCGCCGGCCGCCGACGGGCGCACCGGCGCGAGGCCGCGCGCCAGGCCGGACGGGGCCTGCGGTGCCGGGACGGTCTCCTCGCGCACGCTCCCCCACTCCGGGGTCTCGATGTTGCGGAAAACGCTGGCCTGGGAGGCGTGCTTCATCACGTCGTCGCGGGTGACCTCGCCGTCGGCACCCGTGGGCGTCACGCTCGTGAGGTCGACGCCGAGGTCGCGGGCGAGCTTGCGGATCGGCGGCTTCGCGATCACGCCGACCGACGACCGGACGGGGCGCTCGGCCGGGCGCTTCCGCCGCGAGGTCGCACCGCTTCCGGAGCCGTAGCCGACGAGGACCGACCCGCCGCCCTCCTCGGGTGCGGGCGCCTCCGCCGTGGCGACGGTCCCGGGTGCGACCGAACCGGTCCCCGAGCCGGCCGCGGGGTCGGTCACGAAGGTGATGATCGGGGTGCCGACCTCGACCGTCGCCCCCTCGTCGACGAGCAGCTCACCGACCACGCCCGCGTGCGGGGAGGGCAGCTCGACCAGGGACTTCGCGGTCTCGATCTCGCAGATGACGTCGTTGATGGCCACCCGGTCACCCGGGGCCACCTTCCACGCGACGATCTCGGCCTCGGTCAGCCCTTCGCCGACGTCCGGAAGGGGGAAGTTCTGCGTGCTCATGACGGGTCCTTTCGGCGGATGCCGGGTGTCAGTAGGCCAGGGAGCGGTCGACGGCTTCGAGGATGCGGTCGGCATCCGGCAGGTAGGCGCCCTCGAGCTTCGCGGGCGGGAACGGGGTGTCGTACCCCGATACCCGCAACACGGGAGCCTCGAGGGCGTAGAACGCGCGCTCCATCACGGTCGCGGCGATCTCGCTGCCGAGGCTCGTGAATCCCGGAGCCTCCTGCGCGTAGACCATGCGACCGGTCTTGCGCACCGACCCGAGGATCGGCTCGTAGTCCACCGGCGACAGCGAGCGCACGTCGACGACCTCGCAGCTCGTGCCCTCGGCCTCGGCGAGCGCGGCGGCCTGGAGCAGCGTAGTGACCATGGCGCCGTGTCCGACGAGCGTCACGTCGGTCCCGGTCCGCACCACCCGCGAGGAGTGCAGCGGGACGGCGGGGGCGTCGAGCTCGACCTCGCCCTTCGGCCAGTACCGGCTCTTCGGCTCCAGGAAGATCACCGGATCGTCCGACGCGATGGCCTCCTGGATCATCCAGTAGGCATCGTTCGCGGTCGACGGCGACACCACCCGCAGACCGGGGGTGTGCGTGAAGTAGGCCTCCGGGCTCTCCTGGTGGTGCTCGACCGCCCCGATGTGCCCGCCGTACGGGATGCGGATCACGACGGGCAGCCGCAGCGACCCCTCGTGCCGGTTGGTGAGCTTGGCGAGCTGGGTGGTGATCTGGTCGAACGCGGGGAAGACGAAGCCGTCGAACTGGATCTCGACGACAGGACGGAACCCGGCCATCGCGAGGCCGATCGCGGTGCCCACCAGGGCCGACTCCGCGAGCGGAGTGTCCAGCACGCGCTGCTCCCCGAAGTCGCGCTGCAGGTGCTCGGTGATGCGGAACACGCCGCCGAGCTTGCCGATGTCCTCGCCCATGAGGAGGACCTTGGGGTCGTCCTCCATCGCCTTGCGCATTCCGGCGTTCAGCGCCTTGCCCAGCGGCATGGTCTCCCGGGTCACTGGCCCTCTCCTTCGAACGACGCCTCGTAGCGGGCGCGCCACGCTTTCTGCTCCTCGATCAGCGGATGCGGCTCGCTGTACACGTGGTCGAACATGAGGTCGGCGCGGGGCGGGCCGAGCTGCACGGTGCGGGCGCGGAGGTCTTCCGCGGCATCGGCGGCCTCGGCGTCGACCTCGGCGAAGAAGCTCTCCTCGGCGCCGCGGTTCTCCAGGAAGGCGCGCATACGGACGATCGGGTCACGCCCGGCCCACGCGAGCTCCTCGTCGTCGCCGCGATACTTCGTGGGATCGTCGCTGGTCGTGTGCGCGCCGAGCCGGTACGTCACGGCCTCGATGGCACGGGGTCCGCCGCCGGCGCGCGCCTCGTCGAGGGCCACGCGGGACACCGCGTAGCTGGCGAGTACGTCGTTGCCGTCCACGCGGACGCTCGGGATGCCGTACCCGGCGCTGCGCTGCACGAGCGGCACCCGGGACTGCGTGGTGACGGGGACCGAGATGGCCCAGTGGTTGTTCTGCAGGAAGAAGAGCGTCGGGGCCTGGTAGCTGGCCGCGAACACCATGGCCTCGTGCACGTCGCCCTGGCTGGAGGCGCCGTCGCCGTAGTAGACGACGACCGCCTCGTCGCGCTCGGGGTCGCCGGTGCCGGTGCGGCCGTCGAACGTGAGGCCCATCGCATAGCCGGCGGCGTGCAGCACCTGGGAGCCGAGCACGAGCGTGTAGAGCCGGGTGTTGCCGTTCTTCGGGTCGGTCGGATCCCAGCCGCCGTGGGAGACGCCGCGCATGAGCTTGATGATGTCCAACGGATCCACGCCGCGGATCCGGGTGACCGCGTGCTCGCGGTACGAGGGGAAGATCGTGTCCTGCGCGCGGGCGGCCCGACCGGAGCCGACCTGCGCCGCCTCCTGTCCGCGGCTCGGCGGCCACAGGGCGAGCTGGCCCTGGCGCTGCAGGTTGGTGGCCTGGGTGTCGATCGCGCGGATGCCCACCATGTCGCGGTAGAACTGCGCGAGCTCGTCGTCGGGGATGGCCTCGATGAGCGGCAGGTACTGCTCCGCAGCCGGCGTCGGGGCGACCTTTCCGGTCTCGTCCAGAACGCGCACGAGGGGGGTCTCAGAGGTGCTCACGGCCCCCACGCTACCCGCGTCGGCATGCCGGGTCACGCATACCTAGGACGCCCTCGTATCTCCCCGGAACCCCGAGATTCCGCGGTTCGCAGGGCGGTGCCGCGCTCAGCGGAGGGTCGCCGCGACCTCGAGCACGCGGGCGACGGCCGCCTCCTCGCCGACGGAGATCCGGATGCCGTCGCCGGAGAACGGACGCACGATCAGGTCGGCGTCGATGAACGCCGCTGCGACCTCGTCGGTGCGCGCGCCGGTCGGCAGCCAGACGAAGTTGCCCTGGGCGTCCGGCACCTCCCAGCCCTGCGCGCGGAGCCCCTCGACGAGACGAGCGCGGCGTTCGACGATCACGGCGACGCGCTCCAGGAGCTCGGCTTCGGCGTCGAGGCTCGCGATGGCGGCGTTCTCGGCCGCGGACGTGACAGACAGCGGGATGCCGGTCGTCCGTGCCGCGTCGAGCACCTTCTCGTGGCCGACCGCATAGCCGACCCGGAGCCCGGCCAGACCGTAGGCCTTGGAGAACGTGCGGAGGACGACCACGTTCGGGTGCGCCTCGAAGACGCGCTCGGCCAGGCCGTCGACGGCATCGGGGGCGGTGACGAACTCGGCGTAGGCCTCGTCGAGGATGATGAGCACGTCGGACGGCACGCGGTCCACGAACGCCGCGAACTCGGCAGACGTGACGATGGGACCGGTCGGGTTGTTCGGCGTGCAGACGATGATCGCGCGTGTGCGGTCGGTCACGGCGTCGGCCATCGCGTCGAGGTCGTGGCGGGAGTCGGCCGTCAGCGGCACCTGCACCCCGGTCGCGCCCGCGACCAGCGGCAGGCTCGGGTACGCCTCGAACGACCGCCAGGCGTAGACGACCTCGTCGCCGACCGAGGCAGTGGCGAGGACGAGCTGATGCAGGATCGCGACACTGCCGGAGGCGACATGGACCTGCTCGGGCTCGACCCCGTAGCGGGCCCCGAGCCGCGCACGCAGGCGGCCGGCGGTGGCATCGGGATACCGGTTCATCGGCGTCGTGTGCTGCAGCGCGTCGAGGACCGAGGGCAGCGGATCGAACGGGTTCTCGTTGCTGGAGAGCTTGAAGGCCTCGGGACCGGCCTGCTTGCCCTGTCGATACGGCGCGAGGGAGGCGATGGCGGGACGGATGCGGGGCAGGGTCGGCTCGGTCACGCGTCGAGTCTAGGACGTGCGGCCCGCCACCCTTTCGAGGCCGAGGGTGCGGTGATACCATTCTGGTATGGCTATGACGGTGCGACTCCCTGAGGAACTCGATGCCCGGCTCGAAGACATCGCACGAGCCCGGCACGTCTCCAAGCACGCCGTGATCATCGAGGCGGCCACCCGGTTCGCGAACAGCGAGTCCAAGACGGATCGAGTTCTGGCGCTCGCGGACGAGGTGACCGAACGCTACGGCGACGCCATCACGCGCCTCGAAGACGCCTGATCGATGGCCACCGAGTACGTCGAGCCCGAGCAGGCCCTCGCGCTGATCGCGAAGCTCGGCCTGCATGTGCGCGACGAGGGGCTGCTCTTCTCCGCCCTGGCGCGACCCGCCGCCGGCATGTTCGGCGTCGATGCGTATCCGACGTTCGCGGAGAAGGCGGCGGCCCTGATGAGCTCCGTCGCCCAGAATCACGCACTGTTCGACGGGAACAAGCGCACAGCGCTCTATCTCACCTTCATCTTCATCCGGCTGAACGGCTACGACATCACCTTCACGAACGACGAAGCCTTCGAGTTCGTCATCGATGTCGCGCAGAGCCGGATGGATCTCGGGGAGATCGCCCAGGTTCTCGCCGCCCACATCCGTCCCGTGGACGACCGCGGCTGACACCGCGGGCCCCGCGTGGGAGACTGAACGCATCATGCGCTTCATCATCCGGGTCGTCGTCAACGCGTTCGCCATCTGGGTCGTCACGCTCATCCCCGTGCTCCAGGTCACGGTGCGCGCCTTCCCGCCGGGCGAGACGCTGCAGCTCGTCCTGACGCTCCTCGCGGTCGGCGCCCTCTTCGCGCTGGTGAACACCATCATCGGCACGATCGTGAAGATCGTCGCCTTCCCGCTGTACATCCTCACGTTCGGCCTCATCGGCTTCCTCATCAACGGCTTCCTGCTCTGGCTGACCGCGTGGATCACCAGCAGCTTCGGGTGGGGCCTGTCGGTCGAGTCGTTCTGGTGGGGAGTGCTCGCCGCGCTGATCATCTCGATCATCAACGGCATCTTCGGCTTCATCCTGCGTCCGCAGAACAAGCGCTCCCGCCGCGACTGACCCGTCTGCGGAGGGCGCGTACGGCTCACGGATCGGGGAGCACCCGCTCCGCGCGGTACTCGGTGCGTTCGACGGTGACGGCGCGGTCGAGGTCGGCCCAGTAGGCGTCGAGAGCCACCGCCCGCGGGTCGGCGGAGGCGTCGACCATCGCCGCGGTATCGATGTAGTTCTCCAGGGAGTGGGTCTCGAGCGCGAGGTCCTGGCGACCGGCATCCGTGTCGCCCACCCGGCTCGCGGTGAAGCTGTCGGCGGACCCCGTGCCCTCCCTCGCCCCTCCTGCGGCGAGCGCGGACACCGCGTCGTCGGTGTGCCGGAGCTGCACGAGCGTCTGGTCGGCGGGCAGCGTCGGCTCGACCGGGCTCCCGGCGGTGATCTGGGTCGTCACCGTGAACGCGCTCTCCATCGACAGGTGCGCCGCGATCATGCCACCCTGCGAGTGGGCGACGACGTCCACCCGATCCCCGGGTCTCGCGCCCGCCGCGGCCAGCGCGTCGAGGGTCGCCTGATACGACGCGGACCGGCCCCCGGTGTAGAGCTCGATGTTCGACTTCATGTCCCAGGCCTCGACACCCCCGCCCTCCCGGAGGGACATCGAGCGGCTGCCCGAGACGTAGGCGACGTAGCGCGGAGACTCGCCCGGAACCGTGTACTTCTCGATCGCCACCTGCGCCCCGGAAGCGGAGGGCAGGCGCCCGAAGGCGCTGGCCAGTCCGTTCGGAGCCCCGGCCGGGCGGGAACGCGAGGTGACCGATACCCGCACCGGATCCGCCGTCGCGCCGAGTGCCATCCCCGGTCGCACCCGCCCCAGCCCCGACGTCACGCCGACGACAGCGCCGCCCAGGAACACCGGTGGAAGCAGTCCCCCGGCGTCGAACTGGTCGCCCAAGCCACGGAAGCGTCGGTCGTCCGCCATCCGCTCCCGCGCGTCGGCCAGCGCGGCCAGACGCTCGTCGCCGGCGAGGAGCAGCCGCAGGCGCCCCTCCACCGCAGCGGCCGCAACCGTATCCGTCCGCGCCAGCGCCTCCGCCTGCGCCCGCAGCTCGACCACCTCGTAGACCTCGGCCATGAGGTCGAGATCGGCGGCCGTCTCCTGGACACGCGCCGCGAGCGCCTCCAGCGCCGTCACTGCGGACCGCAGGGACCACGCCGCCGAGGCGAGCGCGGTCCATGCGGCGGAGCCGAGCAGCGCCTCGGCACGCCCCACCGCGTCCTGCACCTCCGCGCACACCGGCTCGGCGGCCCGCACGCGCACCGCGAGCTCGCGGAGCTGCGCCGTGTCCACCGCGATCGCGCCGCCGTGGTCGATGTCGAGCCCGCTCATGCACCCTCGACCTCCCCGCGGCACGCCTGCAGCGTCCGGCGCACCGTCGCCGTGTCGTCCGACAGCCGCCAGAGGGCCCATCGCAGCGCCTCGACGCCGTCGGACTCCCAGGCGCACGCGTCACGCAGCGCCGTCAGCGTGGAAGCGAGATCGTCGAGCCCCGCGATGGCGGCGTCCAGCTCGGACAGCACTCCGGCCCGCAGCGCAGGATCGACGTCGGCAGAGGGCGCGGTGAGGACGAAGGACGACATGGACCCAGCCTTCCGCCGGACCGCGTCCGTTACGGCCAGGGCCCCGTCAGACGGCCACGACCAGTGGAGAGCCCGTTCTCCCCCAGCACCGTGCAGGAGGCTCGAGCACCCCGCGATCCGATGCCCGCTGTGCAGGAACGGCATCGACCGGCAGAATGGATCCGTGACAGCCCGAGATCCCTTCCGCGTGATCTTCGTCTGCACCGGCAACATTTGCCGCTCCCCCATGGCGGAGGTCGTGTTCCGGGACCTCGCGGAGCGGCAGGGTCTCGGCTCCCAGATCGTCTCGCGCAGCGCGGGCACCGGGGACTGGCACCTCGGAGAGCGCGCCGACCACCGCACCATCGACGCCCTCGCCCGCCGTGGCTATGACGGCTCGCTGCACCGCGCCCGCCAGTTCACCGCCGCCTCCTTCGCCGAGAACGACCTCGTGGTGGCCCTGGACCGCACGCACGAGCGCATCCTCCGCGAATGGGCCGGGGACGAAGACGAGGACGGCAAGGTGACCCTCCTCCTCGCCTTCGATCCCGATGCCTCGACGCACGACGTCCCCGACCCGTACTACGCCGGCCCGGAGATGTTCGATTCGGTGCTCGGTATGATCGAGACGGCGACTCGCGGCTTGTTCCGCCAGCTCGAACCCGCCCTGCGCCTGCCCCGCACGCCCCGAACCTTCGGGGCCTCATCAGGAGGACTCCCCTGACTTTCCAGCCTTCACTCCCGCCGCAGCCCCTCAGCCCCCTCGACGGCCGCTATCGCGGTGCCGTCACCGGGCTCGCCGACTTCCTCTCCGAGGCCGGACTCAACCGCGCCAGGGTCGAGGTGGAGGTGGAATGGCTGATCGCCCTCACCGACCGTTCGCTGTTCGAGACGACCCCGCTGTCGGACGACGACAAGGAGCGCCTGCGCGCCCTGTACCGCGACTTCGGGCAGGCCGAGATCGACTGGCTCGCCGAGAAGGAGGCCGTCACGCAGCACGATGTGAAGGCCATCGAGTACCTCGTCCGCGACCGGCTCTCCACGCTCGGCCTCGACCGCATCGCCGAGCTGACGCACTTCGCCTGCACGAGCGAGGACATCAACTCCGCGTCCTACGCCCTCACCGTCAAGCGCGCGGTCGAGGAGGTCTGGCTCCCGGCCCTCGACACCGTGATCGCGAAGCTGCGCGAGCTCGCGGTCGAGCACGCCGACGCCGCCATGCTGTCCCGCACGCACGGGCAGCCCGCCACCCCCTCGACGATGGGCAAGGAGCTCGCGGTCTTCGCCTGGCGTCTCGAGCGCGTGCGCAGCCAGATCGCCGGCTCCGAGTACCTCGCGAAGTTCTCCGGGGCGACCGGCACCTGGTCCGCTCACCTCGCAGCCGACCCGGACGCCGACTGGCCGACCATCGCCCGCGAGTACATCGAGGGACTGGGCCTGGGCTTCAACCCGCTCACGACGCAGATCGAGTCGCACGACTGGCAGGTCGAGCTCTACGACCGCGTGCGTCACGCCGGCGGGATCCTGCACAACCTCGCGACGGACATCTGGACCTACATCTCGCTCGGCTACTTCGCGCAGATCCCGGTCGCCGGCGCCACCGGCTCCTCGACCATGCCGCACAAGATCAACCCGATCCGCTTCGAGAACGCCGAGGCCAACCTCGAGATCTCGGGAGCCCTGCTCGCGTCGCTGGGCCAGACGCTGGTCACGAGCCGGCTGCAGCGCGACCTCACCGACTCCACGACTCAGCGCAACATCGGCGTCGCGTTCGGGCACTCGCTGCTCGCTCTCGACAACCTGCGCCGCGGCCTGAACGCGATCTCGCTCTCGCGTGATGTGCTGCTCGCCGACCTCGACGTGAACTGGGAGGTGCTCGCCGAGGCGATCCAGACGGTGATCCGCGCCGAGGTCGTCGCCGGCCGGTCGAGCATCCAGGACCCGTATGCGCTGCTCAAGGAGCTCACCCGTGGGCACCGCGTCGGCGCCGCCGACCTCGCGTCGTTCGTGGAGGGTCTGGAGATCGGGGACGCGGCCAAGCAGCGGCTCCTCGCGCTGACCCCCGCGACCTACACCGGCATCGCGGAGCGCCTCGCCCGCTGAGGAGCTAGGAGCCCGACTCCCCGGAGTGCTCCTCGACCCTGTCCTTCGGCATGAACGACGCCGCCAGGAGGGTGAGAACCGCGGTCACGGCGACCGCGACGAACACCCACACCGACGCGCGGACGATCGTGTCGGGGTCATCGGGTCCCGCACCCTGCGCGATGACCGCGTTCGAGATCGCCCCGAACACCGCCACGCCCACGGCGCTTCCCGCTGACCGTGCGAACGCGTTCATCCCGGTCACCGCGCCCCGCTCCCCCCAGCCGACCGAGGCCTGTGCGGCGATGAGGGTCGGGGCCGCGCTCCACCCGAGCCCGAAGCCGAGGAGGAACGCGATGCCGGCGACGATGAACGGGTTCGGCCAGGAGGCGACGGCGGCGAGCGCGACGGCTGCGACGGTCGTGATGCTCATGCCGATGAGCGTGGTGCGACGGAAGCCGATGCGCAGGTACAGCCGTCCGGCGTTCGCGGCGGCGAGCGGCCAGCCGAGGGTCAGAGCGGCCACCGCCAGACCCGACAGCAGCGGAGCGATGCCGATGGACCCCTCGAGGTAGGCCGGGGCGAAGCTGGTCACGCCGAGCATGAGCGCCCCGATGCCGAGCGAGACCACCGTGGTCGTGAGGATGAGCCGACGGGTCACGAGGCGCAGATCGACGATCGGCTCCGCCACCCGGCGCTCGACGAACCCGAAGGCCCCGAGCGCGACCGCCCCGATCCCGAAGCAGAGGGCACTCGGCACGGACAGCCACGCCCAGGCGTTCCCGCCCTCCAGCATGCCGAGGATGAGCGCGGTCAACCCGATCGTGAGCAGCACCGCGCCCCCGTAGTCGATGCTGTGCCGCTGGGTCTGCTTCTGATCCTTGTACGTGCGCAGCAGCATCCATCCGGCGATCAGGCACAGGGGCACGTTGATCCAGAAGATCCATCGCCAGGCGTCGAGCTGGGCGAAGATGCCGCCGAGTGCGGGGCCCACCACCGAGGAGATGGCCCAGACGCTGGCGACGTATCCCTGCACCTTCGCGCGCTCGGCGACCGTGTAGATGTCGCCGACGATGGTCATCGACATCGGCGCGACGGCACCGGCACCGATGCCCTGGATGATGCGGAAGACGATCAGCGCCGGCATGCTCCAGGCGAACCCGCAGAGGACGGATCCGAGCAGGAAGAGGGCGATGCCGAGCAGGATGATCGGCTTGCGACCCACGGTGTCCGCGAAGCGGGAGTAGATGGGCACGCTCACGGCCTGCGCCAGGAGGTACACCGAGAACAGCCAGGGGAACTGCTGGTAGCTGCCGAGGTCGCGCACGATGCTCGGCACCGCGGTGGCGAGGATCGTCGCGTCGATCGCGATGAGGCCGGTGGCGAGCATGAGCGCGCCGAGGATGGGTCCCCGCTCCGACCGGAGTCCGATGGAGGCGCGGTCGACGGAGGCAGTCACTCCAGAGACAAGCGGAACGACCTCACCGATATTCCGCCCGATCTCCGCGTCACGAGGAGGCGGGGCGTCCCGGCTCGTCGGTGGGGCCGTCGCTCGCGCCCTCGTCCTCCGCGTCGTACAGCACGGGGCGGTCGACGGTCTTCGTGACGTCGGCGGGATCGACCGCGAGCATGAGCATCGCGAGGATCAGGAGGGTCGCGATGAAGGCGCCGCCGCCCACGACGAGGCTCAGCGCCACCGGGGTGAGACCCTCATAGGTGCCGTTCGCGATGGCGGTGTTCACGCGGAGGGTGAAGGCGCCGGTGGAGACGAGGGTGACCACCATGGCGAACACGCCGCAGCCCAGGGCGATGCCGAGCAGGTGGAGGGGCCGGAGGATGTCCCGTCGGGTGGGCTTGTCGTCGCTCATCGCTCTCCTCCGTGCTCCACAGGAGCCGCATCGTTCTCGGGGGCGGCAGCGACGTCATCGGCGTCCGCGCGCTTCGGGGTGAGGCCGGCGATGCCGAGGAAGACGGCGACGATGGCCGCATACCCGCCGAACATCCCCACGCCGAGGATGATGCCGGACAGCTCGAACGTGCCCGCCTTCTCGATCGTGTACTCCTGGACGAAGCCCGACGGGATCAGCAGCAGGACGACCGCGAGGAGCACGCCCAGCGCCCCGACCGTGATCGCGTCGGTGGCGAGCGCTCCCCCGACGCGGCGGGCGCGGAAGCCGGCGAGCAGCTCGAGGCCGCCGCTGAGCACGCCCCAGGTGATGAGCACGATGAAGAACATGTCGTCCGTGCGCCAGGCCGGCACGCCCCCGGCCATTCCGGCGATCGCGCTCACGACCGCCAGGAGGATCGCCGACCAGCGCGACCCCGACGGGAGGACGAGCCAGGCCGCGAGGATGTGCACCAGGGCGGTGACCAGCGCGAAGCCGCTGAAGACGGCGAGACCGACCGCGGCGGAGTGATCCGAGGAGAAGGTGATCATCAGGGCGGCGACGGCCGCGAACAGCGCGCGCAGCAATTGCACGTGGCGCATGGTGAACGCGCGAGCAGGGGCAGACATAACGGCCAGATCCTCCGGGGTTTCCCCACCAGTCTACGCGGGGCCGCGAGCCGCACGCGCCGGGGGATGCTCGTGAAGCCCGGCGGATCTCCCCAGATCGATTGCCGGGCTTCACGACATACGCAGCAAGGGGGGCATCACTGCGTCGGGCCGCTGCCGCAGGGTCGGGCACCCTCCCCGCGACATCACAGCCCCGTGACCCACTTGCCCACCTGGTCCCCTGAGGTGTGCGCGTGCGGTCGTATGCTCACTCTAGAGGTGTGTTCTTCACATACCGGGTGGGGGCTGTGATGGGTTTTGGGGACGACGAGAAGAGGGCCGCGACGCCGGACGCGTTCGCGGCGGCGCTGCGGGATGCGATCAACGCGAGACCGGTGACGCTGTCGTGGTTGCAGCGACAGCTCCGCGACCGGGGCAACCGCGTCTCGATGGCCACGCTGAGCTACTGGCGGTCGGGAGCCCGCCGCCCGGAAGGACCGCAGTCGCTCGCCGCCCTCGCCGACATCGAGGACCTGCTGTGCCTCGAGTCCGGTGCGTTGAGCAGGCTCCTGCGTCCGCACCGCACCGGGCCCCTGGGGCCGCAGGGGTTCCCGCTGGAGCAGGTCGACATGGAGCGGGCGGTCCGCGAGGTCTACGCGGCCCTCGGCGCCACGTACCCGGACCCGTCGCGGGAGCTCACCGTCCACTCCGTCACGGAGGTGGACGCCGACGGCGAGGTGTCCTCCTGCCTCACCCGCAGCATCGTGCAGTCGACGAGCGGCGTGATCACCGCCATCCCCGTCCTCGACCTCACCCCCGGCGTCCCCGGGCCTCCACCGCTCCTCACGGCCGTGGCCGGCGGACGGATCGCCGCGCGCTACTCCCACCCGAACGGCGAGGCGCACGGCGCGCTGATCGAGCTCGATGTCCCGCTCGAGGCTCCGGACACCGCGGTCGTCGAGTGGTCGGTGCAGTACGAGCCCGGTCGCCCCTCGGATCGGGAGACCGGGCATGCTCTGTCCCGCCAGGCTCGCGAGCTCCTGGTGTGGACGCGCTTCCACCCCGATGCCGTGCCGGACTGGTGCGACGAGCTCGTCGAGACCGCCGGAGGCACCGTCGTCACCGCGCTCCCGCGACCTCGCGGCACGTCGGTGCACCAGGTCCGCCGGGCGTTCGGTCCCGGCGCCCTCGGTCTGCGCTGGGGGTACGGCCCTCGCGGCGGCGATCAGCCCGGCTGATCACCCGTCGCGACCGGTCGTCCCGGCGTGTTCGACCACTGGCTCCAGGAGCCGGGGAAGACCTTCGCCGGGATGCCGACCTCCTGCAGCACGAGAGCCGTATGCGCCGCCGTGATACCGGAGCCGCAGTACGCCGCGACCGGTGTCTCGGCCGTGATGCCGACCTCCGCGAGCGTCGCCAGGACCGTGTCGCGGTCACGGATGCGCCCGCTCTCGTCGAGGTGCCGCGTGGTGGGGAGGTTCCGGGCACCGGGGATGTGTCCGGCGATCGGGTCGAGCGGCTCGGTCTCGCCGCGGTAGCGCTCCGGGGCGCGCACGTCGAGCAGGACCCCGGTCTCCGGGAACGCCGCCGCCTCGTCGATCGAGAGGGCGTCCTGGCCGGGATCCGCGAGGACGACGTCACCGGTCTCCGGCACGACGTCGTCGGTCGCCAGGTCGTATCCGGCCGCGGTCCAGGCCCGCAGCCCGCCGTCGAGCACCCGGACCTCGACGCCGGCCTGCCGCAGCAGCCACCACGCCCGAGCCGCCGCGAGTCCCTTGGTGTCGTCGTAGGCCACGACCGTGTCGCCCTGCCGCACGCCCCAGCGCCGTGCCGCCGCCTGCAGGGTCTCCGTCGAGGGGAGCGGATGCCGGCCCTCGGTGGGCGCTCCGGGCGTGGAGAGCTCCTGATCCAACGACGCGAACACGGCGCCGGGGATGTGGCCAGAGCGGTAGTCGCCCGGGCCCGCCTCGGGACGGTCCAGGCGCCAGCGCACGTCGACGACCCGGATCGGGGCGCCGTTCTCGAGGAGGTCGTGGAGTTCTGCCGCGGAGACGAAGTGACTCATGGTGCGAGGCTACCGAGTCCGCGGCGCCACGCGTCGATCGCCGTCACGGACCGACACGGTCCTCGCGGCCCGGGAATAGCCACGCGCCCACGGCGTTTCCCCTCACATGATTGAAACTTCAACGGTCGCCGCGGAGCGCACCCGCGTGCGGGTGCCCCTGCGCTTCGCGGACGGCTTCGCGACGACGGCCGACGTCGTGACCTTCGATGGACTCGTGGACGGGCGCGAGCACCTGCTGCTCGGACTCGGTGACTGGCAGGCGGCGCTCGCCCGCTCTGCCGCCGGCGGCGAAGCTCCCCTCGTCCGCCCGCACAGCGAGTGCCTCACGGGAGACGTGTTCGGCTCCGAGCGCTGCGACTGCGGGCCGCAGCTGCGGGAGGCCGTCGAGCGGATCGCCGCCGAGGGCGGCTTCCTCCTCTACCTCCGGCAGGAAGGCCGCGGCATCGGGCTCTACGCCAAGCTCGACGCGTACGCGCTGCAGGACGCCGGCCTCGATACCTATGAGGCGAACGTGGCCCTCGGACGCGGCGAGGATGAGCGGGACTACACCGTCGCGGCGCAGATGCTGCGCGCGCTGGGCGTGGACCGCATCCGCCTGCTGAGCAACAACCCCGACAAGGCCGCACAGCTCGACGGCCTCGGCATCCATGTCACCGAACGGGTGCGCACCGAGGTGCACCTGTCGGAGGCGAACTCGCGCTACCTCCAGGCGAAGCGCGACCACACGGCGCACACGATCGACCTGACCGCGGCGTGACCTCCGAGGAGCACGACATGAGCGAGACGCGGCACCCGCGGCGGCTCGACGACGACGAGCTCGCGACGTGGCTCCCGATCATCCGGTTCGTCCAGCTGCTGCCCCAGGTCCTCGACCGGGCGCTGAAGGACGAGGTGGGCCTGAACCACGCCCGCTACGCGATCCTGGTGACCCTCGCCGGGCAGGGCGAGGAGGCCGTCACCATGACCGAGCTCGCGCGCATCGCCGGACTCAGCCGGTCGCGTCTGAGCCACGCCCTGGACTCCCTGGAGGAGCGCGGGTGGGTGGAGCGGACGTCGTGCTCCACGGATAAGCGCACGCTCTCCGCGACGCTGACCCCGGCGGGGCGGGAGATGCTCCGGGCGGCCGCGCCCGTCCACGTGGCCCAGATCCGCGAGCTCATCCTCGACCCGCTGTCCGCGGAGGATCGGCAGCGGCTGCAGGACATCCTGGGCGCGCTGCTTCCCGGCGTCACGGCGGCGCTGTGAGCTGCGTTCTGCTCTGAGCAGAACGTCTCGATCGCCGCACAGACGGCGGCTTATCGTGAGGCATGGCCGACATCGTCCCGTTCCCCCGCGCCCCGCATCCCGTCCGTCCGCCGTCGAACGGCCCCGAACCGCTGTGGCGCGACCTGCTCGGGGATCAGCTCCGGCGGCGGCGCCATGACCGCGGCGAGACGCTCAGCGAGACCGCGGAGAAGGCCGGGGTCTCGCCGCAGTACCTCTCCGAGGTCGAGCGCGGCCGGAAGGAACCGTCCAGCGAGATGATCGCCGCGATCGCCGGGGCCCTGGACGCCACCCTCGTGGAGCTCACGAGCGCGGTCGCCGAGGAGCTTCGTCAGGCCACCCCCGCCGCGGCGGTGGTGTCGGCCTCCCGCGGCGCCTTCGCCCTCGCCGCCTGACCCGTCTCCCCTGCACGACCGGGGTCCGGGTGCACGACGGATCCTGGAGATCCGTCGTGCACCCGTCACCTCATCGTGCCTCCGGATCACGGGGACCGAGCACGGTGTCGATGAGGCCGTAGTCGAGGGCGGCGGCGGCGGTGAAGACCCGGTCCCGGTCGGTGTCGGCGCGGAGCTCCGCGAGAGAGCGGCCGGTGTGCCGACCCAGGATCGTCTCCATGTCCGCGCGCACCCGCACGACCTCGTCGGCTGCGAGGATGAGGTCCGGGATGGCTCCGCGCGACTGACCGGCCGGCTGATGCAGCACGATGCGCGCGTGGGCGAGGGCCGCCCGCTCCCCCGGCGCTCCCGCCGCGACGAGCAGGGCCGCAGGACCGATGGCCTGCCCGACGCACGTCGTCGCGATCCGCGGACGGATGTGCTGCATGGTGTCGTAGATCGCCAGCGCGGCACCGGGATCCCCGCCCTCACTGTTGATGTAGAACTGGACGCCGGTCTCCGCGCTGTCCGCGTCGAGGTGCAGGAGCTGCGCGATGAGGGCGTTGGCCACCCCCGCGTCGATGCCGGTGCCGAGGTAGATGACGCGCTCGGCGAGCAGATGCGAGTACACGTCCATGACCCGCTCACCCCGCGGATGCTGGGCGATGACGTTCGGGATCGTGTAGCTGCTCATGCGTCCGCCCCCAGTCCCACCCGCGCACGACGACGCGGCAGGATCTCCGCCGTCGACTGCACGATCTCGTCGATGAACCCGTAGTCCTGCGCCTCGTCGGCGGTGTACCAGCGGTCGTGGAGGGAGTCCTCGAAGATCCGCGCGAGGGGCTGACCGGTGTCGTCGGCGATGAGGCCGAGGACGGTGTCGCGCATGTGCCGGAGGTCGTCGGCCTGTGCCTCGATCTCCACCGCCGATCCGCCGATCCCCGCCGAGCCCTGGTGCATGAGGATCCGCGCGTGCGGGAGAGCGCGCCGCTTGCCCTTCGTCCCCGCGGAGAGCAGGAACTGCCCGGCGCTGCAGGCGAGACCGAGGGCGAGGGTGGAGACGTCGTTCGGGATGAGGTGCATGAGGTCGCGGATCGCCAGCATCGATGGCACGGACCCGCCGGGCGAGTGGATCCAGAGGGCGATGTCGGCCACCGGATCCTCGGCGGAGAGGCCGAGGATCTGCGTCATCAGGAGGGTGCCGTTGTCGTCGTCGAGGGCGCCGTCGAGGACGAGCACCCGCTCGTGGAACAGGGCGCGCCGGGCCTCGGGGCCGAACTGCGGGAGAGGTTTGTCTTCGCTCATGTCCCCAGCCTCCGGCTCCCCCGGCGCTGGCGGGAGCGAATCCGCCCGGAGCAGATCCGCTGTGAGCGGCGGCGGGTGCACCCGCCGGAAAACGCGACGTAACACCGCCGACGCACGACCCGCCTAGCCTCGGGGCATGGCGAAACAGAAAGCACCCGCATGGCAGTCCGAGGACGGCCTGAACTTCCGCACCCGCAAGTGGGTGCGCCCGGAAGACCTCAACGCGAACGGCACGCTGTTCGGCGGAAGCCTGCTGAAGTGGATCGACGAGGAGGCCGCGATCTACGCGATCGTGCAGCTCGGCAACTACCGCGTCGTCACCCGGCACATCTCCGCCATCACGTTCGAGGCGTCGGCGGTGCAGGGCGACCTCATCGAGATCGGGCTGCAGGCCACCCGTTTCGGCACGACCTCGCTCACGATGCGCGCCGTCGCGCGCAACATGATCACGCGCAAGCGCATCCTCACCATCGACGAGATCGTGTTCGTCAGCATCGGCGAGGACGGCCTGCCCACCCCGCACGGCTACGACGAGATCACCTACGATCGCGACCGCATGCCCACCGAGCGCATCGCCACCGGCACGATCCCCCTCCCGAAGCGCTGACCCGCTCTCGTCGACCCACCCCCTTGAGGTCGACCCACCCCCGAAAGTGCGTCATTTATGGGGGTGGGTCGTACGGAAGGGGGTGGGTCGACGGTCAGCGGTGGGTGACGCGGTGGCCGATCCAGAAGCCGATCGCGATCAGGCCGACCAGACCGATACCGAGGATCCACGGGAGCAGAGAGGGTGCGGCGCCGGCCGTGGCCGTCGCGAGGGTGCCGGAGCCGTCGGCGATGCGTCCGTTGCCCGCCGCGAGGTCGGCGGCACCCGCGTCGAGCTTCGCGCTTCCTGCCGCGAGGGTGCCGGACCCCTCGGCGACCGCGTCGGCGCCGGTACGGAGTTCGGTCATCCCGGACCGGAGGTCACCGGCACCCGACTGCAGCGCGCCGACGCCCGTGGCCAGAGTCCCGGCACCCGCGTCGAGCCGCGCCGCGCCGGCGCTGAGCTCCGCGGTGCCGGAGTACAGCGACGATGCTCCGGTCGAGAGGGTCTGGAGCCCGGACGAGAGATCCGCCGCGCCCGCCGCGAGCCGGGAGGTGCCGTCCTGCAGCGTCTGCGCTCCCGCGACGAGGGCGGGAGCGCCCTTCGGGGAGACCAGCGCCACGGTTCCCGGCCAGCCCTTCGAGGTGTCGCCGTTGATGAGCGCACCGACGCCGGCCGTGACACGAGCGGAGCCGTCGGCGGCGCCGATGAGTCCCTGTGCGAGGCCCGGAGCAGCCGCGGCGGGGGCGGCCAGCGCGCCGACCTGCTTCTCGACGCCGGCGGCGAGCGCCGCGAGCTGCTGGAGCTGCACGTCATCAGGGTGTGCAGCGAGGAGACCCTGCAGACCCGCGGCGAGCGTCCGCGCATTGCCGGGAGCGCTCGTGGCGACGCCCGTCAGCAGGGCCTTCGTCTCCGGATGGGCGAGTTTCTGCACATCGGCACTCACTCCGGCGCGCAGGGTGGTGCTGAGGGTCGTCGCCCCCTCGAGCACACCGTTTGCGTACCGGTGCGCGCCGTCGACACCGGCGGCGAGAGTGGTCGCGCCGTCGACGAGCTGCCGGGCCCCGGCGTCCGCCGCCGCCATCTTCGCCGCGAGCTCCTGCGATCCGGCGAGCGCCGTCTGGGCTCCGCCGCTCACACGTCCCGCACCGTCGAGGGCCGTGGCGGCTCCCGCGGCGAGGGTGCCCGCACCCTCCGCGAGCGTGGTGGCGCCCGCGGCGGCGGTCGTCGCGCCGTCACTGAGCTTCGCCGATCCCTGCTGCGCCGTCGCGGTGCCTGCCGCGAGATCCTGCGTGCCCGCGGCCAGCTCGTCGGCCCCCGCGGCGAGGTCGGCAGCTCCGGCGGCGAGGTCCGCGGATCCCCCCTGCGCGGTGGTGGTGCCGTCCGCGAGTTCCGAGGCGCCCGCGGACACCTTGCTCATCGTGGCGAAGAACAACAGCACCATCGCCGCCAGCAGAAGGCTGAGGACGATCACGGCGATGCGCATGCCGAGGCCGTGCGCGTGGGTCTTTTCACTCGTCATTGAGGACTCCCGAGGTCAGTGGCGTCGTTGCCACCCGCGACTGTAGGGCCGCACTCTCCACCACCCCCCGGTTTTGCCGCCAGGTACCAAGTCCCACCTCAGGCGACACTCAGTTTCTTGTCGCCCTCACACAATCGCCGATCCGGCCCCTTATGTGCGAGCCACCCCCATATGTGACGCACTTTCCGGGGTGGGAGGCACGGAAAGGGGTGGGTCGGCGAGAGTGGCGAAGGCGTTCGCGAGGTCGGCGAGGAGATCGTCGACGTTCTCGAGGCCGATGGACAGGCGCAGGACGTCGGCGGCGGGACGCGCCTCCGCGGGGACCGGGCGGTGCGTGAGCGCGGCGGGGTGCTGGATGAGGGAGTCCACGCCCCCGAGCGACACGGCGTGCGTGAAGAGGCGGGTCGCCCCGGCCACCGCTGCGGCCGCTGCATAGCCGCCGCGCAGCCGCAACGCGATCATCGCTCCCGGCCCGCGGAGCTGCCGTTCCAGGATGCCGCGCGGATCCCCGTCGAGCCCGGGATAGAAGACCTCGGCGACCTCGGGCCGATCGACCAGCCACTGCACGATGCGACGAGCGCTCTCCTGCTGGTGCCGCACGCGGACCGGCAGGGTCGTGAGACCGCGGTGCAGCAGGTACGCGCCGAGCGGGTGCAGGAGCCCCCCGGTCACCGCACGCACGCGACGCAGCGCCTCCGCGGTCCTCTCGTCACAGGCGACGACGCCGGCGATGACATCACCGTGGCCGCCGAGGTATTTGGTGGCGCTGTGCAGCGACATCGCCGCGCCGTGGTCGATCGGGTTCTGCAGCACGGGGGTCGCGAACGTGTTGTCGACCACCACCGGCACGCTCCCCGCCTGCCGCACGACCTCGGCGATGTCCGCGACCTCGAGGGTCGGGTTCGCCGGCGTCTCCACGACGACGAGTCCGGTGTCGGCGCGCCGTGCGGCGGCGACCTCGTCGGGACGGCAGTACGTCGTCTCCACGCCGAGCAGACCGGACCCGAGCAGGTGGTCGGTCCCTCCGTAGAGCGGACGCACCGCGACGACGTGCCGCGCTCCCGTGGCACCCGTGTGCGCGAGGATCACGGCGGTCATGGCCGCCATCCCGGAGCCGAAGGCGACGGCGGCCTCGGCGTGCTCCAGCTCGGCGAGCGCATCCTCGAAGCGCGCGACCGTCGGATTCCAGAGGCGGGCGTAGACCATGCTGCCGTCCTGCGGCGGGCGGCCCCCGGTGGCCATCGCCTCGTACGAATCACCGCCGCGCTCGACGTCGGGCAGCGGATTGGTCGTGGAGAGGTCGATCGGCAGGGCGTGGACCCCGAGCGCCTCGAGGTCGGCACGGCCGCTGTGGACGGCCACGGTGTCGGGATGCAGCGGTGCGGTCATCCCTCCACGCTGGCCGAATCGCGGGGTTCTCGCTGGTCTTCGACAGAACAACTCATCGAATCCCGGATCCTCGCTATTCTGTGCAACATCCGGCCGCACCGAGGAGGGCACGTTGGCGAAAGCGCAACTCGACGAGATCGACCTGGAGCTGCTCGCCGCCCTGAGCCGCGACGCGGCCGTCACCAACAAGGCTCTGGCCCACCGCCTCGGACTCGCGGAATCCACCTGCGCCCACCGGATCCGCGGCCTGCGCGAGCGCGGAGTCATCCGCGACACGCGCGTCCGCCTCGACGGCTCCGCCCTCGGCTACCCCCTGCAGGCGATCATCAAGGTCCGCCTCGCGCATCACACCGGGCCCAAGGTCACGGCGCTCTTCGACGCGCTCGTCGCGATCCCCCGCGTGCTCCAGGTGTTCCACGTCGCCGGGGTGGACGACTTCCTCGTGCACGTCGCCGTCCAGGATGCGACAGCCCTGCGCGACATCGTGCTCGAGCACATCACCGTCCACCCCGTCGTCCGCGGCACCGAGACCCAGCTCGTGTTCGAGCTCCGCGACGGCACGGGTTTCCTCCCCCGCTGAACGAGGGGGCAGGATGGAGGGACGCCGTTGCAAAGGAGCACCATGAGCCGTCGTGCCACCCCCGCCACCGAAGCGATCCGCGGGATGAGGGACCTCCTCTTCACGCACGCCACGGACTACGACGCCGCGCGGCGCGAGTTCGCCTGGCCGAACCTCGCCGAATTCAACTTCGCGCTCGAGTGGTTCGACGTCATCGCCGGCGAGAACCCCGACCGTCCGGCCGTGCAGATCGTCGAGGCCGACCTCAGCCTCCGCTCCTGGACGTACGGCGAGCTCTCCGCCCGCTCCGACCAGGTCGCCGCCTGGTTGCGCGGCCTCGGCATCGGCCGCGGCGACCACGTGATCGTCATGCTCAACAACACGATCGAGCTGTGGGAGGTGATGCTCGCGATCACGAAGCTGGGCGCGGTGTCGATCCCGACCTCGACGCTGCTGTCGGCCTCCGACCTCGCGTACCGCATCGAGCACGGCCGCGCCGGCGCCGTCGTCACCCTCGGCACCCTGGCCGACCGCCTCGAGGGAATCGACCCCGCGGTACTGCGCATCGGCGTGGGCGCGTCGCTGCCTGCCGACTGGAAGCGGTTCGCGGACGCCGCCGCCACCACGGAGGAGTTCGTTCCGGACGGCCCGACGCCCGCCGGCGACACGGCCCTGCTGTACTTCACGTCCGGCACGACGAACCGCCCGAAGCTCGTGCAGCACACCCACGTCTCCTACCCGGTCGGCCACCTCTCCACGATGTGGTGGCTCGGCGTGCGCCCGGACGACGTGCACCTCAACATCTCCTCCCCCGGGTGGGCCAAGCACGCCTGGTCGAGCTTCTACTCGCCGTTCCTGGCCGAGGCGACGGTGTTCGTCTACAACTACGACCGCTTCGACGCGAACACGCTCATGGAGGTCATGGACACCCACCACGTCTCGACGTTCTGCGCCCCGCCCACGGTCTGGCGCATGCTCCTCCAAGCCGACCTCTCGCGGCTCGCGCACCCTCCGCGCGAGCTCGTCGGCGCCGGCGAACCGCTGAACCCCGAGGTCATCGACCGGGTGCGCGAGGCGTGGGGCGGCACGATCCGCGACGGCTTCGGGCAGACGGAGATGACCGCCTGCATCGGCAACTCCCCGGGGCAGACGGTCAAGGTGGGATCGATGGGCCGTCCGCTGCCCGGGTACCCGGTCGTGCTGCTCGATCCGTCGACGGGCGAGGTCGTGGAGGACGAGGGCGAGATCGCGCTCGACCTCGCGAAGCCGCCGCTCGGCCTCATGGCGGGGTACTACGACGATCCGGAGAAGACCGCGGAGTCGCGGGCCGGGGGCTTCCATCACACCGGAGACATCGCCGTGCGCGACGCCGACGGCTACCTGACCTACATCGGACGCTCCGACGACGTGTTCAAGGCCTCCGACTACAAGATCTCGCCGTTCGAGCTCGAGTCCGTGCTGCTGGAGCACGACCTCGTCGTCGAAGCGGCCGTCATCCCCAGCCCCGACCCCACGCGCCTGGCGGTCCCGAAGGCGTACGTGTGCCTGACGCCGGACGCGGGCGCGGACGAGGCCGCCGCCGCGCGCGCCGTGTTCGGCTACGCGCACGAACGGCTGTCCTCGCACCTGTGGGTGCGGATCATCGAGTTCGTGCCCGAGCTGCCGAAGACGATCTCCGGGAAGATCCGCCGCGTCGAGCTGCGGGCACGCGAGAGCGCCCGCGTGGCCGCGGGCGACGAGGCGCGGCAGCACCGCGACCGCGACTACCGCTGAGCGCTAGGAGACGACGGCGACCGGCGCCGTGGGCGTCGCGGTCGAGCCGGTCTTGAGCGTGGCCGTCGTCGTGGTCGACGGCGCCGGCTTCACGCGCGCGGCCCGGCGTCGCGACTCGAAGCCGCCGGCCGTGAGCATCGCGCGCACGATCCCGCCGATCACGAGCATGCCCACGAGCGACGCGCCCGCCGCGATCAGCGGAAGCCACTGATTCGCGAAGCTCGCGGTGAAGCTCATCAGCGCGCACACGATCCACAGTCCGACCGCGCCGCCCGCGAGCCCCCCGGCTCCGCGGATGATCGCGATCGCGGCGACGATCGCGCAGACCGCGGCGAGCGCCGCACCCACGAATCCGATCGGTACCAGAATGGCGGCCAGGTCTCTGGCCACTCCCAATGTCGTCATGACGACCCCCCGTCCGGCGGAACCCCTCCGCACCTTCGACATTAGAAGTGTCTCTCCGGAAGGCCATCCGTCTCAAGTCCGATCCGGGTCATCCTTCCGGTGGATATCGCGGATCAGCGCCGGACCGGCCACCGCAGCCGGCGCGGGCGCACGACGCGGACCGGGCGGGTGACGACCGCGTCGACCACCATCGAGCCGTCGGTGGGGCCGACGATCGCGATCGCGGAGGTCTCCGTGGCCTCGGCCGGGGCCACGGGTTGCGTCGCGAGCGCGCGATGCGCCTTGACGTAGGCCGGCACGAGGAGCACGATCGCGCCCACCCAGGCGAGCGGGTTGCTGAGGGCCACGCCGTCGAACCCGATCATCGCCCCGAGGACGACCGCGGCGACGACGCGCATCACGAGCTCGATCACGCCGGTGACCGTCGGCACCAGCGTGTGGCCGAGCCCCTGCAGCGCGCCGCGGAGCACGAAGAGCATGCCGAGCGCCCAGTAGCCGCAGCCGTTGATGATGAGCATGCGGTGCGCCATGTCGACGACGTCGTCCGAGCCGTCGCCGACGAACAGCCGGACCATCGGCGCGCCGAACGCGATGAGCAGCCCGCCGAGGACGATCGCCGCGGCGACCGCCATCCAGGTGGCCTCGACCACACCGCGCCGGATGCGGTCGGGGCGGCGGCCGCCGTGGTTCTGCGCCGCGTACATCGACACGGCGAGCCCGAGCGAGGAGAGCAGGGCGACCGCCAGGCTGTCCACGCGGGACGCCGTCGTGTAGGCCGCGACCGCGTCGGCGCCGAGCGTGTTGAGGGCGACCTGCACCGTGAGGGTCCCGATCGCGATGATCGAGGCCTGGAAGCCCATGGGCAGGCCGAGGCGCAGGTGGTCGGCGATGTCCGTGCGGGAGATGCGCCAGTCCGAACGACGCAGGTGCAGCATGGGCAGCCGCCGGCGCACGAACTCCAGGCAGAGGATCACCGAGACGGCCTGTGCGACCACGGTGGCGAGCGCGGCACCCGCGACGCCCCACTCCAGCGGACCGACCATGAGCACGACGAGGCCGACGTTGAGTGCACAGGAGACCGTGAGGAACACCAGCGGGGTCTTCGAGTCGCCGATGGCGCGGATGATGGCGGAGAGGTAGTTGAAGAACATCGTCGCGCCCGCGCCGAGGAAGCTGATCTGCGTGAACACCGTCGCCTCGGCCATGAGCTCGGGCGGCGTCTGCAGCAGCGCGAGGATCGGCCCGGCGATGAGCGGCGCGACCACCGTGAGGACCACGCTCGTGATGCCGCTGAGGAGCACGCCCGTGGCGACCGAGCGGCGCACGGCGGCGTCGTCGCGCGCACCGAAGGCCTGGGCGATGGGGATCGCGAAGCCGCTCGTGAGACCCCAGGCGAAGCCGAGGAGGAGGAAGAGCAGGCTGCCCGTCGCGCCGACGGCGGCGAGGGACTGGACGCCGAGATGGCGTCCGACGACGATCGCGTCGGCGAACTGGTAGAGCTGCTGCACGACGTTGCCGAGCAGCAGCGGGATCGAGAAGGCGAGGATGACGCGCCACGGACGGCCCGTGGTGAGGGTGGTGGCCATGAAGGAAGGGGCTCGCAGGGAAAGAGGGGATGGATCGGGGGTGCGCCCAGTTTATCGAATCGTTTCGGGCGAACGGAACACCCCGGGCCGGATTGCCGTCGCCGGGGGGTCGATTTCGGACGAGCGGGCCCCGGTGGTTACTCTGCATCAGTCGAGGACGACCGGAGGAGATGAGCGTGACGAAGGAAGACACGGGGGCCATCCGCCAGGGGCAGACCGCAGCCGGAGGCGAGGAGCACCTGCGGCGCGCGCTCAGCAACCGGCACATCCAGCTCCTCGCGATCGGCGGGGCGATCGGCACCGGCCTGTTCATGGGCAGCGGCAAGACGATCTCCGTCGCCGGCCCCTCGGTGATCTTCGTCTACATGATCATCGGGTTCATGCTGTTCTTCGTCATGCGGGCGATGGGCGAGCTGCTGCTGTCGAACCTCAAGTACAAGTCGTTCAGCGACTTCGCGAGCGACCTGCTCGGCCCGTGGGCGGGCTTCTTCACCGGCTGGACGTACTGGTTCTGCTGGGTGGTCACGGGCGTGGCCGACGTGATCGCGATCGCGGGGTACACCGATGCGCTCATCCCCGGCATCCCGCTGTGGATCCCCGGCCTCCTCGTGGTCGTGATCCTCCTGGCGCTCAACCTGCCCACCGTCGCGGCGTTCGGCGAGATGGAGTTCTGGTTCGCGCTCATCAAGATCGTCGCGATCGTCGCCCTCATCGTGACCGGTCTCGTCATGATCCTCACCGGCTTCTCGCACGACGCCGGCACCGCGAGCTTCGCCAACCTGTGGGAGCACGGCGGCATGTTCCCGCACGGCTTCCTCGGCTTCGTCGCCGGCTTCCAGATCGCGGTGTTCGCGTTCGTCGGGATCGAGCTCGTCGGCACGGCCGCCGCGGAGACGAAGGATCCGAAGCGCAACCTTCCTAAGGCCATCAACGCCATCCCGATCCGGGTCCTGCTGTTCTACGTGGGCGCGCTCATCATCCTCATGTCCGTCACGCCGTGGACCGAGTACGTCGCCGGCGAGAGCCCCTTCATCGCGATGTTCGCCCTCGCCGGACTGGGCATCGCCGCCACCGTCGTCAACCTCGTGGTGCTGACCTCCGCGATGTCCAGCGCGAACTCCGGCATCTACTCCACCTCGCGCATGGTCTTCGGGCTGGCGCAGGACGGCGACGCCCCCCGGTTCTTCGGCCGGCTCTCGAAGCGCCGCGTGCCGCAGAACGCCCTGTTCCTGTCCTGCATCCTGCTGCTGTCCGGCGTCGTGCTGCTCTACGCGGGCAAGGACATCGGCACGGCGTTCGAGATGGTCACCACGGTGTCGGCCGTGTGCTTCATGTTCGTGTGGACGATCTTCCTCTGCAGCTACCTCGTGTACCGGCGCCGGCGTCCGGAGAAGGCGGCGACCTCGGCGTTCAAGATGCCGGGCGGCGTGTTCATGGTGTTCGTGGTGCTCGCGTTCTTCCTGTTCATCCTCTGGGCGCTGACCACTCAGCCGGACACCCTGATCGCCCTGCTCGTGACACCGATCTGGTTCGCGATCCTCATCGTCGCCTGGCTGTTCGTGCGGAAGTCGCCGCACCACCTGGAGCGCCACGCCGCGCACATCGCGTACCTGCGCGACGACACGATCCCGGCCGACTGAGCGTCAGGCGACCGACTCGAGGGTCGCGGGCCGTGCGGCCGCGACCTTCGGGGCGAAGACGCGGGGGCGGAGCGCGAGGAACAGCAGCACCATGCCGGCGGCGAGCAGCATGTGCCCCACGCCCGCGATGCCGGCGATCATCTTCGTCGACTCCTGGCCGAGCACCGTGAGGCAGCCGTGCCAGACGAGCATCGCCGAGGTCAGCACGAGCCCGGCGGTGTAGGTCCAGAAGAACCAGCCGAACAGCCGGCTCTCGGAGAGCGCGAAAGCCTTCTCCAGGAGCATCACCACGAGGAAGACGACGAAGCCCAGCACGAGCAGATGCGTGTGCACGAGTCCGAGCTGCGTCGGCGCCCCCTCCGGGAAGCCGTTGATCTTGGTGAACTCACGGTAGAAGAGTCCGGAGGCGACGCCCACCAGCATGGAGGCGAACGCGGCGGTGAAGAGCCTGCGCATGGGAGTCCTTTCTGTCTGCCTCCAGCCTCGCCGTGGGGCCGTCGCCGCGGATCCATCGAACGGTTGAGACCGCGGGCGTCAGAGCAGACCGGACTCCCTGGCGATCGCGACCGCCTTCGCGCGGCTGTCGGCCCCGAGCTTCTCGAAGACGTGCACGAGGTGGGTCTTCACCGTCGCCTCCGTGACGAACAGCGCCTTCGCGATCTCCCGGTTCGAGGCCCCGGTGTCGAGCAGCCGCAGCACGTCGAGCTCGCGCCCCGTGAGCTGCACCCGCGGGGCGCGGAGGGCGCGGCCGACGCGCGCCGTGAGCTCCGGCGTCAGCGCCTGCCCGCCCGACGCGGCCTGTCGCACGGCCCGGACGATGTCCTCCGGGTCGATGTCCTTGAGCAGATATCCCGCCGCCCCCGCCTCGATCGCGCCGAGGATCTGGGCGTCGCGGTCGAACGTCGTGAGGATGAGCACCGCCGGTGCCGGGTCGAGCGCCCGGAGCGCCGCCGTCGTCTGCACGCCGTCCATGCCGGCCCCCAGCCGCAGGTCGCAGAGGACGACGTCGGGACGCAGGTGCCGGGCGAGCACGACCGCCTCCTCCCCCGACGCGGCCTCGCCCACGACCTCGGCGTCGTCGCGGCGGTCGAACAGCGAGCGCACGCCGGCGCGCACGATGGGGTGGTCGTCGACGAGCAGGATCCGCACGGGGGTCACGACCGACCTCCGAGGGGGAGGTGGGCCGACAGCGCGGTGCCGTCGCCGGGGGCGCTCTCCACGTCGAGACCGCCGCCGAGCTCGCGCAGTCGGGCGCGCATCGCCCGCAGGCCGTAGCCGCCGCCGGGCCCCGCCGAGTCCAGCCGCGACGGGTCGAAGCCGCGACCGTCGTCGACCACGTCCAGCCGCACCGCGTCGCCGGCGTCCGCGAGCGTCACCACCACCCGAGTGGCGCCGGCATGGCTGCGCACGTTGGCGAGCGCGGACTGCGCCGTCCGCAGCAGGGCGACCTCCGCGTCGAGGCCGAGTGCGGGCAGATCCTCGTCGGCATGGAAGGTGGCCGCGATCCCGGTCTCGGCGGTCAGGCGCTCGAGCATCCGGGCAAGGGCGTCGCTCAGCGCGGAGCCGTCCAGCTCGGCGGGCATGAGGTCGTCGACGATGCGTCGGGCGTCGGCGAGCCCTTCCGCGGCGAGCGCCCCGATCTGCCCGAGCGCCCGCTCCCGGCCGTCCTCGTGCTCGGCCGCCGACCGCGCCAGCAGGACGATGGAGGACAGGCTCTGGGCGACCGTGTCGTGGATGTCGCGCGACACCCTGGTGCGCTCGGCGGCGGCGCCGGACTCCCGCTGGGTCCGGGCGAGCTCGTCCTGGAGGGCCGCCATCTCCTGCTGCGTCGCGACGAGGGACGCGATGAGTCGCCGCCGCTCCCGCCCGTCGCGGACGAGCTCCAGGTAGCCGCGGGAGATCCCGAGGGCGAAGATGCCGCCCACCAGCGGCCCGATCACGTTCGCGTAGGTGGTCGTCCCGGTGTGCAGCAGCGGCGCGACGATCACGACGGCGAGGATGAGGACGCTGAGCAGCACAGCCCATCGCAGTCGCAGCAGGAAGCCGGCGAGCAGCCACAGCGAGAACGCGAGCCACACGAACTCCGGCGACAATGCGACCGCCCCCAGCCAGATGGCCGTGAGCCCCAGCAGCCAGCCGGCGGCGAGTGCCCGGTCGTCCGTGCGGGAGGAGAGCAGGAGTCCGCCGCCGTACCAGCCGAGGAAGGCGAGGGCGGTCGCGAGCAGCCACGGCACCGGGACCCCGTCGGCGAGGGAGCGGACGACGCCGACGACGGTGAGCACGACGGTGATGACCGCCTGGCCGATACGGAGCGACGTGACCAGGCGCCCCCAGGAGCGCGTGCGTCCCGTCCGCCCTCCCGGGTGGTCGGTCTCGGCGGTGTCTCCGGTCGGCATGCTGACATTCTCGTCCGCCGGGGCGGTGTGCGCCTCCATCGTTCGGTCGACCCGGTTCGAATCGCCCGATTGGCGGCATCCGGCCCGGATTTGGGACCAATCAGGCGATTCGAACGGAGGTATCGTGGGGCCGATGTCGACACCGCACCCGTTCCCGGCGACGATCGCGGCGGCCGTCGACCACGAGCTCGTCATCCGCAAGTCGCGCTTCCTCACGCACGTCGCGCCGGTGTCGACGGTGGCCGAGGCTGAAGCCGTCATCGCGACGATCCGGAAGCGCGCCTGGGACGCGAACCACAACTGCACCGCGATGGTGACCGGTCTGCACGGGGATCAGGCGCGCTCCTCGGACGACGGCGAGCCCTCCGGAACAGCCGGCGTCCCGATGCTCGAGGTCCTCCGGCGCCGCGGCCTCACGGACGTCGTCGCGGTGGTCACCCGCTACTTCGGCGGGGTGAAGCTCGGGGCGGGCGGCCTCATCCGCGCCTACTCCACCGCGGTGTCCGAGACGCTCGACCGCGCCGCACTCGTCCGTCGCGCGGCGCTCACCCAGGCGACCGTCGAGGTCCCGCACGCCGAGGCCGGCCGCTACGACAACCTGCTCCGCGACTGGGCGGCGTCCCACGGGGCCACGCTCGGCACGCCGACCTACGGGGCCTCCGCCCAGCTCGAGCTGTGGGTGCCCGCCGCCGCGCTTCCGCGCCTGACCGCCGACCTCGCCGCCGCGTCCGGGGGCGCCGTGGCCCCGGTGGCCGGGATCGAACGGATCGTCGACGTCGCGGACTGAGGCCTCCCGGCGGCCGCACACCGTCCGACGGATATCCTGGACGCCGCGGTCGCGGAAGGAGAGCGATGTTCGACAGTCCGCTCTCGGCCTCGCCGTACGAGATCCTCGGCGTGGATCCGGCCGTCGACGACGCCGAGCTCCGGCGGGCGTATCGGCTGCGACTGCGGCAGACCCACCCCGACACCGGCGGCGACGCGGCCGTGTTCATCCAGGTCCAGCGCGCGTGGGAGCTCATCGGCACCGCGGAGGACCGCGCCGCGTACGACCGCCGCGCAGGCCTGACCGACGACGGCGGCGAATGGAGCGGCTGGCGTCCCCCGACGGTACGCACCGACACCCGGCCGCGCGCCCGCTCCTACGGACACCCCGGGGGCTGGCGCCGCGAACGCTACCTCTCCCTGATCCGCGAGTGGGCGGGTCACGGGGTCGAGGTCCCCGACCCGTACGCCCCGGCCCTCGTGCGCGCCGCCCCACGGGAGCTCCGGCGGCTGCTCGCCGACGCGCTGGCGGAGGAGGCCACGGCCCGCACGGTCTCCGACCTCGGCATGGGCTTCACGGTCTGGCACGACGTCGCCGCAGGACAGACCCCCGAGGACAAGCTCGACCACGTGGTGCTCAGCCCGTCCGGCCTCTACGGCGTCATGTCCGAGGACTTCGGCGGGGTCGTGGGGTTCCGCCGCGGGGAGATCACCGGCCCGAGCCTCGGCACCCGGGCCCCGGTCACGGCGGCTCTCGCCCGGATGCGCGCGGTGGCGAAGGCCGCGAAGGTGAAGTTCGGCGGGGCGATCGTGGTGCTCCCCGACGACGACCTCGCCCAGGCGGTCACCCCGCTCGGCAGCAACCGCGGGGTCCCGGTCGTGGTGGTGCGGCGCAGCGCGCTGGCGATGGTCCTGCGGCAGGGCGTCCCCGGGGCGCGGGCCATCGGCGGCAACGAGCTGTTCGATGTCCGCACCCGTCTGCAGCAGACGGTCCGCTTCGTCTGACGGCGGCGACGCGCCCGGCATCCCGGCATGCTCTTTTGAATCACTCAAAACACGTGTAGAGTCGAGGGCATGGAGACGGAACTCGACTCGGCGTTGCGCGACGCCGGGCTGCGTGCGACTGCGGGCCGCGTCGCCGTTCTCGAGGCTCTCGGCTCCATGGCCCACACGGATGCGGAGCGGGTGTACCGCGCCGTGTCCGACGTGCTTCCGACCACGTCGATCCAGTCGGTGCACAACATCCTCGCGGACCTGACGACGGCGGGCCTCATCCGCCGGATCGAACCGGCAGGCTCCGCGGCGCTGTACGAGCGGCGCATCGACGACAACCACCACCATGTCGTCTGCACCTCCTGCGGTGCGGTCGGCGATGTGGACTGCGTCGTCGGCGAGGCGCCGTGTCTCACCCCGTCCTCGACGGGGGGCTTCACCGTGCAGACAGCTGAAGTCACCTTCTGGGGCCTCTGCCCCAGCTGCCAGAACGCCGCGTAGGCGCATCCACCGATCCCCTCCCCGAGGGTCCGTTCGGCATGTCCGCGCGGAGAAGGAGAAGACCATGACCAACCCCACCGACGCGGGCCGTCCGGCCACGACGACGCAGGCCGGAGCGCCGATCGCGAGCGACACGCACTCGCTGACCGTGGGCCCCGACGGCCCCACCGCGCTGCACGACCACTACCTGGTCGAGAAGCTCGCCTCCTTCAACCGCGAGCGGGTGCCGGAGCGCAACCCGCACGCCAAGGGCGGCGGCGCGTTCGGCGAGTTCGTCGTCACCGAGGACGTCTCGAAGTACACGCGTGCGGCCGTGTTCCAGCCGGGCGCCACCTCGGAGACCCTCCTCCGCTTCTCCTCCGTCGCCGGTGAGCAGGGCTCGCCCGACACCTGGCGCGACGTCCGCGGGTTCTCGCTGCGCTTCTACACGACCGAGGGCAACCTCGACATCGTCGGCAACAACACCCCGACGTTCTTCCTCCGCGACGCCATCAAGTTCCCCGACTTCATCCACTCGCAGAAGCGCCTCGGCGACTCCGGCCTGCGCGACGCGGACATGCAGTGGGACTTCTGGACCCTCTCGCCCGAGAGCGCCCACCAGGTCACCTACCTCATGGGCGAGCGCGGCCTGCCCCGCAGCTGGCGTCACATGAACGGCTACGGCTCGCACACCTACTCGTGGATCAACGCCGAGGGCGAGGTGTTCTGGGTGAAGTACCACTTCATCTCGCACCAGGGCGTCGAGGCGATGAGCCCGGAGGAGGCCGAGCAGCTGGCCGGTTCCGACGCGGACCACTACCGTCGCGACCTGTTCCAGTCGATCGCCGAGGGCGACTTCCCGAAGTGGGACCTGTACGTGCAGATCATGCCGTACGACGAGGCCAAGGACTACCGCTTCAACCCCTTCGACCTCACCAAGACGATCTCGAAGAAGGACTACCCGCGCATCAAGGTCGGCACGCTGACCCTGAACCGCAACCCGGAGAACTTCTTCGCGCAGATCGAGCAGGCCGGCTTCGCGCCGGGGAATCAGGTGCCCGGTACCGGCATCTCCCCCGACAAGATGCTCATGGGCCGCATGTTCGCCTACCCGGACGCCCAGCGTCACCGCATCGGCGCGAACTACAACCAGCTGCCGGTCAACCAGCCGCACGCCGCCGAGACCCGCAACTACCAGCACGAGGGCTCGATGCGGTACCAGTACAACGACGCCGCGCACCGCACCTACCAGCCGAACTCCTTCGGGACCCCCGGTGGCCCCGCGGCCGACCCGGCGAAGGGCATCGAGGTGAACTGGTCGGCGGACGGCGAGCTCACCCGCTCCGCCGCGACGCTGCACGCCGAGGACGACGACTTCGGTCAGGCCGGCACGCTGTACCGCGAGGTCTTCGACGGCCCGCAGCGCGCCCGCTTCCTGGAGGTCCTGACCGGTCAGGGCCGCTCGATCACGGTCGACGCCATCCGCGAGCGCTTCTTCCAGTACTGGACGAACGTGGACGCGGAGCTCGGCGCCGCTCTGCGCGACCGCGTCTGACCCGAGACCCCGGGTTCTCCTCGAAACCCCCTCTCCGCGACACCGCGGGGAGGGGGTTTCGGCGTGTAACCGGGGTCTCGGCGCCAGGGAAGGGAGGAGTGGGGGGAGGATGGTGGGGTGGCTGTTCCCCTCTCCGACCTCACCGAGATGCCCGACCCGCAGCACGTCTACGCGGCGGACGGCACACGACTGGCGACGTACACGTGGGGGGAGCTCGACGCCCCCGTCGTGGTGACCGTGCACGGCTTCGCCTCGGGCGCGCGCGACAACTGGGTGCTCACCGGCTGGGTGCGCGAGCTGACCAGGGCCGGGTACCGCGTGCTCGCACTCGACCAGCGGGGCCACGGGCAGAGCGACAAGCCGCACGAGTCCGACGCCTACGCCATCCGAAACCTCGTGACCGACGTCGAGACCGTCATGGACACGTACCTCGTCGACGACGCGTTCTACCTCGGCTACTCGCTCGGCGCCCGGGTGGGGTGGGAGGTGGCCCGCGAGCTCCCGCATCGGATCGGCCGGGCGGTCCTGGGCGGGGTCCCCGACGGCATCCCCCTCGCGCGTCTGGACCTCGACCAGGTGCGCGCGTACATCACGGACGGCACCCCGGTGGAGGACCGCACGACGCAGAACTACATCGCGCTGACCGAGCGGGTGCCCGGGAACGATCTGCGCGCGCTCATCGCCCTGGCCGAGGGACTTCGGGGCTCCGGCACGATCGATCCCGATCCCGCGGACGCCCCGGTCGTGCCGCTGCTGTTCGCGACGGGATCGAAGGACGCGATCATCGAGGGCTCCCGGGCACTGGCGGCCGCGGCTCCCGATGCCCGATTCGTCGAGATCCCCAACCGCCACCACTTCAACGCCCCCGGCTCCCGCGACTTCAAGCAGGCCGCGCTCGGTTTCTTTGCCGAGTCCTGAACCCGCGAGACCCCGTCTACGCGCCGAGACCCCCTCCTACACTCGCGTGCAGGAGGGGGTCTCGGCGGGAAAGCGGGGTCTCGGGGATCAGGCGGTGGCGTCCTCGCGCTTCGGGAGGACCCAGCCGGCGCGGGGGAAGTGGCACGTGTAGCCGTTCGGGTACTTGATCAGGTAATCCTGGTGCTCGGGCTCGGCCTCCCAGAACGGACCGGCGGGCTCGATCGTCGTGACGGCCTTCCCCGGCCACAGCCCGGAGGCGTCGACGTCGGCGATCGTGTCGCGGGCGACCTGCTCCTGCTCGGGGGTGAGCGGGAAGATCGCCGACCGGTAGCTCGACCCGATGTCGTTGCCCTGGCGGTTCAGCGTCGACGGGTCGTGGATCTGGAAGAAGAACGCCAGGATGTCGCGATAGGTCGTCGCGCTCGGGTCGAAGACGATCTCCACGGCCTCCGCGTGACCGGGGTGGTTGCGGTAGGTCGCGTGGTCGTTCTCCCCGCCGGTGTAGCCCACACGGGTGTCGATCACCCCGGGCTGACGGCGGATGAGGTCTTCCATGCCCCAGAAGCAGCCGCCCGCGAGGACGGCCGTCTCGGTCCCGGGGGTGCGGGTGATGGTTCCGGTGTCGGTCATGACTGCTCCTCAGAGGTGTGGGTGGTGAAGAGGGGGCTGTAGCGACCGTACCCCTCCTTCTCGAGATCCTCCGCCGGGATGAAGCGGAGGGCCGCCGAGTTCATGCAGTAGCGCAGGCCGCCCTCGGCGCGGGGTCCGTCGTCGAAGACGTGTCCCAGGTGGCTGTCGGCGCCGGACGACCGCGCCTCGGTGCGGGTCATCCACAGCGTGCGGTCGGTCTTCGTGGTCACGGCGTCGGCGTCGATCGGGCGCGTGAAGCTCGGCCAGCCGGTGCCGCTGTCGTACTTGTCCCGGGAGGAGAACAGCGGCTGCCCGGAGACGACGTCGACGTAGATGCCGTCGTCGTGATTGTTCCAGTAGGCGTTGCGGAAGGGCGGCTCGGTGGCGTCCTGCTGCGTGACCTCGTACTGCAGGTTCGTGAGACCGCTGACAGCCTCGGGGGTCCTGCCGTAGTCGTTCGACATGAGTGGCTCCTTGTCCGACGCCGCTGGCTGCGGCGTCACTGAGGAGAACCAGGGACGAGCCCGTTTTGGTCCCGCGGGGCTGGGAGCGGGCTGAGAGTTTCTCGCGCTCAGCCCGCGTCCCGGACGACGGCGAGGTTCCGGTCCGCGGTGCGGACGATCTCCGCGGCGGCCTGATCGAGGTGGACTTGCCCGAGCCGGACTCGCCCACGATGCCCAGCGTCTGTCCGCGGCGGACCGTGAGCGAGACCCCGGCGAGCGCGTCGACGTCGTGCGGGCGGAACATCGACGAGCTGCGGGCCCGGTAGCGGACGCGCACGTCCTGCAGCTGGATGACGGGTTCGCTCATCGTCCCGCTCCGATCGGTTCGACGGGCGCATCGGCAGGATGCGCGGAGTAGTAGTGCTCGGTCCCGTCGATGTGCCGCCGCACGGGTTCCACTCCCGCGTACCGGGCGGGGTCCGCGGAGCGCGGCGCGAAGCGGTCGCCCTGCGGGAGGTCCCGCGGGGCGGGGACGACACCGGACACCTGGTGCAGGCGGTCGGAGCCGGCCTCGATCGAGAGCACCGCCCCGAGCAGGCCCTGGGTGTACTCGTGGACGGGCTGCGTGAGCACCTCCCGCGTGGTGCCCTGCTCCACGACCTGGCCCGCGGGCTCATCCTCACGCGCGGACTCACCCCCGGCGACCCGCTGCCGACCGAGGCCGAGCTCTGCGAGGAGCTCGACGTGTCGCGCTCCTCGGTCCGTGAGGCGATCCGCACGCTCTCCACCCTCGACATCGTCGACGTCCGGCACGGACACGGCACCTACGTGGGCCCGATGTCGCTGGACCCGATGGTCGAGGCGCTCGTCTTCCGGGGTGTGCTGTCCCCCGAGGGGTCGCTGCAGGCCCTGCGCGAGGTCGTCGAGGTGCGTCTCGCGCTCGACCTCTCCATGGCCGAGCGCGTGGTCGAGGCCGCTCAGGCGCAGGCGGACCCGGAGCTCGACGAGGACAGGGCGTTCCACACCCGCCTCTTCGGCGCCATCGACAACCGTCTCGTCGGCCAGCTCGTCGGCGCGTTCTGGGACGTGCACACCGCCGTGCTCCCGCAGCTGGGCATCGCGCAGCCCGACGACATCCACAAGACCGCCAAGGCGCACGGCGACATGCTGGACGCCGCGCGCTCCGGCGACGTCGAGCGCTACCGCCAGGCCGTCATCGAGCACTACCAGCCGCTGCAGCGGGTGCTGGCGACCGCGGAGGACGTGCGGGCCTGAGCCCGGGAGTCGGTAGTCTGACCTTCCCACCACGGAAAGAGGACCCGCATGTCCGTTGGACTGCTCGCCGTCGTCGACGACATCCTGAGCGCCGCGATGAAGGCGTCGGCGAAGGCCGCCGGAGTCGTCATCGACGACGCCGCCGTGACCCCGCAGTACGTGCAGGGCCTCACCCCGGCCCGCGAGCTCCCTGTGGTCGGCAAGATCGCCCTCGGGTCGCTGGTGAACAAGTTCGTCATCATCATCCCCATCGCGCTGCTGCTCACGGCCTTCGCGCCGTGGGTGCTGCCCTACCTTCTGATCCTCGGCGGCTCGTACCTGTGCTTCGAGGGCGCGGAGAAGGTGCTGGAGTGGTTCGGCGTGCAGCACGGCCACGCCGACGAGGGCGCCCGCGACGAGAGGAAGCTCGTGCTCGGCGCCGTCCGCACCGACCTCATCCTCTCGACCGAGATCATGCTCATCTCCCTCGCCAGTCTCGACAAGGGACTCGGCATCTGGTCCACCCTCGCGATCCTCGCCGTGATCGCGCTGGTCATGACCGTGGCGGTGTACGGGGCCGTGGCGCTCCTGGTGAAGATCGACGACATCGGCCTGAAGATGGCGAAGAACCCCGCACAGCGCGTGCGGCACACCGGCACCCGGATCGTCCGGTCCATGCCCGCGGTCTTCCGCTTCATCAGCGTGCTCGGCACGGTCGCCATGCTCTGGGTCGGCGGGCACCTCGTCCTCATCAACCTCGGCGAGGTCGGGCTGCACGCTCCGGCCGATGTTCTCCACGCGGTCGAGCACGCGCTGGAGCCCCTCGGCGGCTTCGTGGTGTGGGTGGTCGACACGATCATCTCCGCGATCGCCGGTCTCGTCTGGGGCCTCGTGATCGTCGGCGTCGTCCTCGGCATCGCGAAGCTCTTCGGCAGGAAGCCGAGCTTCCACGAGGGCGAGGCCTCTCCCGCCGACATCCGCGTCTGACGATGACCGCCGTGCACCTCAGGCCCGCCGAGAGCGCCGACCTCGACACGATCACCGAGATCCACAACCACGCCGTCCTGCACACGACCGCGATCTGGAACGAGGAGGCCGTGGATCGCGCCGACCGGGAGGCGTGGCTCGCCGGCCGGACCGCGCGCGGCTGTCCCGTCATCGTCGCCGCCGACGAGAGCGGCGTCGTGGGCTATGCGTCCTACGCCCAGTGGCGCCCGCACAGCGGCTACCGCCTCACCGTGGAGCACTCCGTCTACGTGCGCGGCGATCAGCGCGGACGCGGCATCGGCACGCTCCTCATGATCGAGCTCATCGCCCGGGCCCGGGCAGCCGGGATGCACGTGATGATCGGCGGTGTGGAGAGCGGCAACACCGCCTCCCTCGCCCTCCACGAACGCCTCGGGTTCCGGGAGGTGGGCCGCATGCCCCAGGTCGGCGCGAAGTTCGGCCGGTGGCTCGACCTCAGCATGCTGCAGCTCGTGCTCGACGAGCGCCCCACCCCCGACGCGGCGCTCTAGCGATGGGCTTCCTGCAGTGGCTCGTCGACGCCTTCTCCTCGTCCTGGGTGCTTCCGGGTGGGCAGACGCTCCTGGTGCGTGAGGTCGTCGGGAACGCGTTCGGACTCGCGAGCGCCCTCGGCGGCATGCGGCGCAAGGTCTGGGCGTGGCCGGTCGGTATCGTCGGCAACCTCCTGCTGCTCACGGTGTTCCTCGGATCCGCGCTGAGCCCCGATCCCTCGCTCCCGCATCTGCTCGGTCAGGCCGGGCGGCAGATCATGTTCATCGCCGTCGCGATCTATGGATGGGTTCGCTGGCGGAATGCCGACGGCGGTCGTATCGTGCCGCGGTGGGCGCCGACCGGGGCCCGCATCGGTCTGGTCGTGGTCCTCGTCGTCGGGACCGTGGCGCTCACCCCCCTGTTCCGCGCCCTCGGTTCGTGGGAACCGGTCTGGGCCGACGCCTGGACCTTCGTCGGGTCACTGCTCGCGACCTACGGCATGGCCAAGGGCTGGACCGAGTTCTGGCTCATCTGGATCGCCGTGGACGTGGTGGGGGTGCCGCTGCTGTTCAGCTCCGGCTACTACGCGACCGGCCTCATGTACGTGTTCTACGGCGTCTTCACGGCGGTCGGGTTCGTGATCTGGTGGCGAGCGCAGCGACAGGCCGCACACCCGATCGAGATCCTCCCTCCCGACCCGAGCCCCCGCCGTCCGGACGACGAGGCCTGAGCCGCACCACGGATTGTTTCCGTGCGTGTCGATCCCGCTCGCCCCGGCCCCGTCCGGTCCCGTTTCATGGGGGCATGACCCGGCAGATCCGCTTCAACGCGTTCGACATGAACTGCGTCGCCCACCAGTCGTCCGGCCTCTGGCGGCATCCGGAAGACCGCTCGCGGCAGTACAACACCCTGTCGTACTGGACCGACCTGGCGAAGCTGCTGGAGAGCGCGACCTTCGACGGCATCTTCATCGCCGACGTCCTGGGCACCTACGACGTCTACGGCGGCACGAACGAGGCCGCCATCCGCAACGGCGCCCAGGTGCCGGTGAACGACCCGATCCTCCTGGTCAGCGCGATGGCCGCGGTGACCGAGCACCTCGGCTTCGGCGTCACGGCCGGCACCGCGTTCGAGCACCCCTACCCGTTCGCTCGACGACTCAGCACGCTCGATCACCTCACCCAGGGCCGCGTCGGCTGGAACGTCGTGACCGGCTATCTGCCCAGCGCCGCGCGGAACATGGGCCAGGAGGACCAGCTCGCCCACGACGACCGCTACGACCACGCGGACGAGTACGTCGAGGTGCTCTACAAGCTCTGGGAGGGGTCGTGGGAGGACGACGCGGTGGTGGAGGACCGTGAGCGCGGCATCTTCACCGACCCGTCGAAGGTGCACCCGATCCGGCACGAGGGGAAGCACTTCAGCGTTCCCGGCATCCACATCTCGGAGCCGTCCCCGCAGCGCACCCCGGTGATCTACCAGGCCGGCGCGAGTCCGCGCGGGGTGCGGTTCGCGGCGGCGAACGCCGAGGCCATCTTCGTCGCTGCCCCGTCGAAGGAGGTGCTCGCCGGCACCGTGAAGCGCATCCGCGACGCCCTCGAGGCCGCGGGGCGCGATCGCTATGACGCCCGCATCTACACGCTGCTGACGGTGATCACCGCGGCGACGAGCGAGGAGGCGTCCGCGAAGCACGCCGAGTACCTCTCCTACGCGAGCCCGGAGGGGGCGCTCACCTTCATGTCGGGGTGGATGGGCGTCGACCTGTCGCAGTACGCGGAGGACGAGCCGGTCGGGAACGTCGAGTCGAACGCGATCCAGTCGGTGCTGCAGCACCTCAAGGAGGAGGCCGACCTCGGTCGCGAGTGGACGGTGGGCGACTTCGGGCGCCACAACGCGATCGGCGGGCTCGGCCCGACGATCGTCGGCTCCGGGGTCGAGATCGCCGACGAGCTGCAGTCCTGGGTCGAGGAGACCGACATCGACGGCTTCAACCTCGCGTACGCGGTCACTCCCGGCACCTGGCAGGACGTCATCGAGCACGTCATCCCGGTGCTGCGGGAGCGGGGCGCCTACCCGGAGGAGTACGTGCCCGGCACACTCCGCCACAAGCTGCACGGCCGCGGCGACCGGGTCCAGCCCACGCACCGCGCCGCCCAGTACCGCCTCTGACCCCCTTCAAGTCGCCCACTTTGCTGCAAAACCGGCCGTTTTGCCGCAAAGTGAGCGATTCGGAGGCAGGTCAGTCGGCGTCGCGGGTGAAGAGGCTCCGCAGCACGAGGAAGACCACCACGGCGACGACAGCGACGATGGCGAGCTTCGCGATGAACCAGAGCACCGAGAACAGCGCGCTGACGATCCACCACGCGATCACGACGGCGAGGATGACGCCGAGGACGGTCCAGATGTTCTTGGTCATGCCTCCAGCCTACGGAGTCGACGCTGCGGGGATCTCGTCGAGCGATCGGTAGACGGGCAGCCCGAGCTCGTGGGCGATGGCGACGTCCTGGTCCGCGCCCGCCGATTCCCCCGGCAGACGGAGCACCGCATCGCAGTGCAGGAGCAGTCGGCGGGCGGTCTCGTACATGACGTCGCCCTCGCCGGAGTCGGCGTGCTCGAGGGTGCGCAGGACCGGCAGCGCGACCCACTCCCCGATCATCGGCACGTGGCCGAGGCGGAAGATCGGACCGGACGCCTCCTCCAGGCGCGCCAGATTCCGAGCGATCAGGGCGGGGTCGCCGTCGGTGCCGGAACGGTAGGGACCCGCGATCAGGATCAGGAGTGGCTTCATCATGGAGACGACTGTAATCTGAATCGTGCATAAACGTGCAACTTCGTGAGGAATCGTATGCTCGCTGCTCAGCGCAAGGACCACCTGCTCGCCGTGCTCGCCCGCGAGGGACGGGTCGTGGCGAAGGCTGCGGCCGATGACCTCGGAGTCTCGGAGGACGCCATCCGCCGCGACCTCCGCGAACTCGCTGAGGAGGGGAGGCTCCAGCGCGTGTACGGCGGCGCGCTGCCCATCGCCGCGGCCGATCGCCCGGTGCGGGAGCGCCACGATCTGGCGACCGAGAGCAAGGAGCGGGTCGCCCGCCAGGCGGTCACGACCATCCTCCCCGGATCGACGATCGTGCTGGATGCCGGAACCACCACGCTCGCAATGGCGCGACTGCTTCCCTCCGGCACCGACATCACGGTCATCACCCCGAGTCCTGCCGTCGCCCTGGCCGTCGCCGAGCACTCGGATGCGCGCGTGATCATGATCGGCGGCGAGCTCGCCCGGCACTCCCTCGTCGCCGGAGGGGGACTCGCGATGGAGGCGATCCAGCACCTCGCCGCCGACGTGTTCTTCGTCGGCGTCACGGGCGTCGACCCCCGACACGGTCTCACGACGGGCGAGCTCGACGATGCCGTCACCAAGCGGGCGATCGCCTCTCGATGCGCCGCGACGGTCGTGCTGGCCAGCGACGAGAAGATCGGCGCCGCCTCGCGCTACCCTGTGCTGCCGTTCGAGGCGGTCGCCGCGGTCATCACCGACCCGCTCGACGAGAATCCGCTGATCCAGGATGTGCTGGCGCAGATCCCGGCGCGGGCGTGAGCGACGAACCCGCCTCCTCCGCGAGGCGTTCCGTCAGCAGGGCGTGCAGGTGACCTGCCGCCGCGAGAAGCGCGACGCTGCGGCGCGTGAGGTCGGCCAGCCGCTCCGCGAGGATGCGGTGAACTTCTTCGGTGTCACCATGCGCGCGCACCTCGTCGATGATGCGCGAAACGGCGGGGATGCCGTAGCCGCCCGAGCGCAGAGCGGCGGCGATCCGCGCCTCGGTGATCCCGAGGGAGTCATAGGAGCGCACCGATCCCGCACGACGACGGGGGCGCACGAGCCCTTCTCGCTCCCAGTGCCGCAGCGCGGAGGACCGGACGCCGAGCGCCTGGGCGAGTTCGCCGATGGCCATCGCATCGTCCTCGACGAACGGGTCGTCGGCCTCCGCCACCGCGTCCTCGAGTCCGCGCAGGGCCGCGCGCACCCGTGAGCGTTCGAGGGCGAGATCCGCGTGCAGAGTGTCGATCTCCTCCGCCGCGTGCTCGACCGATCCGCCGATGAGAGCGGGCATCAGTCGACGCGCGGGTACCGGACCGAGCGCCGTCGCCAACGCGCGATAGGCGCGCAGCGCCAGGGCATGCGGCCTCCGATACCGCCGGTACCCGTTCGCACCGCGCTCTGCGGCGGGGAGGACACCGAGGCGCTCGAGGTCGCGCACCTGCTGTGTCGAGTAGTCGACCAGCCGTCCGAGCGCCGCCGTCGTCATCACCTGCTCTTGAGGGTTCTGCACGTGCTTCCTCGTCTTTCCGGGCCTTGCGTCCACATAAGCACATCAGCCTCAGCATTGAAGGATGGATATGCAGGAGATCATCGAAGAGGTCCGCTCGTTCGACGGCGTGCTCGTCGTGGCCCCGGAGGCAGGTAGCGACTTCCCCGAACTGTCATGGGGAGACGCGTACTTCTACCACGCGCCCGACGGCCGGATGCCGGAGCACACGCAGCCGTACGGGACGATCATCACGAAGGACTATCCCGACGACACGTCCTCGGCGCTGGACGCTCCAGAGCGCTTCCGGGTGAACATCCACGTCGGACGCGAGCACGCGGAGTCGATCATCGCGGCGGGGTCTCTCACGGGCGGCGACACCGACCCGACGGCGGTCGACGTCTTCCGCCCCCACCCCCTGTACGGCGACGCCGGCTGGGTGTGCGTGATCGATCCCGCAGAGGCGACGGCGGGTACCGTGCTCGCCCTTCTCCGGGAGGCACACGAGGCGGCACGTGCGCGCACCGAACGACGGGCGAGGTGAGTCCCATGTCGACTCCTCAGGGCATGACCGAGGCCGACCGCCGGATCGTCGCGGTGTGGGCGGCCGACTGCGCCGAGCGCGTGCTGCCGCTGTTCGAGAGCGAGGCCCCGGACGACGACCGTGCGCGCGATGCCATCGCCAGGACGCGCGCCTTCGCGCGGGGCGAGCTCACAGCTGCAGGCGAGATCCGTCGTCGTTTCGTGGCCGGCAGGGCCGCCCGCAGCGCCGTGACCCCTGCCGGCACCGCGGCCGCCCGCTCCGCAGCTCAGGCCGCCGGGGTCGCGCACATGGGAGCGCATGCTCTCGGGGCAGCCGCCTACGCCGCGCGAGCTGTCGAGCTGGCACACCCGGATGATCCCGACTCCCGTGCCGCCGAAGTGCGCTGGCAACTCGCGCAGCTCTCCCCCGAAGCCGCTGCAGCCCTGCGCCCCCTCCCGCCCCTGGGCACCGACCCCGCCGGCCCCCTCGGCCCCGGGCTCCTCTCCTCCGGCCCCCTCGGCGTGGTGATCCGCGAGATCCAGACGCACCTCTCGTCGTAAGTCCCTCTTCGAATCGCGCAACTGGCTGCATCTGAGCCCGGAATGGAACCAGGTGCGCGATTCGAAGCGGCCCGACCGCTTCAGCCCCGATTCAGCGACGACGCGCCACACTGGGGGGATGCGGATCCTGGTGGTGGACGACGAGGTGCGTCTGGCCGAGGGCGTGCGCCGCGGACTCGAGGCGGAGGGCTTCGCGGTCGACGTCGCCCACAACGGCATCGACGGCCTCTGGCGGGCCCGCGAGACCCGGTACGACGCCATCGTGCTCGACCTGATGATGCCCGGCATGAGCGGGTGGAAGGTGTGCGAGGCCCTGCGCGCCGAGGAGAACTGGACTCCCGTGCTGATGCTCACCGCCAAGGACGGCGAGTGGGATCAGGTGGAGGCGCTGGAGAGCGGCGCCGACGACTACGTCACCAAGCCCTTCTCGTTTGCGATCCTCGTGGCGCGGCTCCGGGCTCTCGTGCGCCGCGGTGCCGTGGCACGACCGACGATCCTGGAGGCCGGCGACCTGCGGCTGGACCCCGCCGGACACCACGTGTGGCGTGGCGAGACCCCGATCTCCCTCACGGCCCGCGAGTTCGCGGTGCTCGAGCATCTGATGCGCCACCGCGGGCAGGTGCTGTCGAAGCGCGACCTCCTGGCCGGCGTCTGGGACGACGACTTCGACGGCGACCCGAACATCGTCGAGGTGTACATCGGCCACCTCCGCCGCAAGGTCGACAAGCCGTTCGGGCGCGAGGCGATCGAGACCATCCGCGGCGCGGGCTATCGGCTGGCGGCGAACGGTGGCTAGGCGGCTCTGGCGGTCGGTCCGCGGCCGGACGACCCTGGGCGCCACCCTCGTCGTCGCAGTCGCGCTGCTCCTCGGAGCCTTCTCCTTCTACGGGGTGCTGAGCGCGAGCATCCACGGCAGCACCGAACGCGCGGCGGAGCAGCGGCTGGAAGAGCTCGTCAGCCGGCTCGACGGTCCGGGACGCCGCGGTCCGGACCAGCTCGATGACGACCTCGTGCAGCTGCTCGGGCGGGACGGAGCGGTGCGCGCGGCGAGCGAGGAGGCCGCCGATGCGCTCGGCGCCACCCCGCTGCCCGTGGACGACGATCCGCAAGTCGTCCGGATCGACGGCGAGCCGATGGTCGTGGTGTCGGAAGACGTCGAGGGCGACCAGACCCTCGTCCTCGCGGTGCCGATGGACGAGGATGCGGAGACCCTGTCGACGGTGGCGACGCTGCTCGTGATCGCCGTCCCCGCGCTGCTGCTGCTCGTGGCCGTCACGACCTGGCTCGTCACGGGGCGCGCGCTGCGCCCTGTCACCCGCATCCGTCAGGAGGTCGAGGGCATCACCGCCGAGCGCCTCGATCACCGGGTGCCCGTTCCCGACACCGCGGACGAGATCCACTCCCTCGCCGTGACGATGAACGGGATGCTCGACCGGCTCGACGCGGCGGCGACCGCGCAGCGCCGCTTCGTGTCCGATGCTTCGCACGAGCTCCGCTCCCCCCTGGCGACGATCCGTCAGCACGCGGAGCTCGCCCAGGCGCACCCGGAGGTGACCAGCATCGACGAGCTCGCGGAGGTGGTGTCCGAGGAGGGGCTGCGGTTGCAGGGCATCGTGGAGTCGCTGCTGCTCCTCGCCCGCCTCGACGAGGGTGTCACCGGGAGCACCGAACCGGTGGACCTGGACGACCTGGCCCTCGCGGAGGTGCGTCGGCTGCGGGCCACCGGGCTCGACGTCGACGGCTCCGGCATCCGTGCGGCCCGCACCGTCGGCGACCCCCGGCTGCTCGGCCAGCTGCTGCGGAACCTCGCCGACAACGCCGCGCGGCACAGCAACGGCCGGGTGGCGATCGGGGTGGAACCGCAGCCGCAGCACGTCGTGCTCACGGTCGAAGACGACGGCACCGGCATCCCGCCGGAGGAGCGGGACCGCATCTTCGAGCGCTTCGTCCGGCTCGATGAGGCCCGCAGTCGCGACGCGGGAGGCAGCGGGCTCGGTCTCGCGATCGCGCACGGCATCGCCACCGCCGCCCACGGCGCGATCACGGTGGACACCTCCCGGTGGGGCGGCGCCCGCTTCACCGTCACCCTCCCCCTCGCCGGCCCTCTCTCCTGACCGACCGCCCGGGCACAGTTTCGGAGATCCCCGACGACACCCCGGTCATAGCCGACGCACGGCGGCGTGTCGTTCCCGAGCTCCGAAGTCGGGCCCGAGATATCGGTTCCTGAACGGGGCTTCAGGAGGCTTCAGGGTGGCTTCAGCGGCGTCGGGAGACCATCGAAACATGAACGACAAGACTCCTGCTCCCGACCAGAACCCCACGCCGGACGAGAACGACACCGCGGGTCAGAACGCGGCACCCGCGGTCCCGAGCGCGGGCCAGGACCAGCACGCCGGACAGGACTCCCCCGCCGGTCCCGGCACCACCGCCGACGCCCCGACGGTCCCGGTCGCACCGACCCCGCACCGACCCCCGGCCCTGCCGCCGCCCCGGAGGCACCGGTCGCCGCGACCCCCGCCACGCCCGGACGCAAGCGCGCGCTCCTGATCGGCGGCGGGATCGCGGCCGCGGTGCTGCTCGCCGGCGGAGGCGTCGCGGTGGGTGCCGCGATCGGCGACGAGTTCGGCGACGACGACGACCGCCCCGCCATGGAGGGCCCCCGACACGAGGGCGACCACGGCCCGCGCGGTGACCACCGCGGCGATGAGGATGCCCGCCCGAGCGGAGACCGGGGCGACCGCGGCCCTGTCACCGGCATCGGCACCGACGACGTCGACGAGCTCCTCGCGATCGCCGCCGCCGCCCAGGACGCCGCCGAGGGCGAGGTCACCTCGATCGACGCGAAGCGCGACGGAACGTGGGAAGTGCAGCTGACCACGTCCGCCGGGGACGAGACCGAGGTGCGCGTGGACGACGACCTCACCGCGACCGTGGTGTCGACCGACGCCGCAGACGACGACGACAAGGGACCGACTCTCACGCTGGACGAGGAGACCATCCGCACTCTCGTCGACGCCGCCCTCGCCGAGGCCGAGGGGATGATCACCGACCTCGATGTGGAATCCGACGACGTGAGCCCCTACGACGCCTCCGTCCTCACGACGGACAACCGCTCGATCGACATCTCCTTCGACGCCTCGTTCGCGGTCGTCGGCACCGACGTCGACGAGTGACCGCGGCCCTGACGGCTAGCATGCAAGGATGACGAACTCCGATCCGATCGACGAGGTCTCCATCGGCGGCGAGGTCATCCGCCTCGGCCAGTTCCTCAAGTTCGCGGGACTGCTGGACTCGGGCGGCGACGCGAAAGAGGTCATCATCGACGGCTACGTCACCGTGAACGGCGAGGTGGACCGGCGCCGCGGGCGTCAGCTCCGCGACGGCGATGTGGTGACCTTCGAGGGCCGGGCGGTCCGCGTCCGGCCCTGACCCGGCATCGCGGAGCCTCCCTCCACCTCCGCGCCCCGGTTCCGCGCCTCGCTCACGAGCACCGCGGTCACCCCGGCGCCGCACAGCACGAACCCGCCGAGCGTGATCGCCGTGAGGGGTTCGCCGAGCAGCAGCGCCCCGCCGATCGCGGTCGCCGGGGCGACGAGGAAGAACAGCGCCTGCAGTGCGGTGATGCCGACCCGGCGCAGCAGCCACCAGTAGAGGCCATAGGCGCCGAGCGTGGGGAAGACGGCGGTCAGGACCACGGCGATCCAGAACGACGGTCGCGCCGGCGGCACGAGTGCCCCGGCGAGCGCGGCGATGACGAGAAGCAGCACGGCGGTCACGCTCACGTGGATGGTCAGGGTCAGCAGCACCCCCGTACGCACGGCCGTCCGCCGCTGCACCAGGGTGCCGATCACGAGGCAGACCATCGCCGCCGCCGGAAGCAGATACGCGACCAGCGGCGCGGAGCCCGCGCCGAACTGGGACTGCACCACGAGCAGCACCCCCACCGCCCCGATCACCAGTCCCGCCACCTGGGCGCCGCGCACACGGAGGCCCAGCACCGGCCCGACCAGCACGGCGACGAGCAGCGGCTGGACCGCGTCGATCAGCGCGACGGTGCCGGTGGCGATCCCTGCGGCGACGGCTGCGTACACCGCAGCGCAGTACCCGAATTGGGCGAGCGCTCCGATGACCGCTTGGACACCGAGCTCCCGCGCGGTCATCCCCTTCGCCGCTCCGGACACCGCGACAAGGGTCACGAGCAGGACGGCGAGGGGCGTGAACCGCCAGACCAGGAGCGTCAGCGGGTCGACGTCCGCGGTGGCGACCGCGGGGATGAGGAATCCCGAGCTCCACGTGAGGACGAAGGCCACCGCCGCACCCGCGGTCACGACCCGGGAGAGTATACCGATCTGTTTACTCATCCCGTCACTATACAGGTTGGTATACTCGCTGCATGTCGACAACCGTGCCGGAGCTGCCGCCGCTGACGCCCGGGGCGCGCCGCGTGCTCGACGCCGCCTCCGACCTCTTCTACGAGCGCGGCATACACGCCGTCGGGGTCGACACCATCGCCGCTGCGGCCGGGGTGACGAAGAAGACCCTGTACGACCGCTTCGGATCGAAGGAAGCGCTCGTCGTGTCCTACCTGCAGCACCGGGACGCCCGCTGGCGGGATCACGTCGCCGCTCACCTCGCACGGGTCCCGGAGCCGGGGCACGCCCGCGTGCTCGCGATCTTCGATGCCGCCATCTCCTGGGTGCCGGACCACAGCACCAAGGGATGCAGCGCCATCAACGCGCGCGCCGAGATCGACGGCCCCGGGGACGCCCCGCTGGTGCTCGCCGAGGCTCGTCGCGAGAAGGAGTGGCTGCTCGCGGTCTTCGCTGAGCTCTGCGGTGAGGCCGGGTTCCACGACCCGGACCGGCTCGCCGAGACGCTCATGCTCCTCTATGAAGGCGCGATCGTCACCGTCGGCATGGGGACGTTCGCGGAGCCGTTCGCGACCGCTCGGGACAGCGCGCGCCGACTGCTGGAATCCGCTGCGTCCGACGCGTCCTAAACGTCGGTCGTCGAAGAGGACGCGCGCGGCGGAAGCGCCGCACGCACCGTGACCACGAGGAACGCCACGAGCAGCACCACCATCGTCACGTCCGCGACGATGTAGGCGTAGTGCGCGCCATCCGTTCCCGGAGCCTCCTGCCCTGCGATGACGAGGTCGCTGCGCCGATTGAGGATCGGGCGGATGACGATGACCTCGACGAGGAACACCAGCCACAGCCCGCCGAGCAGCAGAGCCGAGGAGCGCCCGGCACGGGCACGGACGCTGACCGCCGTCAACACGAGGAGCACCGCTCCCGCGAGGACGTTGAGGGCGGTGAACACGAGGCGACCGATGCCGAGACCCAGCGGGATCGTGATTCCGGGAGCCAGGAACTTCAGCGGTGCCTCCAGGAACGAGATCGCGATGATCGCCCCGAGCAGGAAAGCGGGCAGCAGCAGGCGCAGCGCCGTCACCGTGCGTCCACCCGTCATGGCCTCAGGCTAACCGGGCGGTCCGCACCCCGGGCGACGGGTGACCGTGGAAATCGGCCCCTCGCTCCACGCTCAGGGGATAATGGGTAACATGCCACGTCCTACCGACGCCTACCGCGGACTCATGCAGAGCAGTCGGCTGCGGGTCCTCGCCGCCTTGATGGACACTCCGGGAATCGGCCTCGCCGAGCTCTCCCTCCGCATGGGCCTCCACGTGAACACGCTCCGCGACCACCTCCGCGTGCTCGAGGGCGAGGGCCTCGCCCGGTCCGAGGTCGAGCACACCGGTCGGCGCGGAAGACCACGGCTGCGCTTCTCCCCCGTGCTGCCCAGCGAGCCGAACGAGATCGAGGAACGGCGGGTCCAGGAGGCGATCCGTCACGGCGACCTCATGCGCGCGGTGCTCCCGGCGACGCGATCCGGGCTCCCGGAGGCCGCGACGCATCAGCTCGACGCGCTGTTCCACCACCTCGACGACGTGGGCCTGCAGCCCGACATCGACGAGAAGGCGATGACCGTCGACCTCTCCCCCTGCCGCTTCCACACGCTGCTGACCGATGACCAGACCGTGGTCTGCCGGGTGCACGAGGAGCTCATGAAGTCGGTGCTGGCGAGAGCGGGCGGACCCGTGGAGATCGAACGCGTGATCCCGTTCACGAGCGCGCACTCCTGCCACGTCCGGCTCAGCCTCCGCGAGGAGTCGGCGTCCGACGCAGGACGCTGACGCCGGGGGTCAGTTGAAGTCGCCGCCCGGCGCCATGTCGGCGAACCGGGAGTAGTGCCCCTGGAAGGCGACGGTGATGGTCGCGGTCGGACCGTTACGGTGCTTGGCCACGATGAGGTCGGCCTCGCCGGGACGGACGTCCTTGTCATAGACCGAGTCGCGGTGCAGCAGGATGACCATGTCGGCGTCCTGCTCGATCGATCCGGACTCTCGCAGGTCGCTGATGGCGGGCTTCTTGTCCTGGCGCTGCTCGGGACCACGGTTCAGCTGCGACAGTGCGATGACCGGGACCTGCAGCTCCTTGGCGATGAGCTTGAGGCTTCGGGAGAACTCCGAGACCTCCTGCTGACGGGACTCGACGCGCTTACCCGACGTCATGAGCTGGAGGTAGTCGATGATGACCATGCGCAGACCGGCCCGCTGCTTCAGCCGTCGGCACTTCGCCCGGATCTCGACGAGCGTCATGTTCGGGCTGTCGTCGATGTAGAGCGGGGCGTCGTTGATGCGGCCGCGGGTGGCGGCGACCGTCGTCCAGTCCCGCGGGTCGAGCGTTCCCTTGCGCATGTTCTGCAGCGGGATCGCCCCCTCGGCGCTGAGCAGACGCATCGCGATCTCGCTCTTGCCCATCTCGAGGGAGAAGAAGATCGAGGGGAAGTCGTGCCCGATCGAGGCCGCACGGGCGAAGTCGAGGGCGAGCGTGGACTTTCCCATCGCGGGTCGCGCGGCGACGACGATCATCTGCCCGCCGTGCAGGCCGTTGGTGAGCTCGTCGAGCTCGCGGAAGCCGGTGGGGATGCCTGTCATGGAACCGTCGCGGCCGTTGGCTGCCTCGATCTCCTCGACCGCGGCGTCGACCGCGACCGTGAGCGGCACGTAGTCCTCCGCCGTCTCCGAGCCGGTCACCGAATAGATCTCGGCCTGCGCGTTGTTGACGATGTCGGTCGCGTCGCCCTGGCCGTCGTAGCCGAGCTGGACGATGCGCGTCCCGGCGTCGACGAGGCGGCGGAGGATCGCGCGCTCGGAGACGATGCCGGCGTAGTAGCCGGCGTTGGCCGCGGTCGGGACGATCGACGTGAGCGTGTGCAGGTAGTCGGCGCCGCCGGCCTTGTTCAGCTCACCGGTCTTGATCAGCTCGTCGGTGACCGCGACGACGTCGGTCGGCTCGCCGTGGGAGTAGAGCGAGAGGATCGCCTCGAAGATGAGCTCGTGCTTGGGGATGTAGAAGTCGGCGCCCTTGAGCGTCTCGATCACGTCGGCGACCGCGTCCTTCGACAGGAGCATGCCGCCCAGGGCGCTCTGCTCGGCGAGGAGGTCGTGCGGAGGCGTGCGCTCGGGCGGACGCTGCCCTCCCAGGCGCTCCTCGGAGATGTCGGCGATCGACACTGTGTTCCCTTCGATGCGACGGTTCTGAGGCGGGCCCCGCGCGCGCATCCGCAGACGCCGGTGCGGGGGACCGCGGCCGCGCGGCGGCCATCCCCAGACAAGCAGGTGCCCCCGACATTCGGTCGCTCGACCACGCTATGAGCGGTCTCCACACGGTGCAACACGGCCTGTGGATAACCATGTGGACAGCGTGCGGACAATCTCGGAGTGTCTGTGCAGAACAGGTGTGGATAACCCGGTGGACGGTGTGAACGCCGAACTTTTTTTATCGCGCTGACCGGGGTTTCATCGTTTCCCCACCCTGTGGATGAAAACGAGTTTAAATTGCGCGTTGAAGGTTTCCCCTCCGGAGGGGGCATGTGTAGAACCTGGGGAAAGTCAAGCCGGAAATCCGCCGGGCGCGTCACGATCTGACACGAGAAGAATCGGATGTAAACGCCCCTGGACAGACAGGGGGTCCGCGAGTATTCTGCCTCCCATCGACACACCCGTGGACCTTCGGAGGGGGAGGACGACGTGGACGCTCGGACCACCCGACGCGGCGTACCCCACGCCGTCCTCTGGGGTGGAATCGGCGCGCTCGCCTGGGCAGCCCTGACCGTCCTCACCGGCGGCGGCTCCGCGCACGCGGACGAGCAGCCGAAGGGTCCGCTCGACAGCCTCACCTCGGTCGTATCCGAGACCGTCACCGCCGTGACGAAGCCGGTCGTGAACGACGTCGTGGCTCCGGTGGTGAACCAGGTGGCGACTCCGGTGGTCCAGGAGGTCGTCGCGCCCGTGGTGCACGAGGTCGTGGCTCCGGTCGTGACCCACACCGTCGCTCCCGTGCAGGAGGGCGCTCCCGCCGTCGTCGAGACGGTGACCGAGACGGTGACGCAGGTCCCGGTCGTCGGAGACACCGCGGCCCCGGTGCTCGAGGCGGTCGCCGAGACCACCGAGACGGTCGTCGAGCCCGTGACCGACGTGCTCGGCTCTGCACCGGTCTCACAGATCACGGCGCCCGTGCTCGACCTCGTCGGCGGCCTTCCGCTGGTCGGCGGCATCGTCGTCGACTCCGGCGCCATCGACCTGGTCGAGAACGTCGTCGGCGTCGTCGATGGCACGACCGGCCTGATCGGCGGCGTCGTCGATGAGACCGTTCCGCCGGTCGTCGAGGTGCTCACGCCACTCGAGCCGGCCGCACCGCAGACCCCGGAGGGCTCCGTCCCCGCGGGTGTGACCACGGCGCGCGACGAGATCGCCGCGCTTCCCGAGCCTGCGCCCGCACCGTCGGCCTCCCCGAGCACGGGCCAGCACTCTGCGCTCCGTACCGTGGCTTCCTTTGCAGGCCCGGTCTCCGCGACCGACTCCTCGGACGCCGGCGCCGGTGACGCCGCTCCGGTGCCGCTCGGTGCTCCTCCGGCCGCTCCGGCCGCCCCCGCCTCTTCCTCCGCCACCTCGGCCGGAGGTTCCGCCAGCGCCCCCGCTCGCCTCAGCGAGATCGGCGCCACCCCGCTCCGTGCTGGGGAGCGGGCCGCCGGCGCACGGGACGACGCCCTGCCGGGCGCCCCCGTCGCCGACACCGACGTCTCTCCCGACTGACGGACTGTCACGTCATCCCACCCGGATGACAGATGCCGTGCTGCGCGCGCACTTCCTCGCGTGCATCCCATCAGACAGACCAGTCACGTCAGGAGAACCATCATGCGTACCTACGCGAAGCGCGTCCTCTGGGGCACGCTCATCGCCGGCGGGATCACCCTGCTCGGCGCGACGGCCGCCAATGCGGCCGAGACATCCGGAGACGACGGCTTGCTCTCCGGCACCCAGGCCGTAGCGCCCATCACCGCCCCGATCACGGTCGTCGACAACGCGATCTCCGTGCTCGGCGACGCGGCATCCACGGCGCCTGCCCCGGCCCCCGCTCCGGCACCGGCACCGGCACCAGCCCCTGCCCCGGCTCCCGCCCCCGCTCCGCAGACGAGCGGCGAGGAGGGCACGGCATCCGGCACCCAAGCCGTGTTGACCGTGAACCTTCCCGTCACGGTGACGGACAACGCCATCAGTCTCACCGAAGACTCCACGACCAGCACCCCGGCCGCCGCTCCTCCCCAGAGCGCGGCTCCCCAGGCCCCTGACGCGGCCGGGGTGCTTTCCCTCGACACGGACGGCCTGGATGGTGTGCTCTCGGGCACCCAGGCTCTCGTTGCGGTCAACGCCCCGGTGACCGTGTCTGACAACGCCATCTCGCTGCTCGGCGACTCCGAGTCGGCCGCCGAGGGAGAGAGCGCCGCAGCACCGGTGCCTGCCCCGGCGACCGGGTCGAGCACCTCGGGCGAGGACGGCACCGCGAGCGGCACCCAGGTCGTCACCCCGGTGACGGCCCCGGTCACGGTGGGCGGCAACGCCATCTCGGTCCTCGGCGACAGCGAGGCCTCCGGCACCTCCGGCGGCACCGCGGCCCCGACCGCACCCGCGGCCGGCGGGAGCACCACCGGCGGTGAGGACAGCATCCTCGGAGGCACGCAGGCCGTGGCACCCGTGACGGCGCCTGTCACCGTCGGCGGCAACGCCATCTCGCTCCTCGGCGACAGCGAGGCCTCCGGCACCACCGGCGGCACTGCGACCCCGACCGCACCCGCGACCGGGTCGAGCACCTCGGGCGAGGACGGCACCGCGAGCGGCACCCAGGTCGTCGCCCCGGTGACGGCCCCGGTCACCGTCGACGGCAACGCCATCTCGCTCCTCGGCGACAGCGAGGCCACCGGCACCGGCGGCACCGCGGCCCCGACCGCACCCGCGGCCGGAGGCAGCACCACCGGGGGCGACGACAGCACCCTCGGCGGCACCCAGGTGGTCGCACCCGTGACCGCCCCCATCGGCGTCACCGGCAACGCCATCTCCGTCACCGACGACGCCACCGTCACCGGCACCACCGGCGGCACGTCCCCGACCGCACCCGCGGCCGGCGGCAGCACCACCGGCGGCGACGACAGCATCCTCGGCGGGACTCAGCTGGAGCTCCCCGTGACGCTTCCCATCACGATCGGCGGGAACGCGATCTCCGTCGTCGGCGAAAGCACGGTGACCGATCCCGGCACGAACCCCGGAACGGACCCGGGCACGGATCCGGGCACTGATCCCGGAACGGACCCGGGCACCGACCCCGGCACCGACCCCGGCACGGACCCCGGCACCAACCCCGGCACCGACCCCGGAGTGAACCCGGGAACGACGCCGAGCACCGGAGCCGGCATGACCAGCATGCCCTGGGCTGCGGGTGCCGCCGCGACGGGTGAGGCCACCGGCCTCGCGATGACCGGTGGCGCCTCGGCCGCGTGGCTGTGGGCCCTCGCCGCTCTCCTGCTGCTGGGAGGTGCGGGCCTGCTGCGCCGTCGCACGGCGTAGGCGCTGAGCCCCGGCGGCGGCGATGTCCTCGGGGGAGGAGACTCGCCCCCGCCGGTGCGCGGCAGCGTCCGCACGTGCGGTGCAGCCCTCGCTGCGCTTCCTCTGCCGAGCGTGACCGCCGCGCAATCGGCGGATGCCCCGTGGTCCCCCCACCGCGGGGCATCCGTGCGCCCGTTCTGCGGACGCACGGGACGCGATGCGGGGGCTTAGCCGAGCTCCTGGAGATCTGCCGTCATGTCGCCACCTGCGTCTCCGGTGTTGACCGTGCCCTTCGGCTCGAAGAGGATCGCGTGCACTTCTCCCTCGGCTTTCGGGCAGTGCTCGACGCCCCGGGGCACCACGAACACGTCGTTCGCGTTCAGGACGACGTCGCGGTCGCGGAGCTGGATCGTCAGGCGTCCGCTCACCACGAAGAACAGCTCGTCGGTCTCGGGATGCGTGTGCCAGACGAATTCGCCCTGCAGCTTCACGACCTTGACGTCGTAGTCGTTGACGCTCGTCAGCCGGTGCGGCTGCCAGTGCTCGTGGATGGTGGACAGGGCCTCGTGCACATTGCGAACGTCGTCCGTCATGGCCAGCAGCCTATCCTCACGGCAGGACGATCGACCCGTCGGCGTCGACGACGACAGCACTGCCCGGGAAGTCCCGCCGGCCGCGCTCGTCCATCAGGGCGCCGGCCCGACCGGTCGGATCGGGCTCCGGGGCGCCGCCGTCGGCCGCCAAGCGGATCGAGCGGACCTGTCCGCCGAGAAACGTTCCGTCGGCACGGAGACGGACCGACAGGTAGGCGCCGAAGCGCGTCTCCTCCTCGGCCCCGAAGACGCCCCCTCCCGCGAAGTTGCCCAGACTGTACGCGATGAGGCGGCCGCGGTAGAACTCCGCACCCCGGACGACGTGCGGGCCGTGCCCGACCACCAGATCGGCCCCGGCGTCGACGGCCGCGTGCGCGAACGCCTGCGGATCTCCCCGGTTCTCCCCGAAGCTGAGCTCGGTCCCCCCGGTGACCGCGTCGGCCTCCGGTCCCTCGGCGCCCATGTGCGCGTGGACGACGACGAGGTCGGCCTGCTCCGCCGCCGCACGCACGACCTGACCGACGTGACGCAGGTCGGTGACCCGGTTGAATCCCCCATAGGGCGCGAAGCCGACCAGGGCCACGGTGGTCTCCCCCACCCTCGTCACGACGACCTCGTTCCGGTCCCCGACGGCGTCCATGCCCTCCGCGCGCAGAACGGCCCTCGTCTCGTCGACGCCCTTCCGGCCGAAGTCGTGACTGTGGTTGTTCGCCTGATTGAGCACGTCGAAGCCGCGCAGCGCCGCAGCGGCATCCGGCTCGCTGCGGAACGCGAGGCAGTGGTCGCTCCCGCCGCACTTGTCGACGCCGGTGTCCGCCGCGATCACCTGCTCCAGATTGCCGGTGACGAGGTCCTCGGTGAACCAGGGGCGTACCTCGTCGAAGGTCGATCGCCCGCGATCCGCCGGGATTCCGCGCGACGCGTCGTACAGCAGGATGTCGCCCACGGCGCCGATGCTGACTTCTCCCTCGCTGGTGGCGGCGCGGTCGATGATCGCGGAAGGCCGAGCGGGGATCGCCGCTGCCGCGGTGACGGCGAGGCCGACCCCCAGCAGTGCCAGCACCGCGACCGGGGTCCGCCAGGGGACTCTGCGAGGCGCGCCGTCGACCGCGGCCCGCCGACGAGGCAGATCCCACAGCCAGGTGAGTCCGTCGCGAGCGGTGAGCCGATCGAGGCCGATACACGCGGCGACGAGAGCCGCCGTCAGCACGACCGGGAGCAGGACGGCCGCGAGCAGTTGCACCGCCTGCCCCGCGTCGGACAGCACTCCCACGAGCGCGGCGTCGGCGAGCGCGAGCAGCGGCATGTGCAGGAGGTAGATCGGCAGGGTGCGGACGCCGAGCGCCTGCAGACCCCGCCCGACCAGAGGGAGGCCCGCGAGGATCGGGGCGACCGCGATTCCCATCGCCACCCCGAGGACGGACACGGCCGGCCACACCCCGGGAACGGTCTCCGTGCCCGTCACGCGCATGACGGCGTAGGCCGCGAGGTACCCGAGGATCAGGGCCCCGGCGAGTGCGGGTCGCGGTCGAGCGGTGAAGCGACGGATGCGCGGCGCGAGGTATGCACCTCCGAGGAAGAAGAAGAGGTTGTAGAGGAGCGATCCGCGGTTGCTCACCACGTCGACCAGTCCGGCGGCCACCGCCACCGAGAGCATGCCGGAGCCCACCAGCAGGACGCCGCGCGGCAGTCGGTGCAGGCCCTTCGCGACGACGAAGTACAGCGCGAGCGCGTAGAGGTACCAGGTGTTCGGCGGGCTGATCGTCACCCCCTCCACGAACGCGGAGACGCTCCGCGGCACGAACGTCGGGAAGTCCGGGAATGCCCACATCGCGGCGGCGTGGATGAGGCTCCACAGCAGATACAGGTAGAGGAAGCGGACGACGCGGGGACGGAACACGACGGCCCACGGTCGGGCCAGCGCCGCGGAGGCGAAGTACCCGGACAGGAACAGGAACAACGGCATGAGGAACGGCCAGATGAGGTCGCTCGCGAGACCCCAGGCTCCGGGGAGGGGGATGCCGAGCCGCCAGTCGACCTGCAGGTAGGTCTTCAGCACGACGTGCCAGAACACCACGAGGACGATCAGCAGCCCCTTCGCGGCATCGCCCCAGGGCGCTCTGGATGTCGGGAAGGGGGGTGGTGTCACCATGGAATCGAGCCAACAGCACAGCATGTTGCGTCGGCGTATGAGAAATGTCGCCTGATCCTCACCTCGTCCGGATGCGCGAACGCCCCCTGTCCCGGAGGACAGGGGGCGTTCCGTTCGACAGGCGCGCGCCCGTCGGGTGCCTTACTTGGCGGCGACGACCTGCAGCGTGATGACGGCAGTGACGTCCTCGTGCAGACGCACGGTCGCCTCGTGCTCACCGGTCGCCTTGATGGGCGAGGGGATGTGCACCTTGCGCTTGTCGATCGAGCCGAGGCCCGCAGCCGTGACGGCCTCTGCGACGTCGGCGGTCTTCACCGAGCCGAACAGACGGCCTTCCTTGCCGGCCTTCACCGCGAGACGCACCTTGGTGCCCTCGAGGGTGTTCTTCAGGGCCACAGCCTCGTCGCGGTCGTGGATCGCGCGTGCCTGACGCGCGGCCTGGATCGACGCGACCTGCTTTTCGCCACCACGGGTCCACGCCGTAGCGAAGCCCTGGGGGATGAGGTAGTTGCGGGCGTACCCGTTCTTGACCTCGACCACGTCACCGGCGCTACCCAGCCCGGCGACCTCGTTCGTGAGAATCAGCTTTGCCATCTCAGTACCCCTTACCGGCCGGCGCCAGCGTAGGGCAGGAGCGCCATCTCGCGCGCGTTCTTGATCGCGGTGGCGATCAGACGCTGCTCCTGCACCGACACACCGGTGATGCGACGGGCGCGGATCTTGCCGCGCTCCGAGACGAACTTGCGGAGGGTGGCGACATCCTTGTAATCGATGACGCCGACCCGGATGGACTTCGCGGGAGCGGCGTTCTTCGCGCCCTTCCGCGGCTTGCGGCGGTCGCCGCTCGACTTTCCAGCCATTGCTTTTCCTTAGTGATGAGCGGGGTGCGGCCCTTCGACAAGCTCAGGGACCCACCCGTGAAGAAGTGTTTTCAGAAGGGGGTGTCGTCGCCGAAGCTGCCCGGAGTGCTCCAGGCATCGGCGCTGGTCGACGAGCCGGGCGTGGACCACGGCTCCTCCGACACCTGCTGCTGCGCGGGACGGGACTGTCCCCCGCCGCCACCGCCCGAGGCCGCACGGGTGACCTGCGCGGTCGCGTACCGCAGCGAGGGGCCGATCTCGTCGACCTCCAGCTCGATCGCGGTGCGCTGGTTGCCCTCACGGTCCTGGTAGGAACGCTGGCGCAGACGACCCTGCGCGATCACGCGCATGCCCTTGGTGAGCGAGCCCGCCACGTGCTCGGCGAACTCACGCCACACCGAGGCGCGGAGGAACAGCGCTTCGCCGTCCTTCCACTCGTTCGCGGCACGGTCGAAGTTGCGAGGCGTCGATGCGATGGTGAAGTTCGCCACCGGCAGCCCGTTCTGCGTGTAGCGCAGCTCGGGGTCGGCGGTGAGGTTGCCCACCACGGTGATGACGGTTTCGCCGGCCATGAGACTTAGGCCTTCGCAGCCTTGGCGGCCTTGCGGGCAGCCTTCTCTTCGGAGCGCTTGGCCTCGGAAGCGATCATCGCCTGAGCCTCTTCGGCGCGGAGCACCTTGGTGCGCATGATCTGCTCGTTCAGCTTGAGCTGACGGTCGAGCTCCTGCGTGGCGGCGCTGGTCGCGGTGAAGTTGACGACGGCGTAGATGCCCTCGGTCTTCTTCTGGATCTCGTAGGCGAGACGGCGCTTGCCCCAGATGTCGACGTTCTCGATAGAGCCACCATCGTTGGTGATGACCTTCAGGAACTTGTCGAGCGTCGGGGCGACCTGGCGCTCGTCGATCTCGGGGGTCAGAATGACCATGAGTTCGTACTGGTGCGTCACTTACCCACCTCCTTCGGACTAGAACGGCTCTCGGGACTTTCCCGGGAGCAGGAGGGTGTGTGCACGTGCCCGCCCCAGGAGACCGAATGGACGCCGGAAGGCAGACAACCTCGACAGTCTAGCGGAGTTTCCTCGGAGCTGCCTCCCGCACTTCCCGCCCGACCTTGGCATGCTGGAGGGCGTGCCTGGTGACGGTCATCGGCACGGACCTGGAGGGGGGCGCCATGCGCGTCAACAAGTGGGGGGTCGGCGTCGTGCTGGCCGCCGCCGTCATGCTCACCGGATGTTCGGCGGGAGCGTCGGAGAAGCCTGCCGAGTCGAAGCCGAGCGGGGCCGCGTCGCAGGAGGCCGAAGCGCCGTCCAGCGACTGCCCCGAACTGGCCGACGGCGCCACCGTCGACGGCTCGGCCCTCGGCGCCTGCATCGCCGAGGCCATGACCGACACCGCCGGCTACGCCGCCAAGACCGTCGTGATGGGCATGGAGTCCACCACGCGCTTCAACCCGGCCGAGAAGGCGCTGGAGTCGCTCTCCCCGATGGGCTCGATCGTCGCGATCGGCGACGACGTCTGGGTGAAGTCGCCGTCCAGCGACTGGCAGGCCGCCGACCCGTCGTCGAGCGACCCCATCATCGCCGGCCTCAGCACCACCGCGAAGGACGTCACCGCGATGGACCCCGCCGAGACGGCGAAGGCCATCACGGGCGACTTCACCGTGACCGGCACGGGCGAGCGCCTCGGCCAGAAGGTCTACCTCGTCAGCGGCACCGTCGAGCAGGCGGGCACGCCGGTCGAGGTCGTGTTCGAGGTCACCGAGGACTACGTCAACCTCGCCTCGACCAGCTCCGCGACCGTCCAGGGACAGTCGGTCGACGTCGCCCTCGAGATCACCGAGTGGGACGTGAAGCAGGACATCGTCGCGCCGCTCTGATCGGACGGGAAACACGGAAGGGCCGGAGCGCACGCTCCGGCCCTTCGCCGTATCCGGCGTCAGTAGGCGACGGGAGGCACCTCGGCCCAGACCGCACGGTCGTCGGCGGAGGGCGCCTCAGGGATGCGCCCCGTGCCGTCGGGCTCCGGGATCGCGGCGAGCAGCGCCTGCGTGTAGGGGTGCCGCGGCGCCGCCCACAGCTCATCGGTCGGCCCCGATTCGAGCACCCTCCCGCCGAACATGACGAACGTGCGGTCGGCGATGCGGCGCACGACGGCGAGGTCGTGGGAGATGAAGAGCATCCCCGCGCCGGACTCGGCCACCAGATCGCGCATGAGTCCCGCGACGCTCGTCTGGGTGGACGCGTCGAGGGCGGAGATGGGCTCGTCAGCCACGAGCAGCGAGGGCCGCGCGGCGAGGGCCCGGGCGATCGCGATGCGCTGCTTCTGTCCGCCGGAGAACTGATGCGGGAAGCGGGTGCGCACCTCGGCGGGCAGTCCCACCCGCTCCAGCCACTCCTCCACGGTGGAGCCGGCGGCACCGCGCGCACGGGCGGTCGCGATGCCGTCGGAGATCTGGTCGCCGATCCGCCGGCGCGGGTTCAGCGAGGTCGCCGGGTCCTGGAAGACCATCTGGATGCCGGTGAGCGCCGTGTCACGACGGCGGATCCCCAGCGGCGCGACGGGGGCGCCGCGGAACGACACCGTCCCGGCGGCGGTCTTCTCGATGCCGACGACGGCGCGGGCCAGGCTCGACTTGCCGCTGCCGGATTCGCCCACGAGGGCGACCGTCTCTCCCGCCGCGACACTCAGCGAGACGCCGTTGACCGCGATCACGGGCGGGGTGCCCGGGTACCGCACCACCACGTCGCGGGCGTCGAGGACGCTGACCTCACTCATCCGCAGCCTCCTCGGGGCTCTCGTCGATGCGCGACCCCGGCAGGGCCGCGAGCAGCATGCGGGTGTACTCGTGCTGCGGGGCGCGGAAGAGCGTCTCCCGATCGGCGAGCTCGACGATGCGGCCGTCCTTCATGACGGCGACCGTGTCCGCGATCGCACTCATCACGCCCAGGTCGTGGGTCACGAGCAGAACGGCGAGATTCCGCTCGATCGCGAGGTCGCGCAGGAGCTTCAGGATGCCTGCCTGCACCGTCACGTCGAGGGCGGTCGTCGGCTCGTCCGCGAGCAGCACCTCCGGGTCGCACGCGAGGGCGCACGCGATCGCGATGCGCTGCCGCTGTCCGCCGGAGAACTGATGGGGATACCGCTTCAGGGCCTCGGCCGGGTTCGGCACCTGCACGGTCTGGAGCAGCTCCACCGCCCGCTCGCGCGCAGCGGCCCCCTTGAGTCCGAGGTGCACGCGCATGTGGTCGGTGAGCTGGCGGCCGACCGGCAGCTGCGGATGCAGCGAGGCCGACGGGTCCTGGAAGACCATCGCGATGCGCTTCCCGCGGACGCGGTTGAGCCCCCGGCGGTTGCGACCGACGAGCTCCTCCCCCGCGAGCAGGATCGAGCCGCCGGTCTTCGCCTGTCGCGGCAGGAGGCCGAGCACCGCCAGGGAGGTGAGCGTCTTACCGGAGCCCGACTCCCCCGCGAGGCCGTGGATGCGCCCGGGTTCGAGCTCCAGGGACACGCCCTTCACCAGCGGACGGCCGATGTCGATCGTGAGGTCGCGGATGCTCAGCGTCGCCGTGCTCTGCGCGGTCATGCGGGCACCCCCGTCGCGGAGGCGGTGTGCTCCGCCTGCTTCTCGTGTGTGATCTCGGCTGTCGGGTCGAGCACGTCGCGCATCGCGTCGCCCAGGAAGTTGAACGCGAGCACCACGGTGAGGATCGCGAGTCCCGGGAAGACTCCGAGCCACCAGGCGTCGAAGTTCTGCATCGCCCCGGAGATCATCGACCCCCACTCCGCCGTCGGCGGCTGCGCACCGAGACCGAGGAAGGAGAGCCCTGAGAGGAGCAGGATCGCCGCGCCGATGTCGAGCGTCGCGAGCACGAGGACCGGGCCGGCGATGTTCGGCAGGATGTCGACGAAGAGCGTGCGCAGCGGCGAGTGGCCGAGCAGGCGCCCGGCGATCACATAGTTCTGCCCGCGGAGACCGAGCACGATGCTGCGGGTGACGCGGGCGTACTGCGGCCACGAGACCACGATCGCGGCGATGACGGCGTTGAACAGCGAGGGGCCGAGCGAGGCCGCGACCACCATGGCGAGGATCACGGTCGGGAAGGCCATGAAGAGGTCGGTGATGCGCATGAGCGTCTCGTCGACGGCGCGCCCGAAGTACCCGGCGACCGCGCCGATGAGGGTGCCGATGATGAGGGCGGCGATCACGAGCATGAGCGCGAGCGGCAGACTCACCGTCGCGCCGGTCATCAACCGGGAGAAGATGTCGCGGCCGTTGCCGTCGGTACCGAGGATCGTGTCGATGCCCGGCGGCTGCAGGCGCGGCAGCACCTGCGCGTTCGGCGGGTAGGGCACCCACCACTGCGCGGTGAAGGCGACGATGATCCACGCACCGGCGATGACGGTGCCGATGATGCCGAGCGGAGTGCGCCAGGCACGCGGCCAGCGGAAGCGGAAGCGTCCGGCGGGGGTCGCTGCGGCGATGCGGCTCATGCGATCCTCACTCTCGGGTCGAGCACGCCGTAGAGCAGGTCCACGATGAAGTTGATGAGGAGGTAGATGACGCCGACCACGAGACCGACGCCCATGATGCCGGGCAGGTCGAGGTTGGCGGCGGAGTTGTAGGCGTAGGTGCCCAGCCCCGGCCAGGCGAACACCGACTCGACGAGCACGGTTCCGGAGAGCAGGGCCCCGAACGCGACACCCACCACGGTGAGGATCGGCAGCGAGGCGCCCCGGAGCACATAGTCGATGATGACGCGCATCGCCGGCAGGCCCTTGGCCCGGGCCGCGCGCACGTAGTCGCTGCCGAGGACCTCGAGCACCGACGTGCGGATGAAGCGGGTGAGCAGTCCGATGGTCACGAGCGAGAGCACCATGACCGGAAGCGCGAGGTGCGCGAGGGCGTCGAAGAAGCCCACCGCGTCGCCGTTGAGCAGGTAGTCGACCGTGTAGAGCCCGGTCACGCGCGGCGGCGGGGTGATCGACGGCGAGATGCGTCCGGAACCCGGGGCGATCCGCAGCTCCAGGAAGAACACGTAGAAGCTGACCAGAGCGAGCCAGAAGGTCGGGACGCTGAGCCCGACGAGCGTGACGACGCGGATGACCTGGTCGGTGACGAGGCCGCGGCGGTAGGCGGCCAGGGTGCCGAGCACGATGCTGACCGCGAGGCTGACGATGATCGCGCCGATCGCGATCTCGATGGTCGCGGGCACGGCGGTGGCGAGGTCGCTGGTGACCGGGCGTCCGGTCACCAGCGACGTGCCGAGGTCCCCGCGGAGCAGGTTCCCCATATAGATGAAGTACTGCACGAACAGTGGCTGGTCGAGTCCGTTCGCCTTGATGAACGCCTCGCGCGTCGCGGGGTTCTGCGACGCGCCCTCACCGAGCGCGGCCGAGACCGGGTCTCCCGGCACCAGGTTGGTGAGCGCGAACGTGACGATCGTCACGCCCACCAACAGGAGCAGAGAGGTCCCGGCCCGCCGCAGCAGGTATCCGACGAGAGGCGAGCGGCGCCGCTGCGCCTGCCTCTGCACGGCCACTGTCGTCATGGCGATCCGCTCAGCCGGCCGGCTGGATCTCGGCGATGTCCATCTCCCACACGGAGTTGTACACGGCGCCGGACACGCTGGAGGCGGAGGAGATGTTGCGACCGGGGACGATCAGCGGCACGAACGGGCCCTCGGCCTGCATGGCCTCGGCGAACTCGGTGAAGGCCTCGGTGCGCTGCTCGGCGTCGGTCGCGGCGGCCGCACCGGCGGCGATGCCCGCGATCTCCGGGTTGGCCTCGGCCGCCCAGCCGGCGCGGAGGCCGACCTTCAGACCCGGGGCGAAGGGGAGGAAGTTCGCCGAGTCGGCGTAGTCCGGACCCCAGAACCACAGACCGAAGCCCTCGGTGCCGTTGACGTACGCGTCGAGCTCGGTCGCGAACGGTGCCGGAGCCAGGTCTACGGCGATGCCGGCGTCCTCGAGCTGCGCCTGGATGCGCTCCGCGAGCGGGGTGAACTCCACGCCGCCGACCGGGTAGTCGTTCGGGAACTGGAGCTTGAGGGTCTGACCGGTGTACCCGGCCTCCTCCAGCGCGGCCTTCGCCTTGTCGAGGTCCTGCTTCACGCCGCTGTCGAGGGCACCCTCGAACCCGGGCGGGATGACGCCGGTCGCCTGGACGGCACCGGCGCCGGCGAGCTCGAGCAGCGCGTCGTAGTCGAGCGCGTAGCGGATGGCCTCCGCGATCTTCACGTTCGCGAGGTCACCGCCGGCTTCGCCCTGGTTGAGCAGCAGGAAGATGGTCTGGCCGGACGGGACCGAGTCGACGCTGATGTCGTCGCCGAGACCGGCGACCTGGTCGCCGTTGAGATCCATCGCGACCATCGAGTCGCCGCCCTTGAGGTTGGCGAGCTGCGTCGCGCTCTCCGAGACGTTGCGCACGACGACGCGGCTGTAGGCCGACTCCTCGTCGCCGTTGTACTCGTCGTTGCGCGTGAGCACGACCTGCGAGCTGAGGTCGAGCGTGTCCAGCACGAACGGGCCGGATCCGCGGACTCGCCGTCGAGGAAGCCCTGGGCGCTGTCGGAGCCGTCGGTGCTTCCGCCGTTCTCCATCACGACGTCGGCGTTGACGATGCCGAGCGCCGGGTTCGCGAGGATCGCGGGGAGCTGCAGCAGCGGGGTCTCCGAGGTGAACCGGATGGTCTTGTCGTCGACCTCCTCGATCGTGAGGCCGCCGAGCAGGAAGTTCGGCTTGGCGTCTTCCATGCCCTGGATGCGCTGCAGCGAGAACACGACGTCCTTCGCCTCGATGGGCGAGCCGTCGGAGAACACGCGGTCGCCCTCGAGCGTGAACGTGAACTCGGTCGCCTCGTCGTTCTGCTCCCACGACGCGAGGCCCGGGACCGGAGTGGAGACGTCGGAGCCCTCGAAGTCGACGAGGGTCTCGTACAGCGCCTTCGCGATCATGTTGCCGGTCGGGTCGTACGTGTGACCCGGGTCGGCCGTCTCGATCGAGAACGCGGTGTCGATGACGAGGGAGTCGGAGCCCTGGGACGACTCGGAGGTGTTCGCCGAGTTCCCTCCCGAGCAACCTGCGAGCGCCAGGAGCGCGACGGCTCCGAGCGCGATGACCGGCGTGATACGGCGTGACGACATCAGGGCCTCCAAGGGCGAGGAGTACATTCGGGTCCGGTCGCCACCGATGTGGACGACCGGGGATCAGATTCGCATCATATGCGACGATGTGTCCAGCAAGTGCGCGTCACACAGGCACGCATTGTCGAGAACCTCGGATGTGAGGAGCAATATGTCCAGCAAGGACGCGGATCCGTCGAAGCAATCTGGACGAAGTGCCGCCCCTTTGGATGAGACGGCGTACAGAATCCTCGATGTGCTGCGCGATAACGGTCGCGTCTCGATCGCCGCGCTGGCCGAGAAGGTGGGCATCTCGCGGGCCAGCGCGTACACGCGGGTCGAGTCGCTCGTGCACGACGGCGTCATCACCGGATTCAGCGCCCGCGTGGATCAGGCAAAGGCCGGGCTGTCGATCGGAGCCCTCGTCTTCGTGACCGTGATGCCGCAGGCCTGGGCCTCGTTCCGGGAGCGGATCATCGAGATGCCGGACGTGGAGTGGTGCGCGATCACGACCGGGGAGCACGACGCGATGCTGCTCATCCGCGCGGTCGACGTGAGCGGTGTGCACGAGTTCTCGACGGGAGTCATCGCGCAGCTTCCCGAGGTGCGGACGGTGGTCAGTGTCGTCGTGCTCGACGAGGTCATCCGGCGGCCCTACCTGCTTCCCGGAGACCTGCCGGAGCGGCAGACGGAGGTTCCGCTCGGGATGACGCGATGGACGCCCGCCTCGCCCGGGCGGGATGCGCTCCCGCCGCGCTGAGTCAGGCGGCGGGGATCTCCTCGACGACACTGAGCTGCGGGAGGCCGTGCATCTCGTAGTGCTCCACCAGACGGATGCGGCCGTCGTCGGTGAGCTCCAGCTCGCTCTCGCCATCGCCGGTGACCACGGTGCCGTCGGCCTTGAGCACATGGACGAACGAGACCCAGATCGTGTCGCCGGTGCGCGTGCCGACGAACTTCCCGAAGGTGACCGTGTCGCCCTCGTAGCCGCCCCAGATCGCGCCGTCGCGTTCGAAGTACTCGAAGACGCTGGGGGCGTCGGGGTCGACGGCGGAGGTCGTGGACGAGACCATGCGGAAGCGTCGGCCGTCGAGGGAGGGGAGGGTGGCGGTGGCAGTCACCCCTCGATTATGGGGGATCGACGGCCGCGGCTCGCGTCGTCGGACGCGGCCGGTACCGTGGTCGCATGGAGTGGATCGCAGACCCCGGCGTCGGCGCGTGGCTGCGGGAGACCCTCGACGACGGTCTGGGGAGCATGCACGCGGTCGTCCCCCGCGGCTTCCCCGCGTACGCCCGGATCTTCCATCCCGCCACGGTGCGGGAGAGTCCCACGGCGGCGGGTTCCGACGTGCGCGTCAGCTGGGCGGACACCGCCGCCGCCTTCGGCACGACGATGCACGCAGAGGCGCAGTGGCACCGGATCGTGCGCACTCCCGTCGACGCCGACTGGCGGACCCGCATCGCTCCGGACGGCCGCGAGTTCACGGCGCCGATGGAGGGCGCGCTCGACAGCGACCTCGTGACGGTCCTGGGCGGGCACCTCGCCGCCCACACCGCGACACCGGACGACGGGGTCGTCGCGCTCTGGGAGGGATTCGGCGGTGTGGTCGGCTTCTTCGGAGACGGGCCGTCCCGTGTCTTCCTCACGTTCAGCGAAGACCCGCACCATCAGGCGATGCTCGACCGCAGCACGCACGACCCCTTCAACAACGTCTTCCGGAAGCCCACCTGGCAGGACGGCATCCTCTCCCGCGAGATCTCCGAAGGGCCCCGGCTGCAGCTCCCGGGGCGCGACTACGTGCTGTTCTCCGGGGGCGCCCAGGCCTTCGCGAATCCGGACTGGGTGCTCGACGTGCCGTGGCGCGATCGGGTCGGCGAGGAGCACGGCTTCCCGCCCGCCGCCCAGAGCCCGAACATCCTCTGGCCCGCCGATCGCGCCTGGGTGACGGTCTCGGAGATCGACTACGACTCCACCATCGTGGCGGGCTCGCCCGACCTCATCCGCGCGATCTGCACCGACGAGCGGCTGGAGGCGCAGGCCCTGCGCGAGGGCGCCGACCTCACGTGGGACGCCGACGAGGTCAACCGATGACGTCTCCGCAGGCGTCGGCGTCGTTCGATGCGCGCCCCCTCACCGATCCGGTCGACCCGGCCGCCGTCCGCGCCTTCACGGCGGAGCTCCGGTCCCGGCGGACGACCGGCATGGCGGTGTCGTCGATCATCGCCGTCGTGGCCGTCGCGATCGCCGGGGTCGTGATGCTTCCGATCCTCGCCTCCGTGGTGGTGGCGCTGGCAGCGGGAAGCGGCTCCCCCGCCGCGGCGGCGATCCCCCTCGTGCTCCTCCTGCTGGTGGCCGCGGGGGTGGGCGTGCTCATCTGGATGGGCGTCCGCAAAGCGCGCACCGCCCGGTACCGCCTGCACCGGTTCGCCCAGGCCAACGGCATGACGTACGAGCCGCGCGTGGACGATCCGCCGCTCCCCGGAATGATCTTCCATCTCGGCCGCTCGCGCATGGCCACCGACCTGGTCCGCGGCACGAATCCGCGGTTCGTGGAGTTCGGCAACTACCAGTACACGGTGCAGTCCGGGAAGAACTCGACGACGTATCGCTGGGGCTATGTGGCCGTGAAGCTGGATGTGCCCCTGCCGAACATCGTGCTCGACGCGAAGGGCAACAACGGCTTCGGCTCCAACCTGCCGGCCTCGTTCCAGCGGGCACAGCGCCTGTCGCTCGAGGGCGACTTCGACCAGCACTTCACCCTGTACTGCCCGGACGGCTACGAGCAGGACGCGCTCTACCTCTTCACGCCCGACATCATGGCGCGCTTCATCGACAACGCCGCGCAGCTCGACGTCGAGATCGTCGACGACTGGCTGTTCCTCTACACGCCCCGCCGCGCGTCCACGCTCGACCCGGCGACCTGGGCGTGGCTGTTCGGGACGGTGGGGGCGCTCTTGACCAAGCTCGACCAGTGGGCGCGGTGGCGCGACGACCGCCTCGCCGCCGCGGCGACGCCCGGGGGCCACGCTCTCCCGTTCGCTGCGCCGGCCGGGATGATCACCCCACCGCCGGGGGTCGCGCCGCAGGGTCGGCGCCTCAAGCACACGGGCACCTGGGTGCCGATCGTCGTGGTGATCGGATTCGCGGTCTTCTGGATGCTCAGCCGCTGGAACTGAGGCCGAACCCGATGTGGGGGTGGGTGCCGTTCTGGGGAACCGACGCCCACCCCATCCCCCCTCGGGATCGAAAGGAATTCGACGTTCCCTCCGCATTGACGGTTCGACCGTCCCGCCCGTGGTCAGCTGGGGACTGACGCTGCGTGGCGATACCGGGATGGTATACCGGCAGACGTTGCACCCGGTTGCGTTCATGCGCGGGAATGCACTTTCCCGCGCGGCGCTCAGCGGTGCATCGAACTGTCGGCCGCGGCCCCTGTCGCGGTCTCCGCGGCCAGGACCGTGTCGAGCGTCTGCCAGGCGTCCGCAGCGCGCATCGCCTCTCCGACCTGCCGCGCGCGATCCCGGAACGTCGGCTCGGCCAGCACCCGGCGCACGGCCTCGGCGACCTGTCCCGGCTTCGGCGCATTCGTCCGCAAGTTGATGCCCACCCCGGTCCACCCGACTCGGGCGGAGACCTCGACCTTGTCCTCCGTCTGCCCCGCGACCACCAGCGGGACGCCCTGGGCAAGGGCCTGCTGCACCCCGCCGAAACCGCCGTTCGTGACGAACACGTCGACCTCCGGCAGCAGCCGGTCGTAGGGCAGGTACTCGGCGACGCGGACGTTCGCCGGGAGCTCCGCCGGGAGCGCGTCGACAGGACGTCCGCCGGTGGAGACCACCACGAGAGCGTCCGTCGCGGCGAGCCCGGCGATCGTGGGAAGCACGAGCTGGCCGAAGTCGGCGTTGGCGATCGTCCCCTGACTGACATGGATCACGGGCCGCCGTCCGTCCAGGTCGGACCACCACTCGGGCAGTGGCACGGTCGCCGCCGCCGCGGGCAGGGGGCCGGCGAAGTGCACGGACGCCGGGAGGTCGGAGCGCGGGTACTCGAACGCCGGCACCGAGAACTGCACGTACGCGTCGGCGCGGCCCGCCCAGTCGAGCACGAATCCGCCGAGATCGCGGCCGACCGCCTCGCGCGCCATGGCATCGGCCTCCTTCTGCACACCCCCGAAGATCACGCGCTCCGCCACCAGACGCAGGAAGGCGTTGCGCACCCGTCCGAACGGCCCCCGCATCGGCGTGACTCCGAGCCCGAACGGGGCCGTGTCGACACTGCGGGCGCCGAGCGGGAAGATGCCGAGGACCACGACCGGGGGCCGTTCGGCCTTCGGCAGCCGCTGCAGCAGCGCCGCACCGACGAACAGCGGCTCGGTGAGGACGGCGTCGATGCGGTTCCGCGCCAGCTCGACGCGCACGGCCTCGAGCTGAGCCCGGCCCGGGCGGATGAAGAGAGTGCTCATGTCGAAGCGGAGGGCGGCCACCCCGGTGAGACCTTCGCGCTCGGGGAACGCGCCGTTCGCGTCGTCGAGATCGACGTCGGCCTCCGCCGGCAGCGGAAGGAACCGCGCGCCCGCCGTGGTCACCTGCTCCTCATACCGGGTGCTCGTGAGGAAGAGGACGTCGTGCCCGCCCGCGACCAGGTGCCTGGCGACCTGCAGCAGCGGGAGCACATGCCCGTGGGCGGGAGTGCAGGTGAGGAGGTAACGGGACATGGCGGCTCTCTCGATAGGGTTGGTTGTACCGTTGAAGTATTCATCACCCCTTGAGGAAAGTCAATGACGTCGAGTGCACGCCCCTACCGCTCCGTCCTGCGGACCCGACAGGCCGAGGAGACCCGTGCGCGCATCGTCGCGGCAGCCGCCCGCCTGTTCGCCGCGCAGGGATACCAGGCGACGACGATCTCCGCGATCGCCAAAGAAGCCGGGGTCTCCGCGGAGACGGTGAAGACCACGGCGGCGAAGGCGGAGTTGCTCATCGCCGCCTTCGAGGTCACCTTCTCCGGCTCGGAGGCCGCCGAGACCCTCGCCGACACCGAGGCCGGCTCCGGGTTGACGACTCTGCCGGACGACGTCTTCCTCGACGCGGTCATCGCGCAGATCGGCGCGGCGAACGAGCGGGGGCATGCGCTCTGGACGGTCCTCCTGGGCGCGGCGCTCTCCGACCCGGTCGTCGACGCCGCCCTCCAGCGCATCCTCGCGAACCGGGCGGCGGACTACCGGGGGTTCGCGGCGGAACTCCAGCGCCGGGGCATCGTCGACTCGGACCACGACGGCGACGCCCTCGCCGACGTGCTGTCGTTCCTGCTCTCGCCGGAGAGCCACCAGCAGCTCGTCGTGCAGTCCGGCTGGTCGCCGGAGCGTTATCGCTCCTGGCTGCGGAGCGCTGTACTCGCCGCGGCCTCTCCGTCGGCGTGACGGCTCACCGCGCGGACCAGCCGCCGTCCATCGTGTAGCTCGCGCCGGTCACCATCCCGGCGGCGTCAGCGGCGAGCCAGACGGCAAGGCCGGCGACCTCCTCCGGCTCCACGAGGCGTTTGATCGCGGCTTCGGTGAGGAGCACCTTCTCCAGGACCTCGTTCTCCGGGATGCCGTGCACCCGCGCCTGGTCGGCGACCTGGCGCTCCACCAGCGGGGTCCGCACATACCCCGGATTGATGCAGTTGCTCGTGACGCCGTGCGCGGCACCCTCCAGCGCCGTGACCTTCGACAGCCCTTCCAGGCCGTGCTTGGCCGCCACGTAGGCCGCCTTGAACGGCGAGGCGCGAAGACCGTGGACGCTCGACATGTTGATGATCCGCCCGAAGCCCCGCTCGTACATCCCCGGGAGTACGGCGCGGGTCAGCAGGAACGGCGCCTCGAGCATCAGCTGCACGAGGAGCGAGAAGCGGGCGGGGTCGAAATCCTCGATCGGGCTGACGTGCTGCACGCCCGCGTTGTTGACGAGGATGTCGGTGTCCAGGCGGAGTGCGGCCAGCGCATCGCGGTCGGTGAGGTCGACCTGCCACGCCTGCCCGCCGATCTCGTCAGCGAGGGCTTCGGCCGCGTCACCGTCGATGTCGGCGATCGTCACGCGGGCGCCCGCCTGCGCGAAGGCTCTCGCGCAGGCGGCACCGATGCCGCTCGCTCCCCCGGTGACGAGAGCACGACGTCCGTGCAGATCCGTCATGCGGCACTCGCAGCCGCGGTGCGGGCGTTCGCGCGGGCGGCATCCGCGTCGTCGATGGCCTGCAGGGACACGCCCTTCGTCTCCCGCAGCGAGAGCACCGCGATCGCCGTGACGATGCAGGCGAACACGATGTAGAGCGCGATCGGCAGCCAGGAGCCGAAGTCCCGGAGCCACTGGATCGCCAGGATCGGCGCCAGCGACCCGGCGAGGATCGCCGTGACCTGCGACCCCAGCGAGACGCCGGAGTACCGCATCCGCGTCGGGAACAGTTCGGCCATGACCGCCGGCTGCGGCGCGTACATGAACGCGTGGAAGCAGAGGCCGATGGTGACGGCGAGCACGATGAGCACGGGGTTCAGGGTGTCGAACATCGGGAAGGCGAAGAAGGCCCAGGTCGCGCTGAGGATCGCGCCGGTCAGGTACACGGGCTTGCGGCCCCAGCGGTCGGCGAGCCGCCCTGCCTGCGGGATGATCGCGAAGTGCACGACGTGCGCGATGAGCAGAGCGAGCAGCAGCTGACTGGTGTCGTACTCGTGGACGGTCTTCAGGTAGACGATCGTGAAGCTGACGACGATGTAGTAGACGATGTTCTCGGCGAAACGGAGGCCCATCGCCTGCACGATCCCGATCGGATACCGGCGCAGCGCCTCGACGACGCCGTAGGAGGTGGCCTTCTCCGCCTCGACCTGCGCCTTCGCCTCCAGGAAGATCGGAGCCTCCTCGACGTTGCGGCGGATGTAGTAGCCGACGAGCACGATCACCGCGGAGAGCCAGAACGCGATGCGCCAGCCCCACTCGAGGAACGCCGCCGAGCTCATCGCCCACGAGCTCACGAGGAGCACGAGCGTGGCGAGCAGGTTGCCGACGGGGACCGCGGCCTGGGGCCAGCTCGACCAGAACGAGCGCGACCGGTCTGGGCTCTGCTCCGCGACCAGGAGGACGGCCCCGCCCCACTCGCCGCCGACAGCGAAGCCCTGGATGAAGCGCAGCGCGACGAGCATCGCGGGCGCCCAGTAGCCGATGCTCTGGAAGCCGGGGAGGCACCCCATGAGGAAGGTCGCGGCGCCGACGATGATGATCGTGGCCTGCAGCGTGGGCTTGCGGCCGAAACGGTCGCCGATCTGACCGAAGACGATGCCGCCGAGCGGCCGCGCGATGAAGCCGACCGCATACGTCACGAAAGCGGCGATGATGCCGTCGAGAGGCGATCCGGTGGCCGGGAAGAAGTAGGTTCCGAAGACGAGGCTGGCGGCGGTCGCATAGAGGAAGAACTCGTACCACTCGACGACGGTGCCGGCCATGGAGGCGGCGACGACGCGCGTGAGCCTCGAGGAGGACGGGGCGGCGGCGGGGTGACCGGAGGCGCGGGTGGGGGCGGTCATTTCTCTCCTTCGGTGTCGACGGTGACACATCCGTTCCAGTGTCGGCACGGGCCGGATTTGCAGCAATGCCCAGTGCCGCGCAGTGGCTGTGCATAATTGCAGCATGGATGCGGCGAAGAGGCCTCGTGCCGACGATCTGCTCGTGCTGCTCGCGGTCGCCCGCACCGGCCGGTACACGAGCGCCGCCGCCCACCTCGGTCTCGATCACACGACGGTGGCGCGCCGCATCGCTGCCCTCGAGGACGCGCTCGGCGGACGGGTCGTCGCGCAATCCGCGTCCGGGTGGGAACTCACCGATCTCGGGCGCACCGCCGCCGAGACCGGTGGACGCATCGAGGCCGCGCTGTCCCAGCTCGACTCCGCCCCCGGCGAGACTCCTGATCCGATCGCCGGCGTCGTGCGCATGTCCGCCACGGACGGCTTCAGCGCCTACATCGCTGCCCCCGCGATCGCAGAGCTGCGCCGAGCACACCCACGGCTGACGGTCGAGATCGTCGCCGCCACGCGGAGGGCCGCCGAGCACCGCGCCGGGCTCGACCTGGAGGTGGTCGTGGGCGCGCCGCAGACCCGCCGCGCGCAGGCCGTGAAGCTCGGCACGTACACCCTCGGCATGTACGCCTCCCGGGACTACCTCGGCCGCACCGGCACCCCGGCATCGCGTGCCGAGGTGGAGCAGCATCGACTCGTGTACTTCGTCGACTCGATGCTCCAGGTGGACGCGCTCGACCTTCCGCGCCGCCTCGTTCCCGGCATGCAGGACGGACTCACCTCGACCAACGTCTTCGTGCACGTCGAGGCCACCCGCGCGGGAGCCGGGATCGGCCTGCTCCCCTGCTTCGCGGCCGACCGGCACCCGGATCTCGTGCGCCTGCTGCCCGAGGTCTTCGCCGAGAAGCTCCCGTACTACATGGTCGCGCGGCCCGAGTCGCTGCGTCTCCCCGCGGTCGCGGCGCTCGCCGAAGCCCTGCGCGCCCGCACGCGTGCTGCCAAGGCGATGCTCGACGGGGCCGGCTGAGCGCCGGTCAGAGCAACTCGGACACGAGGGTTTCGATGCGACCGCGGATGTCGTCGCGGATCGGCCGGACGGCGTCGACCCCCTGGCCGGCGGGGTCGTCGAGCACCCAGTCCTCGTAGCGCGTGCCGGGGAAGAACGGGCAGGCGTCACCGCAGCCCATCGTGATCACCACGTCCGACGCCTGCACGGCCTCGGTCGTGAGCACCTTCGGCTGCTCGGCCGTGATGTCGATGCCGACCTCCGCCATCGCCGCCACCGCGACGGGGTTGATCTCGGCAGCGGGCATCGACCCGGCGGAGCGCACCTCGATGCGGTCGCCGGCGAGGTGCCGGAGGAAGCCGGCGGCCATCTGCGAGCGCCCCGCGTTGTGGACGCAGACGAAGAGGACGGAGGGTCGGTGTGGTGCGTTCACGGGGCCAGCGTATCCCGTTCGAATCGCCTGATTGGCTGCATCTCCGGCCGAAATGGGACCAATCAGGCGATTCGAAAGTCCTCAGACCAGGCCGAGGCTCGCCAGCTCCGCGGGGTCGAGCATCCGCGACCGGATGAGGAACCGCATCCCCGTCGGACCTTCGACGCTGAACCCGGCGCCGCGTCCCGGCACGACATCGATCGTCAGGTGCGTGAACTTCCAGTACTCGAACTGCGAGGCCGACATGAAGACCTCGACCGGATCGTCGAGCCCGACGTCGAGGGCGCCGAGGAGCACGTCGCCGGGGCCGGTGAGGAACATCCCCACCGGGTAGCACATGGGCGCGGAGCCGTCGCAGCAGCCGCCGGACTGGTGGAACATGAGCGGCCCGTGCTGCGCGGTGAGCTCGCGGACGAGCGCGGCGGCGGGGGCGGTCACCGCGACGCGGGCGGGCAGGGCGGCGTCGGCCATGGGGACTCCTTCCGGGATGCCGGGTGTCGGACCGGGCGGCGAGCGCCGTCCGACACCCGGGCGGGGGGGATCAGAAGAAGCCCATCGGACCGTCCGCGTACGAGACGAGGAGGTTCTTCGTCTGCTGGTAGTGGTCGAGCATCATCTTGTGGTTCTCGCGGCCGACGCCCGACTGCTTGTACCCGCCGAACGCGGCATGGGCCGGGTACTGGTGGTAGGTGTTCGTCCACACACGGCCCGCCTCGATCGCCCGGCCTGCGCGGTACGCCGTGTCCCCGCTGCGACTCCACACCCCGGCGCCCAGGCCGTACAGGGTGTCGTTCGCGATCGAGATCGCGTCGTCGAAGTCGTCGAAGCTCGTGACCGAGAGCACCGGACCGAAGATCTCCTCCTGGAAGATCCGCATGTCGTTCGTCCCCTCGAACACGGTCGGCTGCACGTAGTAGCCCTCGCTGAGATCGCCGCCGAGGTCGGCGCGCTCGCCTCCCGTGAGCAGCCGGGCCCCGCCCTGCTTCCCGATGTCGATGTAGCTGAGGATCTTCTCCAGCTGATCGTTCGAGGCCTGCGCGCCGATCATGGTCGCGGGGTCGAGCGGATTGCCCTGCACGACCTTCTTCACACGCTCGAGGCCGTCGGCGAGGAACCCGTCGTAGATGGAGCGCTGGATGAGGGCGCGTGACGGGCAGGTGCAGACCTCGCCCTGGTTGAGCGCGAACATCGTGAAGCCCTCGAGCGCCTTGTCGTAGAACGGGTCGCTCGTGGATCGGGCCACGTCCTCGAAGAACACGTTCGGGCTCTTGCCCCCGAGTTCCAGGGTGACGGGGATGAGGTTCTGCGAGGCGTACTGCATGATGAGGCGCCCGGTCGTGGTCTCCCCGGTGAAGGCGACCTTGCGGATGCGCTTGTGCTGGGCGAGCGGGGCGCCGGCCTCGATGCCGAAACCGTTCACGATGTTGACGACTCCGGCCGGCAGCAGGTCGCCGATGATGTCGAACAGGAACAGGATCGATGCGGGCGTCTGCTCCGCGGGCTTGATGACGATGCAGTTGCCCGCGGCGAGCGCCGGCGCCAGCTTCCACACGGCCATGAGGATCGGGAAGTTCCAGGGGATGATCTGGCCGACGACGCCGAGCGGTTCGTGGAAGTGGTACGCGACGGTGTTCTCGTCGAGCTGGCTGATGCCGCCCTCCTGCGCGCGGAGCACGCCGGCGAAGTAGCGGAAGTGGTCGATGGCGAGCGGGATGTCGGCAGCGAGGGTCTCCCGCACGGGCTTGCCGTTCTCCCAGGTCTCGGCGACCGCGATCTCCTCCAGGTGCTGCTCCATCCGGTCGGCGATGCGGTTCAGGATCACGGAGCGCTCCGCGGGGCTGGTCTTGCCCCAGGCGGTGAAGGCCTTCCAGGCGACGTCGACGGCGCGGTCGATGTCCTCGACGGTGCCGCGGCCGACCTCGGTGAAGGGCTTGCCGTTGACGGGACTGATGTTCTCGAAGTACTGGCCCTTGGCGGGTTCGACGAACTCGCCGCCGATGTAGTGGCCGTAGCGGGGCCGATAACTCGCGACCGCTCCGGGCTGCCCGGGGGCCGCGTAGGCGAGGGACACGTCTTCTTCGACGATGGTCATGGGGTCTCCTTCGACGGGGGCGCCGCGGCGTCGATGCCGCGGTGTTCCCTCGACGCTAGGCCGTCGCCCGTTGCACTCCCGCTGCGCAACGTTGCAGCCGGTTGCACCCGTTCGAATCGCGCACTGTGCTGCATCCGCGGCCGGAATGGGACCAATCGGGCGATTCGAATCAGGTGAGGCGCTCGATCCGGGTCACGAGACCGGCACGACGCGGCGAGCGCGCCGGAAGCATCTCCAAGGCGAGCCGCAGCACCTCCGCGTCCTCGCTCCCCTCGGGAGTGTCCGCGTAGGCGAGCAGCACGTCGAGACTCGCCCCCGACAGCATCACCTCCCGCAGCGCCGCCCGGACCGAGTCACGGAACTCCTCCACGCCGGGTGAGGCCGACTCCGGCAGCACCGGCCCCCGATACGCCGTCAGAGCGACCCGGTGCGCCCCGCGGTCGAGGAGGGACAGCACGTCGTGGGCGTCGGTCTCCAGCGGCACCGGAAGACGATACGGGCGGGACTCCGGCACGAGGTCCGGAGCCGCCCGCTCCAGGACCTTCCGCAGACGCACCATCTCCGGCCGCAAGGTGTCCGGCGAGACGCCGGGGCCGTAGACGAGCTCGGCGAGCCGGTCGGCGGAGAGCCCCTGACGGTGCACGGCCAGCATCAGGAGGATGGCGGCGTGCCGGGCGCTGAGCTCGGTGACCGCCTCCTCGTGCGCCGACACGGTCTCCAGCCGGGCGCGGTCGCGTCCGAGCACGTGCAGTCGCGCGCGGGCGAGGGGTTCCGGCGGCGTCCTGCCGGGCAGTCGTCGAGCCGGAGGCTCCGCCCGTCGCTGCAGCCGGGCCACGAGGAGCTCGGACTCGACCGCTCGCGCCGTGGCGTCGACGAGCAGTCGCGCCTGCGGGGTCACCACCTCCGGTCCCCCGGTGATGTCGATCACGCCCAGGACCCGCTGCGTCTCCGGGTCGCGCACGGGCGCCGCGGTGCACGACCACGGGTGCACCAGCCGGTTGTAGTGCTCGGCCCCGCGGATCTGCACCGACCGTTCCAGGGCGAGCGCGGTGCCGGGAGCGCTCGTGCCCACGGCGTCCTCCGCCCAGTTCGCGCCGGCGACGAACCCCATGCCCTCGGTGAGGGACCGCAGCTGCGCGTCGCCCTCGATCCACAGCAGGCGCCCGGCCTGGTCCCCCACGGCGATCACGACCCCCGAGTCCTCGGAGTCGCCGGGAAGCAGCAGCGCGCGGATCATCTCCATCGCCGAGGCGAGCGGATGAGCCAGACGATAGGCGTCGAGCTCGTCCTCATGCAGATCGAGCGGCGGCAGCCCCTCCGGACCGACGCGGCGGCGCCACGACCGCTCCCACGACTCGCGCACGAGCGGACGCACCTCGCGGAGGCGGTGATCGTCGAGGTTCCCGGCGATGAGCTCCTCGTGCGCACGCTCGACGAGGAGGCGAGACGCCGTCGGCGACGCCTCCCGCGGATCGTGCCACGTCGCAGACACGCGTTCTCCGTTCCTGGAGCCGGGAGCGTGCCCTCAGTGTACGAGGAGGATCGACCGGGCGGAACAGCAGCCGCGGCGGCGGTCAGGGCAGCAGCCCGGCCACGAGATCGTCGATCACGTCGTCGGTGGAGGTCTCCGGGTCGATCGGGGTGGTGAGCCGGTCGAGCAGCAGACCGTCGATCGCGTAGTGGAACAGGGCGATCTCCCGCCGGCCCCCGGGGAGACCCGCCCCGGTGTTGAAGGCGACGTCCGCATCGAAGCCGGCCCGTTGCCAGGCGCCGAGCACGGCGGCGAGCTCGGGACGGCGCGCACTCTCGAGCCGCAGTTCGAAGAGGGCGAGGGTCACGTCGCGATCAGCGGTGAGGCGGCGCACGATGTCCCGGATGTAGTCGGCGAAGAGCTCCCGGCTCGGCGTGATCTCGGCCCTCCGCTCCAGGTCCTCGGGCGTCGGAGCCAGGCGTTCCCCGATGCGGTCGACGAGGCCCTCGATCAGCGCCTCCCTGCTGCGGAAGTAGTTCGACGTCGTCCCCGCGGGGACGTCCGCCTCGGCGTCGACCGCGCGGTGCGTGAGCCCCCGGGATCCCTCGCGGGCGAGCACTGCCAGCCCGGCATCCGCGATCTGCCGTCGTCGCGGCTCATTCCTCGCCATGCCGCCACCCTAGCGCAATCACTACGACTGTTGTACTCTCAACCGCAACAGATGTAGTGATTGGAGAACGATGCGAGAGCTCGTGTACTACGCCGCGGTGACCCTGGACGGGTTCATCGCCGGCCCGGGCGGGGAGTTCGACGCCTTCCTCGTCGAGGGCGACCACATGGACGGCATCAACGCCCGCTTCGCCGACACCCTGCCGACCGTGGCCGCCGAAGCCCTCGGCATCCCGCAGCGCAACGACGTGTTCGACACCGTGTTGATGGGCAGGAACACGTACGAGGTGGGCGGGCTCGCGAGCCCGTACCGGCACCTGCGGCAGATCGTCTTCAGCCGCACCCGCACCGCCGCGGCCGAGAATCTCGAGGTGACGGCGGAGGACCCGGTGGACGTCGTGCGGCGCCTCAAGCGCGAGGAAGGCGGCGCGATCTGGCTGTGCGGCGGCGGGGCTCTCGCGGCGACGCTGGCCGACGAGATCGACCGGCTCATCCTGAAACGGCAGCCGCTGCTCTTCGGATCCGGCATCCCGCTCTTCGGCGACCGCCCCTACCGTCCCGAACGGTTCGAGGCCGTGGAGACGACCCCGTATGAATCGGGCGTCGTGGTGACGGAGTACGTGCGACGGCGCGGCGAGTGATCCCGTCGTCATCGGGTGCATAGCCGGTCGACGCCCGGTTGGCAATACCGTTCTCGGATCCGTTCCCGGTTCCTATCGTGGTCGCATCACGAGTCAGGAGGCGCCATGAACGTCCACACCCCCACCAGCACTGGCTCCTCGCAGCGCGCCGACGCGGCCCACCCCGCCGCGATCGAGCCGGCCTGCGAGCGGATCGACTTCGACCGGTACGTCGTCGCACACGACGCCCCTGTCGGGTACATCGAGGTCGTGCCGCCGCTCTATGTCTGCTACCTCGGACACCCGTATCCTCGGGCTGTGGAGATCGCTCAGGTGTACGACTACGACCATGCCGTCAGCATCGTCAGTGCCATGGCCGCGGGTTCGCGCGACCACGCCCTCGCCGGATGAGCCGCGAGGTCTGGCCCGGGTCCGCCTACCCGCTGGGGGCCACCTTCGACGGGCAGGGCACCAACTTCGCCCTCTTCAGCGAGGGCGCGGAGCGCGTGGAACTCTGCCTCTTCGACGCGGACGGCACGGAGACGCGCGTGCCCCTCACGGAGGTGGACGCCTTCGTCTGGCACGGCTACCTGCCCACGGTTCAGCCGGGACAGCGCTACGGCTACCGGGTGCACGGCCCCTACGACCCGGCCCAGGGGCAGCGGTTCAACCCGAACAAGCTGCTCCTCGACCCGTACGCCAAAGCCGTCGCCGGCGAGATCGACTGGGGTCAGTCCCTGTTCGGCTACGACTTCGGCGACCCTGACTCCCGCAACGACGACGATTCCGCGGGCGCGATGGCGAAGGGCGTCGTCGTCAGCCCGTTCTTCGAGTGGGGCGGCGACCGGCCGCTGAAGACGCCGTACGCCGAGACCGTCATCTACGAGGCCCATGTGAAGGGGCTCACCCAGCGGCATCCCGAGGTGCCGGAGGAGTTGCGGGGGACCTACGCCGGCATCGCGCATCCGGCGGTCGTCGAGCACCTCCAGCGTCTCGGCGTCACCGCCCTGGAGCTGATGCCCGTGCACCAGTTCGTCAACGACTCGGTGCTGCAGGACAAGGGCCTGTCGAACTACTGGGGCTACAACACCCTCGGCTTCTTCGCCCCGCACAACGCCTATGCCGCCGGCGGCCAGGACGGTCAGCAGGTGCAGGAGTTCCGTGCCATGGTGCGCGCGCTCCACGAGGCCGGCATCGAGGTCATCCTCGACGTGGTCTACAACCACACGGCGGAGGGCAACCACCTCGGTCCGACGCTCTCGATGCGCGGGATCGACAACGAGGCGTACTACCGGCTCGAAGAGGACAAGCGGTACTACACGGACTACACCGGCACGGGCAACAGCCTGAACGCGGGCAACCCGCACGCCCTGCAACTGCTCATGGACTCGCTGCGGTACTGGGTGACCGAGATGCACGTCGACGGCTTCCGCTTCGACCTCGCGGCGACCCTCGCCCGCGAGTTCTACGACGTCGACCGCCTCGCGGCCTTCTTCGAGCTCGTGCAGCAGGATCCGATCGTCTCCCAGGTGAAGCTCATCGCCGAGCCGTGGGACATCGGACCCGGCGGCTATCAGGTGGGCAACTTCCCGCCGCAGTGGACGGAGTGGAACGGCAAGTACCGCGACACCGTGCGCGACTTCTGGCGCGGGGAGCCGCAGGCCCTCGGCGAGTTCGCCTCGCGCCTCACCGGCTCCGCCGACCTGTACGAGCACTCCGGCCGACGACCCGTCGCCTCCATCAACTTCGTGACCGCGCACGACGGCTTCACGCTGCGCGACCTCGTCTCCTACAACGAGAAGCACAACGAGGACAACGGCGAGGACAACAACGACGGCGAATCCCACAACCGCTCCGACAACATGGGCGCGGAGGGACCGACCGACGACATCGACATCAACCGGCGGCGCGCGCGTCAGCAGCGGAACTTCCTCGCAACGCTGCTGCTCTCGCAGGGCGTGCCGATGATCTCCCACGGCGACGAGCTCGGCCGCACGCAGCACGGCAACAACAACGGCTACGCGCAGGACAACGAGCTCACCTGGATCGACTGGGAGGCGGCCGACCTGCCGCTCGTGGAGTTCACGGCGGCGGTCGCACGGCTCCGGCACGACCATCCGACCTTCCGCCGCAGCCGCTTCTTCGACGGACGCCCGGTCGCGGACGAGGACGGCGAGCGCATCCCCGACGTCGTGTGGCTGCGACCGGACGGCGCCCGCATGACCCCGGAGGACTGGGACTCCGGCTTCGGCCGCTCTGTCGGCATGTTCCTCAACGGCCGCGGGATCCGCGAGAACGACCGGCGAGGGCGACCCGTGGAGGACGTGAACTTCCTCGTCTACTTCAACAGCGGCGACGAGCCCGTCGACCTCGCCCTGCCGGACGATCGCCACGGTGCGGAATGGCTCGTCGCCGTGGACACCGCCGGCGAGCTGGGCGACCGGAACCTCCGCGCCCGCGACACCGTGCCGCTCGAGGGCAAGGCCATGCTCGTGCTGCAGGAGATCGACGGCGAGCCGGTCGACACCGACGACTCCGTCGACGCCTCGCTCCGCGCGCAGAGCGAGCAGGCCGCCTCATGACCGACAGGCCGCTGTCGACCTATCGCCTCCAGATCAGCGGCAGCTTCCCCCTCGAAGCGGCGGCCGATGTGGTCGGCTACCTCGCCGAGCTCGGCGCGTCCTGGGCGTATCTGTCGCCGCTGCTGGCGGCGACGCCGGGTTCGAACCACGGCTACGACGTGGTCGACCACGCGCGCATCGATCCGGACCGAGGGGGCGAGGACGGTCTCGTCCGGTTCGCCTCGGCGGCGCGCACGGCCGGCCTCGGCATCCTCGCCGACATCGTCCCCAACCATGTGGGCGTCGCGGTGCCGCGGCAGAACCCGTGGTGGTGGGAGGTGCTGCGACTCGGCCGGAAGACCCGTCATGCCGCCGCCTTCGACATCGACTGGGACGCCGGCGGCGGACGGCTCCTGCTCCCGCTGCTGGGCGCGAGCCCGGAGGAGGTCGTCGCGAACGGCGAACTCGACGTCGACACCACCCCGGCCGCCGATGCGCCGGACGGGGTGCTGCGCTACTTCGAGCACGAGCTGCCGCTCGCCCCCGGCACCGCGGCGCTGGCCGACGACCTCCCGGCACTCCTGGCGGCCCAGAACTACGAGCTGCGATTCTGGGAGGACCAGAACACCGATCTCACGTATCGCCGATTCTTCGCGGTCTCCGAACTCGCCGGCATCCGGGTGGAGCGTCCCGACGTCTTCGCGGAGTCGCATCGGGAGATCCTCCGCTGGCTCCGGACCGGACTCGCGGACGGGCTGCGGGTGGATCATCCGGACGGCCTCGTCGACCCCGGTGCGTATCTGGAGCAGCTCGCCGACGCGACCGGGCGCGCGTACACGCTCGTGGAGAAGATCCTGGAGCCCGGCGAGGCCCTCCCGGCCTGGTGGCGCACCGACGGCACGACCGGCTACGACGCGCTGGCCGAGCTCGACCGCCTGTTCGTCGACGCGGAGGGTGTCGCGGCGCTGGACCGGCTGGACGCCCGGCTCCGCGCGGAGACCGGCCTCCCGGACGCGCTCCCCTGGCACGACCTCATCCACGACACGAAGCGGATGATCGCCGACACGCTCCTGGCCGCGGAGGTGCGCCGCCTGGTCCGCACGCTCCCCCACGGGATCGTGCACGCCGACGACGCCCTCGCCGAGCTCCTCGCCTGCTTCCCCGTGTACCGCTCCTATCTCCCCGAAGGTCGCGAGCACCTGTGCGCCGCCTTCGCGGAGGCCCGGCATCGACGCCCCGACCTCTCCGCCGCCTTCGCGGCGCTCGAACCGCTCCTGGTCGACCCCTCGCTCGAGGTCGCGCAGCGGTTCCCGCAGGTGAGCGGCGCCGTGATGGCGAAGGGCGTGGAGGACACCGCGTTCTACCGGTTCACCCGCCTCGGGACGCTGACCGAGGTCGGCGCCGATCCGTCGATCCCCGCCCTGTCGGTCGAGGAGTTCCACGACGCGCAGCGGGCACGACTGGCCGCCTGGCCGCACTCGATGACGACGCTCTCCACGCACGACACGAAGCGCTCGGAGGACGTGCGGGCACGCCTGTCCGTGCTCTCGGAGATCCCGGAGCGGTGGGGCGAGGTGCTGGCGGAGCTGCGCGCCGTCGCGACCACCGGACACGGTCCCCTCGACGCGCTGATCTGGCAGGCCGCCGTCGGAGCCTGGCCGCTGCCCTCCGACCGGCTCCTCGCCTATGCCACCAAGGCCGCGCGCGAGGCCGCCGAGCGGACCACCTGGCAGCATCCGGACGCGGCCTTCGAGGAGGGTCTGGCCGCGATCGCGCGATCCGTGGAGGGCGACGCCGCGCCGATCCTCGACCGGTTCGTGGCGGAGATCGTCGATGCGGGCCGTTCGAACTCCCTCTCCGCCAAGCTGCTGCAGCTCACCGGCCCCGGCGTGCCCGACGTCTACCAGGGCACCGAACTGTGGGACCTCTCGCTCGTCGACCCCGACAACCGTCGACCCGTGGACTTCGCTCTGCGCGCCCGGATGCTGCGGGAGCTCGACGCGGACCACGCCCGCGGTGTGCTCCCGCCCATCGACGACTCCGGTGCCGCGAAGCTGCTGGTGACCTCGCGGGCCCTGCGACTGCGGCGGGACAACCCGGAGCTGTTCCGCTTCTACCGGCCGGCCGTCGTCGAGGGCGCGGCCGCCGACCACGCCGTCGCCGTGCACCGCGGCGGCGCGACCGCCGTGGCCACGCGGCTGCCGGTGACGCTGGCGCGCCGCGGCGGCTGGGGCGACACCGTCCTGATGCGCCCGGAGCTGCCGGGGACGGATCTCCTCACCGGTCGGCGGATCCCGCCCGGACCGGTGCGGCTGGCGGAACTGCTCGACACGTATCCGGTCGCGCTGATCGAGCTGGCCCGATGATCTCGGTGTGGGCGCCGCGGGCGAGGCGTGTGCGGGTGCGACGCCTCGACGCCGCGGGCGCGACCGTGGAGGAGCGGGAACTCACGGCGACCGCTGAGGGGCACTGGACCGCCGACCTCGTCCTCGCGGACGGCGAGCGCTACGGGTTCCTGCTCGACGACGGCGACGACCTGCGCCCGGACCCGCGCTCGCGGCGGCAACCGGACGGCGTGCACGGCGCCTCGGCGGCGTTCGACTCCGCGGCCTTCGCCTGGACCGACGCCTCCTGGACCGGACGGCAGCTCGCGGGCGGGCTGATCTACGAGCTGCACCTCGGCACCTTCACGCCGGAGGGCACGCTCGACGCGGCGATCGGCCGCCTGGCGCATCTCGTCGACCTCGGCGTCACCCATGTCGAGCTGCTGCCCGTCAACGCCTTCAACGGCGCCTGGAACTGGGGATACGACGGCGTGCTCTGGTACGCGGTGCAGGAGGAGTACGGCGGTCCCGCGGCGTACCAGCGGTTCGTCGACGCCGCCCACGCACACGGGCTCGCCGTCGTGCAGGACGTGGTCTACAACCACCTCGGTCCGAGCGGGAACTACCTCCCCCTCTTCGGTCCGTACCTGCGCGAGGGCGAGAGCAACACGTGGGGCGACTCGGTGAACCTCGACGAGGACGCGGTGCGGGAGTACATCCTCGACAACGCCCTGATGTGGCTGCGCGACTTCCACGTCGACGGGCTCCGCCTCGACGCCGTGCACGCACTCCACGACCGGCGGCCCGTGCACCTGCTGCGGGAGCTCTCCGAACGGGTGGACGCCCTCTCCGCGCAGCAGAATCGGCCGCTGACCCTCATCGCCGAGTCCGACCTCAACGACCCGACGCTCATCCTGCCGCGGGAAGCCGGGGGCTACGGACTCACGGCGCAGTGGTCGGACGACTGGCATCATGCCGTGCACGTCGCGCTCACCGGGGAGACCGCCGGGTACTACGCCGACTTCGCCGCGGCCGAGGCGGTGGCCAAGGTGACGGAGGGCGGGTTCTTCCACGACGGCACCTTCTCGTCCTTCCGCGACCGTCCGCACGGGGCCCCGATCCCGGCCGAGGTCCCGAGCTGGCGGCTGGTGACCTTCGCGCAGGATCACGACCAGATCGGGAACCGCGCGGCCGGGGACCGGCTCTCCGCCACGCTGTCCCCCGATCGGCTCGCGGCGGCCGCCGTCCTCACGCTGACGGCCCCGGGCACCCCGATGCTCTTCATGGGCGAGGAGTGGGGCGCGACGACACCGTGGCAGTTCTTCACCGCCCACCCCGAGCCCGAACTCGGCCGCGCGGTCGCCGAGGGTCGCACGACGGAGTTCGCCCGCATGGGCTGGGATCCGGACGCGGTCCCCGACCCGCAGGATCCCGACACCTTCCGTCGCTCGCACCTCGACTGGGCGGAGGCCGAGGCGCCGGTGCACGCCCGGCTCCTGGCGCTGTACCGCGACCTCGCCCGACTGCGGCGAGCGCGACCGGAGCTCACCGACCCGGACTCCGCGCACACGACGGTCGAGGTCCGGGAGACGGACGGCCGCCCCGAGCACCGCGTCTACCGCATCGATCGCGGTGGAGTGTCGGTGCTCGTGAACCTCTCCCCCACCCCCGCAACGTTCGCGGTACCCCCCACGTCCCAGCTCCTCCTCACAACCGCCCCCGCGTCGAGCACCCCCACGTCCCTGACTCTCCCCCCGGACGCCGCCGCCATCGTCAACTGAGGTCGACCCACCCCTCTGCGGTCCTCCCGGCCCTCTGCGTGCGTCCGCAAGGGGCCGGGGTGCGCGGAAGGGGGTGGGTCGGCAGGAGTCAGCCGCGCGAAGCCCACCACTCGCGGAGACGCTGCTCCGCGACGTCCTCGCCCAGCACGCCCTCGTCGAGGCGTAGATCGAGGAGGAACCTGTACGCCTCGCCGACCTCCCGGCCCGGAGAGATGCCGAGGACCTCCTGGATGCGGTTGCCGTCGAGCTCCGGACGGATCGCGTCGAGCTCCTCCTGCTCGCGAAGAGCCGCGATCCGGGACTCGATGTCGTCGTAGGCGGCGGCGAGCCGAGCGGCCTTGCGCTTGTTTCGCGTGGTGACGTCGGCGCGCGTGAGGATGTGCAGCCGCTCCAGCAGGTCCCCGGCATCGCGGACGTAGCGGCGCACGGCGGCATCCGTCCACGCCCCCTCCGCATAGCCGAAGAACCGCAGATGCAGCTCGATCAGGGTCGCGACGGCGTCCGTGGTCGCCGAGTCGAAGCGCAGGGCCTGCAGCCGCTTGCGGGCCATCCGGGCGCCGACGACGTCGTGGTGGTGGAAGGTGACCGCGCCACCCGGCTCGAGCTTGCGCGTGCGGGGCTTGCCGATGTCGTGGAGCAGAGCCGCGATCCGCAGCGGCACATCCGGAGCGGCCCCGGGGTTCCTGGCGTGCTCGAGCGCGATGGCCTGACGGAGCACCGTGAGCGAGTGCTCGTAGACGTCCTTGTGGTGGTGGTGCTCGTCGACCTCGAGCTTGAGGGCGCTGACCTCGGGGAGGAACTCCTCGATGAGTCCGGTCTCCACCAGCACCCGGATGCCGCGGACGGGGTCGTCGGTCTGCATGAGGCGCACGAGCTCGGACTGCACGCGCTCCGGGCTCACGATCATCAGGGTCTCGCGGAGCTCGGTGATCGCCCGCTCCGTGTCCTCCTCCACCGTGAAGCCGAGTTGCGCGCTGAACCGGGCGGCGCGCAGCATCCGGAGCGGGTCGTCGCCGAACGACACCCGGGGGTCCGCGGGTGTCCGCAGCACCCCCGCCACGAGGTCCTCGACCCCGCCGGTCGGGTCGACGAGCTTCACCGCGGGCACCTGGAGGGCCATCGCGTTGACCGTGAAGTCGCGGCGGACGAGGTCGCCGTCGATCGAGTCGCCGAACTCCACGGTGGGCTTGCGCGTCACGCCGTCGTAGCTGTCGGCGCGATAGGTGGTGATCTCGACCTGCTCGCCCCGCACCCGGGCGCCGATGGTCCCGAAGGCCCGGCCGATGTCCCAGTGCGCGGAGGCGACCGGCTTCACGATCGCGAGGATCTCGTCCGGCGAGGCGCTTGTCGTGAAGTCGAGGTCGTGCGTCTCGCGGCCGAGCAGCGCATCGCGGACCGGACCGCCGACGACGGCGAGCTCGAAACCGGCTTCGTCGAAGGCCTCCGCGAGGGTGCGGACGACGGGATTCTCGGCGAGCGCGCCGAGACGGGCGAGGCCGTCGGCCATGTTGAGCATGGGTTCCAGCGTACCGGCCCGCTTTCCACCCCTTTCGGACCGGGCACGACTTCGGAGCTTCCGGCCGACGCGCCGGCTCCGAGCCGGTACCCCCGGCGTGTCTCGGGCGATCTCCGAAGCTGTGCCCGCCCGCGCCGCGTTCACCTCCCCGTCGCCTCGATGTCAGACCGCGGTCATCCGGCTCCGCTGGGCTGGGGGCGCCCCGTGCGGCTGAGCACGGACACCCACCCACGAAGGACTGACATGACCTCCCCCACCCCTGCGGTGCAGTGGCGGCGTCGCGGACTGACGTCCGTCGCACTGCTCGCCGTGCTCGGCGGCGCCGTCGTCGCCCCCGCGGCCCTCGCCGCGCCCGATCCCGAGGTGCCCACCGGATCGCTCGTCACCGGCGACACCCCCTGGCACTACCTCGACGACGGCTCCGACCCGTCCCCTGCCCCGGCCGCACTGCGCGATTGGACCCTGCCGGCCTACGACGACAGCGCGTGGAAGACCGCACCGGGCTCGTTCGGCGCCAAGGGCGGGAAGCTCGCCCCCGTCGGCCCGCAGACGCCGAAGACGCTCCTCAACCACTACCTCGACGGCGCCGCGGCCCCGACCGTGCCCACCTACTTCTTCCGGACCACGTTCGAACTCGAAGCCGGCGTCGCCGAGCAGGTCGCCGCTCTGCAGAGCACCATCACCTACGACGACGCCATCATCGTCTGGATCAACGGCGAGGAGGTCGCCCGCTACGTCGACGGCCGCATCACCGACACCACCAACGTCGAGTACGCCGGCGACTCCAACGGCGACCCGCTGACCAGCACGTTCAGCGCCGAGGGCGACCTGCTCCGTGACGGCACGAACACGATCGCCGTGTCGCTGTTCCAGGACCGCGCGTCCAGCTCCGACATCTACTTCGACATGTCATCGCTCACCCTCGTGAAGGCCTCCGACCCCGGCGCGCCCGTGGTCGCCCCGCCGACCCGTGTCATCCTCACCCCCACCGAGAAACCCGAGGTGTCGCAGTCGTTCTCCTGGCTCGCCGGCGACGCCTCGCACACGGTCGGCCAGGTCGAGATCGGCCTCGCGACCGGTGGTGCCACCCGCACGGTCGACGCGTACGACGCCGGTGTCGTGAACGGCAACCCGAACAAGCACTTCTCGGCCACGGTCACCGACCTCACCCCCGCCACGGCGTACCGCTACCGGGTGGGTCTCCCCGGGAGCTGGAGCGACTGGTACGAGTTCCGCACCGCCGACCCGAAGGCGAACGACTTCCAGTTCATCTACTACGGCGACGCCCAGATCGGTCTCGACACCACCTGGCCGAGCGTCGTGAAGCAGGCCGAGGCGAACGCCCCGCGATCCATCGGCTCCGTGCACGCGGGTGACCTCATCAACACCTCCAGCAACGAGAACGAGTGGCTGAACTGGTTCCAAGGCATGAAGGACTCGGCGGTCCGCACCAACGTCATGGCCGCCCCCGGCAACCACGAGTACTCGGGCGACAAGCTGCTCACGGCGTGGAAGGCCGCGTTCGAGTACCCGCACAACAACCCGTCGACGAGCTCGATCGGCGAGCTGGCGGACCTCGCGAAGGGCGACTCCGAGGTCGCGCAGCAGTACCGCGCGTTCTTCGACCACTGGAGCTCGTTCGCCGCCGAGACCGCGTACTACACCGACTACCAGGGCGTCCGTTTCATCACCCTGAATGCGACCCGCGACACGACCTTCCTCACCCCGGCCGGGCTCCCGTCCTGCACGGGGGCGGAGTGCCCGTCGTCCCAGATCGGCACCCTGTGGACGCGCTTCCAGGCCGCCTGGCTCGACCTGCTGCTGCAGAACAGCCCGTCGAAGTGGAACGTCGTCACGTTCCACCAGCCGGTCTTCTCGGCCTCGGCCGGTCGTGACGAGCCGGTGCTCCGCGCCGAATGGCTGCCCGTCTTCCAGCGCAACGACATCGATCTCGTGCTCATGGGGCACGACCACACGTACGCCCGCGGCTACGTGAACACGGATGCGACCGAGACTCCGGGCCTCACCACGGGCCCGGTCTACGTCGTGTCGAACTCCGGCGCGAAGCACTACGACCTGGAGACCCCGGAGAAGAACGTCTGGACCAAAAACGGCGCCACGCAGGTGCTGCGCGGTCAGGGCGTGACGACGTACCAGGTGATCGACGTCTCGAAGAACCAGCTCGTCTATCGGTCGTACCTCGCCGAGAAGCAGCCGGACGCCACGACCGACCTCCCCGTCGGCGCCGTCTACGACACGTTCACGGTGACCAAGTCGGATGCCGGTGAGAAGTGGGTCACCGAGGCCGGTGTCACTCCGCCGGTCACGGAGGAGCCGGAGCCGGAGAAGCCCGCGGCGGTCGAGCTGGGCGCGTCCTCGGTCGCGGCCGGCGGCACGCTCGCGGTGTCCGGAAGCGGCTTCGCGGCCGGCGCGGAGCTCGCCCTCGAGCTGCGGTCCGACCCGGTCGCGCTCGGTACGGTCACGGTCGCGGCCGACGGCACGTTCTCGCGCACCGTCACCATCCCCGCGGCCACCCCGGCGGGGACGCACACACTCGCCGTGATCCTCCCCGACGGCACCGAGGTGACGGCCTCCCTCACCGTGACCGCAGCGGCTGACGGCGACGGCGGCGCGATCGCCCCCGGTGAGAGCGACTCGGGCGGCGCGACCGACGGCGACCTCGCGACGACCGGTGCGGACAGCACGCCGTTCGTCATCGGCGCCATCGTGCTGCTCGCCGCCGGCCTCGGCCTGTTCGCGCTGCGTCGCCGTCGTGCGACCGCGGTCGTCGAGACGACGGACGCCGGGTAACCCGGTCGTCTGTCCCTCCGCGGGCGCCGCCGGTCCTCCGGCGCGCCCGTGCCGTCTCTCCCGGCTCTCGCCTCGGACCAGGCACCGGTCCCCTCCGGGTCTGGGATAACCTTCACGTGCCCGACCCGCGAAGGAGAACCCGTGCCCGCGAACGATGCCCTGGCCGATGAGACCGATCGGATCGTCGCGGCGGCCCTGCAGGTGAACGGCCGCGCGTCCTGGGGCGAGATCGCCCGCGTGGTCGACCTCCCGGAGCGGACGGTCGCCCGCCGCGGGCAGCGTCTCCTGGACCGCGGGCTCGTGCGCGTCTCGACCTACGTCGACCCCGCGCGCGTGCTCCATGCGCGCGCCGTCCTGTTCCGGATCACGACCGAACCGCATGCGCTCTGGCACGTCGCCCGCACCCTCGCCCGTCGTGCCGACGCGTCGTCCGTGTCGGTCCTCGAGGGCAGCAGCGACATCGCCGGCATGCTCCTCCCCCACGACGACGCATCGATCCGCGAGCTGCTCTTCACCGACTTCCCCGAGGTGGAGGGCATCGCGTCGATCAACGTCACCACGGTGCTGAAGTTCTTCCGCTCCGGACACGACTGGCGGGTGGGCGTGCTGTCCGACGAGCAGGTGCGCATGCTGGACGAGTCCTCGGGATCCGAGGTCGACCCGGCGGACGCCTTGAGCGAGGACGAGGAAGCGCTGATCCGGCTCCTGCTGAAGGACGGACGGATGCCCGTGGCACAGCTCGCCCGCGCGCTCGGACTGAACGTCACCACGACGCGTCGACGGATGGAGTCCCTCAACCGCCGCGGTCTCATGCACCCCCGCACGGAGATCGTCCCGAGCCTCTTCGGCCTCGGGCTGGAGGCACTCGTGTGGCTGCGGGTGCCGATGGATCGGCTGGAGAAGGTGGGATCCGCCCTCGCCGCCGCCCCCGAGGTGAAGTTCATCGTCGCGACGACCGGCACGTCGCAGCTCCTGATGAACGTGCTCGTGCGCGACGCGGACGAGTTCTACGACTTCCTCACCGGTCCCGCGGTGGCGGGCCACGACGGGCTGGAGGTCGTGGAGTCGCTCGTCGTCATCACGCCGGTGCTCCGCGGGTCGCTGATCGTGGACGAGGCGCCGGCGGCGCTGGCGCAGGACATGCCGACGGGAGCCATCCGTTTGTAGGCCGATTCTGTTACGGAGGTGTAAAGAAATGGCGGGATCGTTCGCATTGCCTTGACGTAATGGCGAAATAGAGCGAGTATCCCTTCCAGGGCCTTCACCCCTGGAGAGGACGACCGTGTTCACGGCAACTGGAGACGACTGGGCGGACCGCGCGGCGGCGCTGTCGCTGCACACCCGCATGTTCATCGACGGCTCCTGGGAGGACGGGGCCGCCGAGCCCCTCGCACCGATCAGCCCCCGCGACGGCCGGGCACTGCCTCCGATCGCGGCCGCCTCCGCCGCCGACATCGACCGCGCGGTCCGCTCCGCCCGTGCCGCGTTCGACGCGGGCGTCTGGTCGCGCCTCGCCCCCCGGGAGCGCGGCCAGCTGCTGATCGCCTTCGCGCAGAAGATCCACGACAACGCCGAAGAGCTCGCCCTCACCATCTCCCTCGAGATGGGCAAGCCCGTGCGCGAGGCGCTGCAGACCGAACTCCGCGCGGTCGTGAACTGCTTCCGCTGGTACGGCGAGGCCGCAGACAAGGTGCTCGACGAGCTCCCCGTCACCGCCCCGAACAGCCTCGCGCTCGTCACCCGCGAACCGGCCGGCGTCGTCGCCGCGGTCGTGCCGTGGAACTTCCCGCTCACGATGACGGCCTGGAAGCTCGCCCCCGCTCTCGCCGTCGGCAACAGCGTCGTCCTCAAGCCCGCCGAGCACACCACCTTCTCCGCCCTGCGCCTGGCCGAGCTCGCCCACGAGGCCGGCCTCCCGGCCGGTGTGCTGAACGTCACCCCCGGCGCCGGCCACGTCGCCGGCCGCGCACTCGGCGAGCACCCCGATGTCGACGTCGTCACGTTCACGGGCTCGCCCGAGGTCGGCCGCCGGTTCCTCGGATACGCCGCGGCGTCGAACGGCAAGCGCGTGTGGCCGGAGCTCGGCGGCAAGACGGCGAGCCTCGTGCTCCCGGACGCCGATCTGGAGCGGGCGGTCCGGGCCACGGCCGACGGCTGCTTCTACAACCAGGGGCAGATGTGCACGGCCTCGTCCCGGCTGCTCGTCCCCCGCGCGCACTACGACAGGGCCCTGGAGATCGCCGCCGAGGTCGCCCGCACGAGCCTTCCCGCAGACCCGTTCGACGTGTCCACGTCGATGGGGGCGATCGTCAGCGAGAAGCAGCTCGCCGGGATCGCCGGGTTCGTCGAGCGCGCGGAGGCCGACGGCGCCGAGCTCGCGGCCGGCAGCACCGAACGGTTCTCCGCCGTCGACGGCGGCAGCTACTTCGCCCCCGTCGTGCTCGGCGTGACCCCCGCGCACGAGGTGGCGCAGCGCGAGGTCTTCGGCCCCGTGCTGTCGGTCGTCGCGTACGACGACGTCGACGACGCCCTCGCCATCGCCAACGGCACCGAGTACGGCCTCGCCGCGGCGCTGTGGAGCACCGACCTCAACGCCGTGCACACCCTCTCCCGGCGGCTGCGGGCGGGTGTCGTCTGGGTCAACTGCTTCGAGGAGGGCGACATGACCATCCCCTTCGGCGGGGTCAAGGGCTCCGGCTTCGGTCGCGACAAGAGTCTGCACGCGATGGAGAAGTTCACCGACCTGAAGACCACGTGGATCGAGCTGTCGTGACCCGCCCGCTCATCGGCATCACTACCTGGCGCCGCGCCATCGACACCGACCTCGGCATGGGCCGCCCCGCGCACAGCCTCGGCACCGAGTACGCCACGCCGATCGAGGCCGCCGGCGGCGCCGTCGTGCTGCTGCCGCCGACCGCCGGTGTCGACGAGGTCCTCGATCGGCTCGACGGACTGGTGCTCTCCGGCGGAGAGGATCTGCACCCCTCGCACTACGGCGCCGAGCCCCAGGACGGGAAGTCCTACGACTCGGCCCGCGACGGCTACGAGATCGCGCTCGCCCTCGGCGCTCGGGAACGCGGCCTGCCGGTGCTGGCGATCTGCCGCGGGCTCCAGGTCTGCACCGTCGCGTTCGGCGGCTCCCTCATCGTCGACATCCCCGCCACGGCCGACCATCACCCGGTGCGAGGAGCAGACGAGCAGCTCTCCGCCCGGCACGCCGTCGCGTTCGCGGAGGACAGCAGGCTCGCCGCGCTCTACGGGACGACGACGAGGACCGTCAACACCATCCATCACCAGTCCGTCGACACCCCCGCCCCCGGGCTGCGCCCCGTCGCCTGGGCTCCTGACGGCATCGTCGAAGCCGTCGAGTCGGACGACGACTGGGCCTTCTGGGCGGTGCAGTGGCACCCCGAGAAGATGACAGCCCCCGAAGAGGCCGCCGAGGAGCGCCCGCTGTTCGCGGCGTTCGTCGCGGCCGCCCGTGAACGCGCAGCGGAACCGTCCGCTGGCCAGAAAGGAACACGATGACCAAGCAGGTCTTCCTCGAGTACGAGAACGGCGTCCGCGCCGTCGCCACCCTGTTCGAGGACCTCGCCCCTCGCACGTGCGAGGCGATGTGGGGCGCGCTGGAGAAGCCGGTCACCATGCAGGCGATGCACGCGATGTACGCCGGACCCGAGGTCATGGTCGGTCTTCCCGAGGAGGCCCAGAACTTCGACCCCGAGGCCGTGCCCGCGGAGAACCAGCAGGTCGTGCCCGCACCGGGTGACCTGCAGTGGTACTGGCAGCGCCCCATGCAGATGGGCGGACTGCCGTTCGAGTGGTACGAGATCGGAGTCTTCTACGATCGTGGTGCCCGTATTCTCGGCCCCCTCGGATGGACACCCGTCAACATCTGGGCCGGCATCACCGAAGGACTCGCGGAGTTCGCTCAGGAGAGCGCCGCGATCCGCATCGACGGAGCGAAGCAGCTCACCATCGGACGCCTGGTCTAGGCGTCCACCCCCGTGCTGGACCCATCCCGAAGGAGCAGTGCATGAACACCCGCAGAATCCTCACCGCCGGCGCGCTCGTCGCCACCGGTGCCCTCGTCCTCGCCGGCTGCGCGTCCGGCGACGGCGAGTCCTCGTCCGGTGGTGACAAGGAGTTCGCCGGCGAGACCCTGGTCGTCACGTCGTTCGGCGGAGACTGGGAGAAGGCCTTCATCGAGGCCGTCGTCGACCCGTTCGAGGAGGAGACCGGAGCGAAGGTCGAGCTGATCACCCTGTACAGCGCCGACGCCCTCGCCCAGGTCACCGCCCAGAAGGCGAGCCCGCAGATCGATGTCGTGCACTTCTCTGGCGGGCAGGAGTTCACCGCCGCGGAGCAGGGCCTCATCGCCCCGATCGCCGCGGACGACCTGTCCGCAGCGGGGGACCTCGTCGACATCGCGACCGCCGGCCTCGAGCGCGGCGAGGGTCCGGTCATCCAGCTCGCGCCCATCGGGCTCGTCTACAACACCGAGGCCGACGCCCCGGCGCCGACGTCCTGGGAAGACCTCTTCGACGACGCCTACGCCGGTCACGTCGCCCTGACGGACTTCTCGAACACCTACGGGGTGCTGTCGATGCTCCGCGTGGCCGATGCGCTCGGGGGTGGCATCGAGGACCCGTCCGCGGCCATCGCCGACCTCGGGGCGCTGGCGTCCTCGGGCGACGCGATCGTCGTCCCCACCTCGCCGGACCTGCAGACCGCCTTCGCCCAGCGCGGCACCTGGCTGGCCCCGTACGCGATGGACTACGCGGGCACCCTGCAGGACGCGGGTCTCCCCGTCGAGTTCATCGTCCCGGAGGAGGGCGCCACCGCGTCGCTCATCACGGCGAACGTCGTCGAGGGCCGGGAGAACCCCGAGCTGGCGACGCTCTTCATCGACTACGAGCTGCGCCCCGAAGCGCAGGCCGTCTTCGCGGAGAACATGCGCTACTCCCCCGTCAACACGAAGGCCGAGCTGTCGGACGAGGCGGCCGAGGCCGTGCTCACCGGCGACGAGCTCGACGACGTCGTGGTCTACGCCCCGGGCGACATCGCCGCGTCGCGTCAGGCGTGGACCGATGAGTGGAATGCGCTGATCACCAAATGAGCGTCCGAACCCGTAAGGAGCCCTGGCTCCTGCTCCTGCCGGCGATCGTGCTGCTCGCGCTCGCCTTCGTCACCCCGGTGGCCGGCATGCTGCTCATGAGCGTGCAATCGCCGGCAGGCGGGTTCACCCTCGACAACTTCACCCGCTTGTTCGCGAGCGAGTATCACCTCCAGGCGGCGCTGCGATCGCTCCGCCTGGGGGTGATCCAGACGGTGATCACCCTCGTCATCGCCGTCCCGCTGTCGTACATCATGGCGCGCGCCGGCTCGAAGGTGCGCTCCTTCCTCCTCATCGTGGTGATCCTGCCGCTGATGACGAGCGTCGTCGTCCGCACCTTCGGCTGGGTGGTGCTCATGGGGCCGTCCGGCCTGATGATGCAGATCCCCGGCGCGGAGTTCCTCGTCGGCGGCACGCAGGGATTCCTCGGTACCGAGACCGGCGTCGTGATCGCGATGGTGCAGGTGCTGCTGCCGTTCGCCGTGCTCAGCATCCTCGGCGTCATCTCCGGCATCCGCCCGCAGCTGGAGGAGGCCTCTCGCACCCTCGGCGCCGGATTCTGGCGCACGCTGCGGCACGTCGTGCTGCCGCTGTCGGTGCCCGGCATCGTCGCCGGCGCCTCCCTGGTGTTCGTGCTCTCGGTGAGCTCCTTCATCACCCCCCGCTTCATCGGCGGCTCGCAGATCCCCGTGTTCGCACAGACGATCTACGTCGACGCGACCACCAACCTCGACTGGGCGTTCGCGGCGGCGCAGGCCGTGCTGCTGTTCGCGGGCGTGATGCTCGTGCTCGCGGCCACCTCCCGGCTCGGGAAGCAGAAGGTGTGACCATGGTCCGTTCCGTCCCGATCCTCGGCCGTATCCTCGCGATCCTCCTCGGCGTCATCGTGACGCTGTACATGCTCGTCCCGTTGCTCGTCGTCGCCGGCGCCTCGGTGGGCGAGAACCGCTTCCTCACGTTCCCCGGCCAGGGCTTCACGCTCGACTGGTACGTGGAGGCCCTCACCTCCGACACCTACCTGGAACCGTTCCGTCTGAGCCTCGTGGTGGGTGTGACGGTCGCGATCCTCGCCGCCGCCATCGGCACCGCGGCCGCCCTCGCGCTGACGCGGTTCCGCGTTCCGGGAGGCGCGGCGATCCAGGCGCTGCTGATGTCGCCGCTGACGATCCCCACGATCATCCTCGCGATCGGCGCCCTCTCCATCGCCTCGCTCACGATCGGCTCCCCGAATGTGGGCGTGCTCATCGCGATCCACGTGGTCATCGCGATCCCCTACGTCATGCGCACCGTGACCGGCGTGATGACCCGTGCCGACCACTTCACCGAGGAGGCCGCGCGCACCCTCGGCGCCGGCACCTGGAACCGCTACCGGCTCGTGGTGCTGCCCATCGCGCGTCCTGGCATCGCGGCCGGAGCGTTCTTCGCCTTCAACATCTCGTTCGACGATGCGGTCATCGCCCTCTTCCTGCGCACCCCGCAGCTGGAGACCCTGCCCATCGCCATCTACGGCCAGCTGGAGTTCAGCACGTCGCCCACCGTGGCGGCCGTCTCGACCCTGATGGTCCTGCTCACCGTCGTCCTCATGATCGTCCTCGAACGCATCATCGGCCTGGGAAGGTTGTTCGTCTGATGACAACGCTCACCATCACTGCACTCACCAAGGACTTCAAGGGGACGAAGGTGCTCAAGGGCATCGACCTCTCGATGCGGTCCGGCGAGTTCGTCTCGCTCCTCGGGCCTTCGGGCTGCGGGAAGACGACGCTGCTCCGCTGCATCGCCGGGCTCGAGTCGCCGACGAGCGGCACGATCGAGATCGCGGGGCAGGACGTCACGAAGCTGCCGCCCGAGAAGCGTCACCTCGGCATGATGTTCCAGAGCTATGCGCTCTTCCCGCACATGAGCGTCGCCGAGAACGTGCGCTTCGGGCTGCGGATGTCGGGCGAGAAGTCGAAGACGGAGCAGAAGGAGCTCGCCGTCCGGGCGCTGGAGCGTGTGCAGATGGGCCACCTCGCCGATCGCATGCCCGCGCAGCTCTCCGGCGGACAGCAGCAGCGCGTGGCCCTGGCCCGCGCCATCGCGTTCGAGCCGCGCGTGCTCCTCCTCGACGAGCCGCTGTCGAACCTCGATGCGCGTCTGCGCGAGGACATGCAGGTCGAGCTCAAGGAACTGCACCGCACGCTCGGTCTCACAACCGTGTTCGTCACGCACGACCAGGAGGAGGCGATGAGCCTCTCCGACCGCATCGTGCTCATGAACGGCGGGATCATCGAACAGGAGGGCGCGCCGGCGGAGCTGTACAGCGCCCCGCTCACGCCCTTCGCCGCCGACTTCATCGGTGCCGCGAACCTCCTTCCCGCCACGCGCTCCGGCGCGATCGCGACCCTCGACGGCACCGCCGTGCAGGTCCCGCTCACGGGCGCCGGACCGGACGGCTCCGGCGAGGTCGTGCTCCGGCAGGAGGATCTGCATCTGTCGCCCGCGGCGGGTCCGGGTGCCCCCGTCCCGGTCGAGGTCATCGCGCACGTCTACCGCGGCGCCGACGTCGTCTACATCGTCGAACTCGCGGGGCGCCGCCTCCGCGTGGTCCGTCCCCGGCACGAGGACCCGCTCCCCGAGGGCGCGGCCGGTCTCGGCTGGCGCGACGGCGCCGTCCTCTGGATCCCCGCCGCCTGAGCCACCCCGCGCACAGCTTCGGAGATCAGCCCCGACACGCCGTGCGGCCACCCCGCACGGCGGCGTGTCGGCCGCGATCTCCGAAGCTGTGCCCGTCCGGCCGGCGTGCGACTCAGACCCGGCGGGTCAGCACGAGACGGAGGGTCACGGCGAGGATCGTCGACACCACGATCCAGCCGAAGGCCGTGCCCAGGGCCATGAAGAACGAGGCCTGATCGGTGGCGCCGGCCACGTTCCCGTAGTTGATCGCTCCGTGGGCCCCGATCGCCACCAGGAGTCCGGCGAGCGCGAGGAGCGGGCGCGACCAGGCGCGTCGGGCGTCGAGAGCGAGACCGAGCGCCGCGCCGGTCCAGATCGCGAGCGCGGCATGGGTGGGGAAGGTCAGGGTGCGGACGATCCACGTCGCGATGCCGGAACCGAGATCGTTCGCCGCGATGTCCGCCGCGATCGCGGAGGCGTCCTCCACCGCTGCGAAACCGACGCCGACCAGGGCCCCGACCATCGCGCCGAAGAGCACGCCGCGCAGCCCGATCCGCCGTGCGAGCAGAAGGATGAGCAGCACCCCGAGGCCCTTCCCCACCTCCTCCACGACGGGCGTCAGCACCCACATCGTGGGGATCGCCTCCCGGAGGATGCCCTGATCGTCCACGTACATCGCCTGCTCGGCAGACCACGCGCCGATCCCGGTGGCGAGGAGCACGGCCGCGCCGGCGCCCCAGGCGAGGGCGAGCAGGGACGACCCCCATGACCGCGCACCCCGCGGAGCGATCCCGCGGGCGACGAACGTCGGAGGGACGACCGCGGAATGCACTCCCCGATCCTTCCAGACCCGTTCCGCGACATTCCTGGGACACCGGAATGCTGCACTGGCTCGCGCGGTCATAGGATCGCGGCATGGTCGACGACGACAAACCCTCCGGCGCCTCTCCCCGCGACCCCTCCCGGCGCGGATTCCTCACCGTGGGCGGTGCCGCCCTGGCCGGAGCGGTGATCGGGGGCGCGGGAGGAGCGGCGATCGGGGCCTCCGTTGCCGGGGCCGGACGCCGGGACGGCTTCGCCGACGATCCGGATCCGTTCGCCGCACTCGCGCCCCGCTCGGAGCCCGGCTTCGATCACGTGGTCGTGGTGATGGGCGAGAACCGCTCCTTCGACAACCTCCTCGGCTACCTTCACACGGCCGAGACGCTGCCGGCGGGCGAGACCTTCGAAGGTCTCGCGTTCGGCACCCACAGCAACACCGCCCCGGACGGCACGGTGGTGGAGGCGCACGTCTACCGGGGGGACACGGATCGCATCATGAGCCTCCCCGATCCGGACCCGGGTGAGGAGTACCCGCACGTCAACACGCAGATCTTCGGCACCGTCGATCCGAAGACCAACGCCGACCTGTTCGTCGACGAGATGACCACGCCCTTCAATGCCCCCACCCACGGGGAGAAGGCGACGATGTCCGGGTTCCTCGAGGACTACATCATCAACTTCCGCCGACTGCGCGACGGGAAGGAGCCGAGCCCGGACGAAGCGCGGCACATCATGGGCTCGTTCTCGCCGGAGATGCTCCCGGTGCTCTCCACCCTCGCCGCCGAGTTCGCCGTGTTCGACCACTGGTACGCGGGAGTGCCGTCCCAGACCTTCTGCAACCGCTCCTTCTTCCACGCCTCGACCTCGCACGGCTTCGTGACGAATCAGGGGGGCGGCGGCTACCGGAAGTGGCTCGACGCCCCGGCCGCACCGACGGTGTTCAACCGCCTGGAAGACCGCAAGGTGAGCTGGCGGATCTACATCGACAAGCTCCAGCTGGTCTCGTTCACGGGGATGCTGCATGCGGCGGTGCTCGAGAAGTACTGGCGCACGGACCATTTCGGCACGATGGAGGACTTCTACGCCGACGCGAAGAACGGCACCCTCCCGGCCTACGCGTTCATCGAACCCCGGATGGTCTACGACCACAACGACTTCCATCCGCCGTTCGGGAAGCCGCGGGAGAGCGTGGTCGACGGCGAGCCCGTGTTCGACAGCGCCATCTCCGATGTGCGGGCGGGCGATCGGCTCATCCACGACATCTACGAGGCCGTGCGCACGAGCGCGACTCCCGGCGGCTCGAACGCCGTGAACACCCTGCTGCTCATCACCTTCGACGAGCACGGCGGCTGTTACGACCATGTGCCGCCGCCCGCGGCCACGAAACCCACGAAGGACACCGGCGCCGGGGAGATGGGCTTCACGTTCGACCGGCTCGGCTGTCGTGTCCCGGCGATCGCGGTGTCGGCGTACACGGGGCGCGGCACGATCATCCACGACGAGATGCACCACGGATCGGTCACGGCCACGCTGTCGCGCCTGCACGGCCTGGAGCCGCTGAACGACCGGGACCAATCGGCCAACACGCTGCTCAACGTCGTGAACCTCGACAAGCCGCGGCACCCGGCCGACTGGCCCGTCACCACACCCGCGTACACCCCGCCGAACCCCGAAGACGGCACCCCGCAGCCGAACGAGGCCGATCACCTCAAGCCGCTCACGCCTCCCGCCCGCGGCCTGCTCGGGCTGCTCCTCGCCCGCTACGGCGCGCCGGGCGAGAAGGAACCGGAGACCTTCGCCGACGCGTTCCGGCTCCTCCACGAGCATGGCGAGGAGCTGTTCGGCCCTCCGCTCTGACGCCGCACTTCCGCACGGGGTCGCACGGATTCACGGAATCCGTGCGACCCCGGTGTGACTCTGCGACCGCGCGCCGGTGCCTCAGCCCTCGCGGGAGAACGTGATGTGGGTCACTCCGGACTCCGCGACCTCGGTCGTCACGCGATAGCCGGCCTCGAGGCCGCGCAGGTCGTCCCAGAGTCGGATGCCGCTGCCGGTGAGGATGGGGGTGATGCCCACGTGCAGGTCGTCGACGAGCCCGGCGCGCAGGAACTCCCGGACCGTGGTCGCCCCGCCGCCGACGCGCACGTCACGTCCTCCGGCCACCGCCACGGCTTCCCGCAGCGCCTCCTCCGGTGTCGCGGAGAGGAAGCGGAAGCTCGTGCCGTTCGCGAACTCGATCGACGGGCGCGGAGTATGCGTGAGGACGAACACCGGCACCTCGAACGGCGGCTCCTCGCCCCACCAGCCGCGCCACTCCGGGTCGTCCGGGTTCGCGTGGAGCCCGAACATCCCGGCGCCCATGATCTCGGCGCCGATGCCCTGGAAGTACTGCGCCGCGTACTTCTCGTCGACCCCGGTCGTGCCCGCGCCGCTCGTGTCGTGGAAGACGCGCTCCTGGAAGGTGCGGGTCGCCGTGTAGGCCGCGGTGAGTCGTCCCCAGTCCTCGCCGAAGGGGTTCTCCGGGGTCTGATCGGTCGTCGTGGCGAAGCCGTCGAGGGTGATGTTGAGGTCGACGCGCACGCGGGTCATGGTGCCTCCGAAGCGGTGGGGACGGGCACCGGTCGGCGCGCCGTCCCCAGCGTCGGGCGTAACGCGGCCCCTGTCAAGAGCGGACCGCCGTGCCGGATCAGGCCACGGGGTCGCCCTGGACCGGACCCTCCGTGTTGGGCTTCCACCCGAGGGCCGGCGCCACGTGCTCCGCGAACGCCTCGAGCACATGCAGGTTGTACTCCGGCCCGAGCTGGTTCGGGATCGTCAGCATGAGGGTGTCCGCGGCCATGACGGCCTCGTCCTGTCGGAGCTGCTCGATGAGCACATCAGGCTCCGCGGCGTAGGTCTTGCCGAACGTGGAGCGGAACCCGTCGATGATGCCGATCTGGTCGGCGTTCTCCTCGCTGCGCAGCCCGAAGTAGGCGCGGTCCATATCCGACACGAGCGGGAACACGCTGCGGCTGACCGAGACGCGCGGTGTGCCGGTGTGACCGGCCTCGCGGTAGGCGGAGCGGAACAGCTCGATCTGCTCGCGCTGCAGCTCGTGGAACGGCTGCCCCGTGGCCTCCGTCACGAGCGTCGAGCTCATCATGTTGAGCCCCTGGCGTCCGGTCTCCTCGGCCGTGGCGCGCGAACCCGAGCCCCACCAGATGTGGTCGCGCAGCGTGGGCGACTGCGGCTCGATCGCGAGGTACTGTCCCGCGCCCACCATGCGGGGGTCGCCGGGGGCGAGTCGCTCGCCGTCGATGGCCCGCAGGAAGATCTCGAACTTCTCCCGTGCGAGCACGCTGCCGCGCTCCGGGTCCTCCTCGTCGCGGAAGCCGAAGGTCTCGTAGCCGCGCAGCGCCGTCTCGGGTGACCCACGGCTCACGCCGAGCGCGATCCGGCCGTCCGCGATGAGGTCGAGTGCGGCCGCCTCCTCCGCGAACTGGAACGGGTTCTCGTAGCGCATGTCGATCACGCCGGTGCCGACCTCGATCCGCTCGGTGCGCGCGGCCATGGCCGTCAGCAGCGGCATCGGGGACGCCGCCTGGCGGGCCCAATGGTGCACGCGGACGTAGGCGCCGTTGACGCCGAGCTCGTCCGCGCCCTCCGCGATCTCGATGGTCTGCTTCAGCATGTCGCCCGCGGTGCGGGTCGCCGAGCCGGGCACGTCGGCGTAGTGACCGAACGAGAGGAATCCGAAAGCCTTCATGGTGTATTCGAACGCATGGAAGCCGGGACTATTCCCCCGGGAGGAGGAAGCCGTCGAGCACGAGTCCCCGGATGCGCGGCTCGAGCTCCGCCCACAGCTGCGGGAAGGGCACCTCGAAGAGGTCGGCAAGGGCGGGGGCGATCTGCAGCACCTGGAGCTCCCCGTCGCAGGCGCCGACGAACCCGGCCAGCGCCGGGTCCACCGCGACCGTTCGCGCGAATCCGCCGCCCTGACGCAGCTCGATCACGCTCGGGTCGTCGTTGCCGGGAAGCAGGTGTCGCGCCTCCGTGACGTCAGGGGCCACGACAAGGGTGTCGGGCAGTCCCCCGGCAAGCGCATCGTGGGCCGCCAGGCCGAGAGCGAGCGCCGCCCCCACGTTCGCCACGGGCTGCGAGACACGCTCCGACCGCCGCAGCGGCTCGCCCTGCCCCCGGCGGAGCAGCACGTAGCCGAAGCCGATCGCGGTCACGCCCCGCGCCGCGAAGTCGTCGAGCCACGCGGTGAGCAGCGGAGTGAACGCGGCGTCGCGCGGCGTGATGCCGCCGTCCCTGATCCAGAGCTCGGCGTACGCGAGGGGCGACAGCTCCTCCCGCTCCACCACCCACAAGTCGAGGTCGGCGGGCACCCACGCGTCCAGCCGGGCAAGGCCCGTGATCCCCGTGCGGGACTCCCAGTTGCCCAGCAGCTGGGCGATGCCGCCCGGGGTGAGATGCGCCGGTGCCGTGCGCACGAACTGCTCGACGAGCGCGTCGCCGACGAGACCGCCGTCGCGGTACTCGTAGGCGGGCACCCCCTCGGTTCGGGGGGTGATCACGAACGGAGGGTTCGAGACGATGAGGTCGAACGCCTCCCCGGCGACCGGCTCGAACATGCTGCCGTGGCGGAACTCGATGTTCGTGACCCCGTTGAGCTGCGCGTTCAGCGCGGCGTAGGCGAGTGCTCGGCGGGAGACATCGGTGGCGACGACCCGGCCGGCTCGCCGCGCCACGAGGAGCGCCTGGATGCCGCAGCCCGTGCCGAGGTCGAGGGCACGATCCACCGCGAGCGGCACGACCGTCTCGGCGAGCGTGCGCGAGGCCCCGCCCACGCCGAGCACGTGATCGGCGGGCAGCGGACCGTCGAGGGCGACCTCGTCCAGGTCGCTGGCGATCCACCACTCCCCGACACCGTCCTCGTCGACGAACGACTGCGGGCGCAGCAGCGCGACCGGGATCACGGAGTCGGCGTCGACCGTCGCCAGCCCCAGGGCCTCCAGACCGTCCACGCCGAGGGTGGGCAGGGCGCGCTCCACCGCCGCGCGGGGCTGCGGAAGCCCGAGCACCAGGAGACGTCCGAGGGTCGCGAGCACGCCCTCGTCCCCGGCGATCGCCCGCAGGATGGGTTCGCGCAGGCCGCGGGCGAGGGCATCGTCCGCCTCCTCTCCCCAGAGGCGACGCAGGGGCTCGGATCGGAGGTCGGCGGCGTCGAGATCCGCGGCGAACGCGGCACTGCGGAGCGGGTCGGGATGGGGGGCGGGGGTGTCGGACACGGCCGTCACTCTACGCGTCTTCAGGGTTCTCCTCCCTCCGGCCTCCTAGAATCGCAGGGTCAGTACTCACGATCCGCCTCCTCCCGGCGTTCGAGGAAGACCTTCATGACCGCGATCACTCCCGAGACGGGCCTCCGCGCGCGCGTGCGCCGGCTCGCGGCGTTCGTGGTCGCCGCCGGCGTCTGCGCCCTGGGGGTCGGCGGACCGGCGATGGCGGCCGACCAGCCCCCCGCGGACGACGACCAGCGGGTGGAGCTGCATGTCACGGCGGGCCTGCGCGGCACCGTCGCGCCGGGCACGTCGACCTCGGCGGTGATCACGATCGACAACGAGACCGCGTCGGAGCTCTCCACGGGCCGGGTCGAGGTCGAGCTCGGCAGCACGCCGCTCGGCGACGATGCCGCCGTCACGGACTGGCTGGACGAGGGGCGTGCTGCCGGTTCGTTCCTCCCGCTCGGCGACGAGGCCACGAAGACGGCCGAGGCCGGAGGATCCGCGACCACGACGGTGTTCGTGCCGCAGGAGACGCTCGAGCCCCTCGCGCCCGGCGTGTACCCGCTGCGGGCCGTCCTGAGCGATGCCCGCACGAAGGACACCGCGGGGCAGCGCACCACCACCTGGGATGCGACCGCGACGAGCGTCCTCGTCGTCACCTCCGCGCCGACCAGTCCGATCGGGGTGCTCGTCCCGATCACCGCGACCCCGGCCGGCGGAGCCCTGCTGAGCGCAGAGGAGCTCACCGACCTCACCGCCCCCGACGGCGACCTCACCGCACAGCTCGACGGCGTGGCGGGGACGACGGCCGTGCTCGCACTCGATCCCGCCATCCCCGCCGCCATCCGCGCCCTCGGCACGGCCGCCCCCTCGACGGCCACGGACTGGCTGGAGATGCTCGACGAGCTCCCCAACGCCCGTTTCGCCCTGCAGTTCGGCGACGCCGACCTCACCGTGCAGGCCCAGGCCGGTCTCCCGGATGCCCTGGCGCCACTCCCGCTGACCTCCCTGCTCGACCCCGCCGCCTTCCCGCAGCAGCGCGCCGTCACGCCGACGAGCACGCCCGGGACCGCGGCGGTACCGTCTCCCACGCCGACCGACGGCCCCGCGCTGCCCACCGATGAGGAGCTGGCGGAGATCGACGGGGCCATCCCGGGGATCGTCTGGCCCGAGAGCGACCTCGCGCAGGGCGACCTCGCCGCCTTCTCCGGCTACCTGGACCGGAAGACGACGACGGTGGTGTCGTCGACGACGGTCGGTGGGCAGAGTTCCGCCCACGCGACGTCGGCCGGCCAGGACCTGCTCGTCATCGACGCCGCCACGTCCGCCGCGCTGTCGGCCGCCGCGGCCGAATCCTCCTCCGCCCCGCGTCAGGCGCACCTGGCCGAGGCCGCGGCGCGGCTGTTCCTCGCGGGTGCCCGTGCCCCCGGTGCCCCGCTCCTCGTGGGGCTGGATCGCGACGAGAACCGCTCGGCCGACGCGCTCCGCGACGCGATCTCGGCGGCGGACTCCGTCGGATTCGAGCTCTCCGCGGTGCGCGCGGCCCCTGCCGCCTCCGTCACTGTCCCGGATGCCGCTGCGGCCACCAGGGCCCCTGACCTCGCGAACCTGCTCACGGACGAGGGCGCCCTCACCGCGTTCGCCACCGTCCTCGACGACCCCCTCGTACTGCTGAGCCCGGAGCGCATCCGGATCCTGCGCACGATCGCGGTCGGCTCGTCCGATGAGGCCTTCGCAGAGAAGGTCGCGGCCCATCGAGCCCGCACCACCGAGACGCTCGGCGCGGTCAGCATCCCCGACTCCAGCACCATCCAGCTGCTCACGGCCAACGCCGACCTGCCGATCGCGGTGCGCAACGACCTCCCCTGGCCTGTGACCGTGCGGCTGTTCGCGGCCCCCAGCGATCCGCGCCTCGAGGTGAAGCCCGTGATCGACGTCGAGGTGCAGGCGAACTCGACGACCCGGGCGAAGGTGCCCGTCTCCGCCCGGGTGGGCAGCGGCGAGCTCGATCTGCGTCTCGCGCTGACCAGCCCGACGGGAGTGCCGATCCAGTCGGAGCAGACCGTCCGCGTGGCGGTGCGGGCGGAGTGGGAGACCATCGGGCTCGTCATCTTCGGCGGCCTGGCCGTGCTGCTCATCGCTCTCGGCGTCGTCCGCACGGTGCGTCGGAAGCGCCGGGAGGCGATCGAGGAGCAAGCGGTCGAGGCAGCCGTCGAGGAACTGATCGAGGAGAAGGAGGCGGAGGCCGCGGTGCAGGAGCGTCTCGACGGCCCTGATGCCCCTTCCGCGAAGGAGTCGCGTGACTAGTCTCGGACGCGCCAGCGCCATCATCGGCGCGGGCACCCTGGTCTCCCGCGTGACCGGGCTGCTGCGCAGCATCATCCTCGTGGCGGTGATCGGCTCGTTCGGGTCGGGTCCTGCCGACGCGTTCGCCGCGGCCAACACCCTGCCGAACAGCGTCTTCTCCCTCATCTCCGTCGGGATCCTCACCGCGGTCATCGTGCCGCAGATCGTCAAGGCCACGGCTGACGCCGACGGGGGAAACACCTTCATCTCGAAGCTCTTCACCCTCGGCACCGTCGTCCTGGTCGCCGTCACGGCGGTGGCCACGATCGCAGCACCCTGGCTCGTGCAGATCGTGGCCGGCGGGTTCTCGCCCGCGACCCAAGCGCTCGCGACCGCCCTCGCCTACTGGTGCCTGCCGCAGATCCTGTTCTACGGCCTCTACGCGCTGCTGGGCGAGGCTCTGAACGCGCGGCGTATCTTCGGGCCGTTCACCTGGGCCCCCGTCGTCAACAACATCGTCTCCATCATCGGGTTCCTCATCCTCGGGTGGGTCTTCGCACCGGTCTCCCGGAACTCCGCCGAGTGGACCCCGGAGATGATCGCCACTCTCGGCGGCACGGCGACCCTCGGCATCGCCGTGCAGGCGCTCATCCTGCTCCTGTTCTGGAGGCGGACGGGCCTCTCCCTCCGTCCGGACTTCCAGTGGCGAGGGGTCGGCCTCGGCAACGTGGGGAAGCTCGCCGGATGGACGTTCCTGATGGCATTCGCCTCCCTGGCTGCGGGCGTGCTCCAGGGCAACATCGTCAGCAACGCGTCCGGCACCGGGGCGTCCCTCGCCGTGACCACGAACGCGTGGCTCATCTTCATGCTGCCCTATTCCGTCATCGTCCTGTCGATCGGAACCCCGTACTTCACGCAGATCAGCGAGCACGCCGCCGCAGGTCGCGATGACGAGGTCCGGGGGGACATCTCGCGAAGCATCCGCACTCTGCTCTTCTTCATCGTCGCCGCCGTCGCCGCCGTCGCCGCCGCGGCCATCCCCGCCTCCCGCGTCTTCACCGAGAGCCCCTCGGATGCCGAGGGCGCGGCCATCGTCCTCCTCTGCTATCTGATCAGCCTCATCCCGCTCACGATCCTGTTCATCGTCCAGCGCACCTTCTACGCCTACGACGACACGCGCACCCCCTTCTGGTTCACGATCTTCCAGTGCACGTTGATCGTCGTGACCGCACTGGGCGCGGCCGCGCTCCTGTCCGCAGAGGTCATCGCCCTGACCCAGCTGGCTGCCGCCGTGGCTCTCGGCCAGTCCATCGCCAGCACGCTGCAGACGATCGTGGCGACCTGGCTGCTGCATCGCAAGATCGGCGGGCTGGGCGTCCTCTCGTGGATGCGTGCCCTGGCGCTCTTCGCGATCGCCGCGATCCCGGCCGGTCTCGCCGGCTGGGGCACCTTCCTCCTCCTCGGCGGGACGACGGGATGGGCGACGTCCGGAGTCATTCCCGGCACCCTGGCGACGGCCGTCATCGGCCTCGTCGTCGTACTCGTCTACGTCGCGATCCTCGCGGTCTTCCGCGCCCCGGAGCTGAAGGCCGCCGGCGGCCTCGTCCGCCGCTTCCTTCCCGGCCGCTGACGCGGGAATGCCCCGCGGTTACCATGGGTTGAAGCAGTCGGACGTCTTTCGACGGCACCGCCTTTCTAACGGAGATCACATGCGTCAGGTCATCATCATCGGCTCCGGCCCCGCCGGATTCACGGCTGCCATCTACGCGGCGCGCGCGAACCTGGAGCCGCTCCTCATCGCGAGCTCCGTCGAGGTCGGCGGAGAGCTCATGAACACGACCGAGGTGGAGAACTACCCCGGCTTCCCGGAGGGCATCCAGGGCCCCGAGCTCATGGCCAAGTTCCAGGAGCAGGCCGAGAAGTTCGGCACCGAGGTGCTCTACGACGACGTCACCGAGCTCGACGTCGCCGGTCCCGTCAAGAAGGTCACCCTCGGTTCGGGCGCCACCCACGAGGCGAAGACCATCATCTACGCGACGGGTTCCGCTTACCGCAAGCTAGGCATCGAGGGCGAGGAGCGCCTCTCCGGCTTCGGCGTCTCCTGGTGCGCCACCTGCGACGGCTTCTTCTTCCGTCAGAAGACGATCGCCGTCGTCGGCGGCGGTGACTCGGCGATGGAGGAGGCCACCTTCCTCACGCGCTTCGCGGACAAGGTGTACGTCATCCACCGCAAGGACACCCTGCGGGCCTCGAAGATCATGCAGGAGCGCGCCTTCGCGAACGAGAAGATCGAGTTCGTGTGGAACAGCGAGGTCGTGGAGATCCTCGGCGACAACGCCGTCTCGGGCGTGCAGCTGCGTTCCACGGAGGACGGCTCGCTGCGCGACCTGCCCCTCGACGGCCTCTTCATCGCCATCGGCAACGACCCGCGCACCCACCTCGTCCACGAGAAGCTCGAGCTCACGCCCGAGGGGACGATCTGGGTCGACGGTCGCTCCTCGCGCACGTCGGTTCCCGGAGTCTTCGCCGCCGGCGACGTGATCGACCCCACCTACCGCCAGGCCATCACCGCCGCCGGAACGGGCACGATCGCGGCCCTCGACGCCGAGCACTTCCTCGCCGACCTTGAGGACTCCTCCGTCGAGGTCCCCGCGGCCGAGGCCGCCGAGGTCATCACGGCCTGACCACGGCCGGGAACACTTTCCCCCCGCCCGTTGTTGCAACAGGCGAACCTCGAACAAGGAGAACTCTAATGAGTGCAAAGGCAACGAGCCAGGCGACCTGGGAGCAGGACGTGCTGCAGGCCGATGGTCCCGTGCTGGTGGACTTCTGGGCCGAGTGGTGCGGTCCGTGTCGTATGGTCGCGCCGGTGCTGGACGAGATCCAGTCCGACAACCCCGACAAGATCACCATCCTCAAGCTCAACGTGGACGAGAACCCGGAGCTGGCCATGAAGTACCAGATCACGTCGATCCCGGCGATGAAGGTCTTCCAGGGCGGAGAGGTCAAGACGACGATCATCGGTGCCAAGCCGAAGTTCGCCCTCGAGCAGGATCTCGCCGCTTTCCTCGGCTGATCCCCCACGACCACGAGAAGGGCCGCACCTCCGGGTGCGGCCCTTTTCGCATTCTCCGCGCCGCCCGTACGGGTCCGCCACGGATCAGGAGAGAACGATGAGCATCGGCGTCAGGAGGCGTCGGCGATGCGCGGGTCCCAGCGACGGTGGCGCTGCTTCTCGTCCAGAAGCCCCCAGACGGCCGGGGTGAGCTCCGGGTACTCCAGGGCGATCTGTCGCAGCACGCGGTAGTGTCGCGCGGCGTTGGGTCGGACACCGTCGTTGGCAGCGATGTTGTCCGCACGGAGCAGGTACACGACGAGTTCGTCGACGCTGGGCAGCTCCTCCATGAACTCCCAGGGGTCCTCACCGCCCAGAAGGCGCTCCTGGACGAGGACGGCGAGTTCGTCCGACGCCTCGGCGCGCAGCACTTCCAGGCTGGCGCGACGGGGGACGGCTTCGGTCATCCCTCCAGCCTACGCGCGTGCGCGACGGGGTCGGCGCTCCACCTTCGCATCCTCGCTCATGTCCTCGAGCTCGCGGCCCTTGGTCTCCGGCACCTTGAAGAACACGAAGAAGAACGACAGCAGCGCGAAGAACGCGTAGAAGCCGTACGCGAAGGTGAGGCCGATCTCGGCGAACGCCGGGAACGTCGTCGAGATGAAGAAGTTGGCCACCCACTGCGCCGCCGCGGCGACGGCGAGAGCGCCGGCACGGATCGAATTCGGGAAGATCTCGCCCAGGAGCACCCACACGAGCGGGCCCCAGCTCGCACCGAAGAACACGACGAAGCCGTTGGCGCAGATGAGGGCGACGGTGGCCCAGGGATCAGGCAGGGTCGCGGTTCCGGAGGCGTCGAGCGTGCCGAACGAGAAGGCGAGCGCCATGAGTCCGAGGGTCACCGTCATGCCGACCGAGCCGACGAGGAGCATGATCCGACGACCGACCCGGTCGACGAGGAGGATCGCGACGATCGTGACGACGATGTTCGTGACGGAGGTGATGACGGACGTGAGGAGGGCACTGGATTCGTCGAAGCCCACCGACTGCCACAGCGTGGTGGAGTAGTAGAAGATGACGTTGATGCCGACGAACTGCTGGAACACCGACAGCAGGATGCCGACCCAGACGATCGGCTTGAGTCCCAGCCGGCTCCCCCGCAGATCCCGCAGCGACTCGGAGCGCTCCGTGTCGATCGTGCCCGTGATCTCCTTGATCTTCGCTTCGGTGTCGATCGTCCCCGTGACGGTCTGGAGCACTTCCGCGGCGCGCTTCACCTCGCCCTTGCGGACCAGGTAGCGCGGCGACTCCGGCAGCCGCAACGACACGAGTCCGTAGACGAGCGCGGGGATGGCCGCGACCATGAACATCCACCGCCACGCGGTCAGGCCCCACAGCGGCTGGTCGGCCTCCCCCGCGATGCCCGCCAGCAGGGCGTCGGACAGGAGGGCGGCGAAGATGCCGAGGACGATGGCGAGCTGCTGCAGCGATCCGAGCCGACCGCGGATCGCTGCCGGCGAGACCTCCGCGATGTACGCGGGTGCGATCACCGACGCCGCACCGACGCCGAGACCGCCGATCACACGCCAGACGATGAGGTCGACGACACTGAAGGCGAGGCCGGAGCCGATCGCCGAGACGAAGAACATGGCCGCGGCGACCACCATCACAGGGATGCGTCCGAACTTGTTCGAGACGGGCCCGGCGAACCAGGCCCCCACGGCGCAGCCGATCAGGGCGGACGACACGGCGAAGCCCTTGAGGCCCGTGCCCAGATCGAAACCGGAGACGTCTCCGGCCAGAGCGTCGACGGCGCCGTTGATCACCGCGGTGTCGAATCCGAAGAGGAATCCGCCCAGAGCCGCCGCGATACTGACGGCGATCACGCGACGCTTGATACTCGCTGGATCAGCTGATCTGGACATGACATCCCCCTCGCATCGTCAAGATGACGCGAGTCTATGTCACCCCCGACCGGGGGCGCGGTCACCTCGCGGAGCCGTACCCTTCTTCGCCCAGCTCCTCGAGAATGCGGTTCAGATCCTGGATCGATGCGAAATCGATCGTGACCTGGCCTTTTCGTGCACCCAGGGAGATCCGGACGCGCGTGTTGAGCCGGTCTCCGAGCTTGCCGGCGACCTCGTCCAGGTAGGCCCGCCGCGCACCCGGGGTGGGCTTGGGAGTCCTCCCTGCGGACGGCTGCGACTTGGCGGCTTCCTCCGTCGCGCGAACGGACAGGTCTTCGTTGACGACCTTGTCCGCCAGACGCTGCATCGCTTCCGGAGAGTCCACGCTGAGGATCGCGCGGGCGTGTCCGGCGGTCAGCACACCGGCGGCCACTCGCTGCTGCACCGGCACCGGCAGCTTGAGCAGGCGGATGGTGTTGCTGATCTGCGGACGGGAGCGCCCGATGCGCGTGGCCAGCTCCTCCTGAGTGATGCCGAAGTCGTCGAGGAGCTGCTGGTAGGCCGACGCCTCTTCCAGGGGATTCAGCTCCGAGCGGTGCAGGTTCTCCAGCAGCGCGTCACGCAGGAGGTCCTCGTCGGCCGTGTCGCGGACGATGGCGGGGATCGCCTCGAGTCCGGCCTCGCGGGCGGCCCGCGTGCGCCGCTCCCCCATGATGAGCTCGTACTCGCCGTCGCTGTTCTTCCGGACGACCACCGGCTGCAGTACGCCGAACTCACGGACGCTGTGCACGAGTTCCGCGAGGTCCTCGGGGTTGAAGTGCGTGCGGGGCTGCCGCGGGTTCGGCACGATCGCCTGCGGGTCGACCTGGATCAGGTGGATCCCCGGCACCGCCTCGAGTTCGGGCTCGGGCGCGGCGTCGGCGCTCGTGGAGGGAGCCTCGGGGGTCGGAGCGATCTTCGCACCGGGGAAGAACACGTCGACGGGACGCTCGGTCTGGTCCGCCGTCGGGATGAGGGCGCCGATGCCGCGGCCGAGTCCAGTGCGCTTCGCCATTATTTCTCCTTGCTCTGCGTCTGTCGCGACGCGATTTCGACGGCGGCCTCGCGGTACGCGATCGCCCCGGCGGACTGACCGTCGTAGGCGATGACCGTCTGGCCGAAACTGGGGGCTTCCGACACACGGACGGAGCGCGGAATCACGGTGTCCAGCACCTGCGAGGGGAAGTGGGACCGCACTTCCTCCGCCACCTGCTGGGCCAGCCGCGTCCGTCCGTCGAACATCGTGAGGAGGATGGTCGACAGATGCAGCCCCGGGTTGAGGTGCTTCTGGATCATCTGGATGCTGCCGAGCAGCTGGCTCAGACCCTCCAGGGCGTAGTACTCGCACTGGATCGGGATGAAGACCTCGTTCGCGGCAGTGAAAGCGTTGATCGTGAGCAGCCCGAGGGAAGGAGGGCAGTCGATGATCACGAAGTCCACCGGATGCTCCGCGAGGTAGTCCTCCAGAGCCCGGCGGAGGCGGTGCTCTCGCGCCACCTGCGCGACGAGTTCGATCTCAGCACCCGCAAGGTGGATCGTGCTCGGCGCGCAAAAGAGGTTCGGGCTCTCGGGGCTGGGCTGAACGATCTCCGCAAGGGGGAACTCGTCGATGAGGACATCGTAGACACTCGGGGTGTCGGCGTTGTGCGGCACCCCAAGGGCAGTGGAGGCGTTCCCCTGCGGATCGAGGTCGATGACGAGCACCTTCGCGCCCAGTCCCGCCAGCGCGGATGCGATGTTCACGGCGCTGGTGGTCTTACCCACACCGCCCTTCTGATTCGACACCGTCAGGATGCGGGTGTCGCCACTGAACTCGACGGAGACCCCTTCCAGCGCACGGCGCCGGGCGGAGAGATCCGCGATTTCTCGCGCGAGGGGTGTATCCATCCCGAACGACTCGTTCGACGATGCCTTCTCGGACTGTTTCACGTGAAACATCCACTCCTTTCGGGGCCGCGTTCCACTCTAATCGCAGGTACGGACCTCGCAGCACAGGCGGGACCTGGCAGCAGGGTGCGTGCCTCGCGCGCCGCGTCCGCCGAATGGACCGCATGGCGCGGGACACGGACGTTTCACGTGAAACGCCTGGCTACCCTCCCGTCCTGGAGATCGGCCTAGGTGCCACACCTTTTTGGCCTGTGATCCGGCGTGACGGGCGGAACTGGCTTCGCCATCATCCGCGTCCCCCCGGGTCACGTCGGGTCGGGAGCATGCTTCCGTCAGGTCCGCGAGTCATCTCCTCCTTCTTCACCGGATCCGTCACGCTACGAGGCCCTGGCACGCTCTCCTCGGCCCCCACAGATGCTCCTCCCCCGCCCCGTCTGTGTTTCCATGCAGTCCCGCGGTCCAAGATCCGTAAGGGCCCCGACCCCCGGGGCTCGCGCCTGGACATGGGCAATACGGCACACGTAGGCCCCACCTCTACGGGTCCCAATCGGAGACCGAGACAGCCACCACGGAGCCAGGCCGCCAGGCGGGAACGCCCACCCATGCCGGCTTCCTTGTCCGTGTCTGAGCCCCCTGCACCCGCCTAGCTCGCCCGCACCACGCCAACGTCGTTTGAACCTCCACATCGAGCCTTGTCTACCCCAGGAACTCGGCGTCGTCCGTGTACGCCTGGTGTTCCGACCGCGCCTGCCTCCACCCGTCGCTGCCGCACGCGCCGGAGTGGCGCATGCCCCTCCCCCGGCACGCGATCCACGCGTCCGGTGAACGTACTGCTCCTCATGCGCGGGGACAGGCCATGAGCCCACACATTCGGTGCCGTTTCACGTGAAACGCCCAGGGGTGTCCCCTGTGGGCGAGCGCTTACTCCGTGACGCTGAGTACCGCAGGTGATCCAGTAGGCCGGCGTCACGCGATCTGTCGAAGACCGCGAGCACTGACGCCCGCTGGAGTGCGCCCTCCATGCCGTGCCGCAATCGAGTAGCTCAGCACCAGTGCTCGCCACGGTATGCCCCCGCGATTTCCCCAAGCCGACACGCGAGGTCCCGTGCGGACCCGTCGACATCACGGCCATCCGTCGGCGCTCGGTCACGCACATGAAACCCACGCAGTCGCCGGCCCAGAAAGCACAACTCATTCGCCCGCGCCCGCCGGGGTGCTCACTGCCGCCTACAACCAGAGAATCAGACAGCCCACGCCGAATCCTTCACCAGTGGAGCATCCGCGCCCACCAACGACCGCTCACCAGCCGTGTCAAACGCCGCGGGCACCACCGTAAGCGTGGGGCAACCCACGACCGACCCCGCCGCGCGGGGGGTCAGGCACGGCTCTTGGATCTCAAGGCGATTGCTCTGCTTACTGAGAGCCCTGCACCCCCGCAGTTGTCGCCAGCGTTTCACGTGAAACGGCGGCACCGCTCCCGACCCTTGTCCCTGCGCTCTACGCTCCTCAACCTACGTCGCCGCGCAGCCGTACGTACTGGCTCTGGCAGCGAGGCAACATCTTGCCTCGATACCGGGGCTTGGCCACCAGCTGCATTCAGCTGCCGATTCACGTGTAACGTCGGCCCGGGACTCAGCCCTCAACGCACCGACAGGGTCGGACGCCAGACGCTGCGACTGCCTACAATGCGCCTGCGTACGCTATCGAGCTGCCCGGACCCTTGGTGAGCCGCAGTCCGGATACCTCGTCGCCCTTTTTCCATACGAAACGGACCAGGGCCGACAGGGCGCCGGCAAAGCAACGCACACACCTCTCGTCAATGCGTCCGGGGTGGCTGAGCCAGCCAGTCCTCCGCCCGCCGTCGCGAGGACGTGCCGAGCGGAGCAGAACTTGCATTGCCACCCGATCTCGCATCTGGGCGCCGCTTTTAGGATTGCGGGCCCCACGACACATCGTGCCGGGCGTTCGTGACGAGTGGTTCTGCACGGTACGTGGCGTGGGCACCTATTGGGGCGCCCGGGCCCTGCTCGTGCGGACACGGAAGTCCTGCCTTGGCAGCTCCGGGAAGACAAGGTGTGGCGACAACAGTCACGGCGCGGACGCCGCCCCACCCCAAAGGTCGACGCGCACGGCGCACCCTCAACCGACGTCCCGCCTGCCTTAGTGACACCTCCCCCTCACCATCGCGCCACGGCCCATCCGCGTTCAGGTACCCACTGATGAGGCCAGGGAACGACACCTGTCGACGCATCGGTGATCGGCAGTGTGACGGTTACCTACTCCCCTGCATCGCTTTCCTATCCGCCCCGGCCAAGGCTGCAGACATGAAGCTGTTTCACGTGAAACAACTCGAGTCCGCCGCAAGGAGATCTGCCGTAGACCACCCGAACTGCAGCGTTCACACGCGCCATGCAGACGTCCGGACCCGTCCAGTTCGCCGCAGCCAGTCGGAGTCACGCCCATTGCGCGCACCGAATCAGCGCTTCCCACCCCTGGCGTATCGATCTGCGCAGCGGCTCAATCGATGCGACGACAGGACCAACCATGGCGGCCGCGGTGAGCGACGACCGCTCCGACTTCGATCCGGACGAGCACAGCCGCAACCGCAGCGGAGCGGCCTACGGGACGTGATCGCACCACATCGCGCCTTGGAGAGTGATCTCACGGCGACGTATCGACGGCGGCGGAGCTGGGGGCACGGTGCGATCCCGGGTCAGCCCCGCGCCCCAGGAACCGGCGACGTCTTCAGCGCACGGAGGCGCGGACGACCCGAGTGGTCTCCGGGAGCAACCCCTCGCCCAGCACCTCGACCCGAACATCCGCGAGCTTGAACTTGGCGATCTGCTTCCGTGCCGCCTCGATCTCGTTCGCGGCGTTCATCCCCTTCAACAGGGCCAGTTCCCCACCATCGCGCACCAGCGGAGCGGTCAGAGGAATCAGGGTACGCAATGCGCTCACCGCACGAGCCGTGACGACATCGAAGGCGCCCTTCGCACGCACGTCCTCGGCACGCGCGCGGAGAATGGTGACATTCGTGAGTTCCAGGTCGTTCACTTGCTCAGTCAACCAATTGATCCGACGCTCCATCGGCTCCACGAGGGTCCACGACACGTCGGGCCGCGCGATCGCGAGCACCAGACCGGGCAGTCCGGCCCCGGACCCGATATCCGCGACGGAGCCGTGGAAGAGGGGCGCGGCGATCGCGCTGTTCAGGATGTGGCGCGTCCACAAGCGAGGCAGTTCCAGCGGCCCGATCAGGCCCCGCTCCTCCCCCTCACGTGCAAGGGAGTCCGTGAACCGTCGAGCGAGCTGCAGGCGCTCCCCGAAGATCTGGGCAGAGACTGCCGGCTCCTGCTCGACGGTCTTCTCGCCGGGATCCTGCGTCTCGGACACGTGCCAGCGCTCGCGTTCCGCGCGTCAGTGCCGACGCAGGACCGTGTGCCGGTCCGCGCCCTCGCCGTACGACTCGGAAACGAGCCCGCGCTCGGCGGCGATGTCGTGGACCAGCTTGCGCTCATAGCTCGACATCGCCGGCAGCGAGGCCTGCGACGAGCCCTCATCGAGCTTCGCGGCCGCCGCCTCGACCAGAGTCACGAGCTGACGGCGCCGCGCGTCACGGGATCCACCGATGTCGAGGATGAGGCGCGAGAACGAGCCGGTCTTGTTCTGAACGGCGAGACGCGTGAGCTCCTGCAACGCCTGCACCGTATCGGGAGCGGAGAGCAGCGCGAGCCCGTCACCCTCGGCCTCGACCGAGACGTAGGCACGACCCTGACGGACGTCGAGGTTCAGATCACCGTCGATATCTGCGATGTCGAGCAGCTCCTCGAGGTAGTCCGCCGCGACATCCCCCTCGTTCTCGAGCTGCGCCACAGTGGGCTCTGTGCTCCCGGTCACGACCTCGCTCATGACGCGTTCCCCTTCTTCTTCGCACGCTTCTTGCCGACCGGCTGCTGCCGCTTCGGCGCCGCCGCCTTCGCCTTCTCGGCCTCCTCGAGCAGACGCTGCTGCTCGGCCTCGTAGGCAGCCATCGGGACGACCTTGCCGGAGGAGTCGATCGCCTTGCCCTTGCGGGCGAGCCGCTCCTCGCGAGCCTTGGCGGCTTCAGAGCCGGGAGTCGGCATCTCACGGATGACGAGGAACTGCTGCCCCATGGTCCAGAGGTTCGAGATGAACCAGTACACGACCACGCCGAGCGGGAAGAAGACACCGGAGAAGATGAAGCCCAGCGGCAGAACGTAGAGCATGATCTTCTGCATCTGGTACGCCTGGCCGGTCTTGGCCTCCGGCGAGAGGTTCTTCGAGATGATCTGCAGCTGCGTGAAGAACTGCGACGCGATCATCAGGACGACCAGGGTGATCAGGATGATGATCGCCGTGACGTTCTGGGCCTCGATCGCGTTGCCGAGGTTCTCGTGCAGGGACGCGACCCCGAAGAGCTTGGCGTCGTAGAACTCCTGCGTGAGCTCCGCGCTCAGCAGCCCGACACCGCCGACGCCCTGCGTCGCATGCTTGCTGACGTCGCTCAGCACGCTGTAGAGCGAGAAGAAGATCGGCATCTGCACGAGCAGGGGCAGACAGCTCGAGATCGGCGTCGTGCCGTGCTTCTTGTACAGCGCCATCGTCTCGCGACTCATCGCCTCGCGAGAGAGCTGGTCCTTCTTGCCGCGGTACTTCTCCTGAACTTTGCGCAGCTCAGGAGCGATTTCCATCATCTTCCGCTGGCTCTTGATCTGCTTCACGAACAGCGGGATGAGCGCTGCACGGACCACGATCACGAGGCCGACGATCGAGAGGACCCAGGTGATGCCGGACGCCGCCGGGAGACCGACGGCCGTCAGCAGCCAGTGCCAGGCGACGAGGATGAGCTCGACGACCCACTTCAGCGGCCACAGGATCGTGCCGAGCAGGTCGAATCCGCCGGATGCCGGTTCCGGGCTGGGGGTGGCACTGGCGAACAGAAGGTCAAGACCCACCGATCAGTCCTTTCGGGAGGGGACGACGAAACCGTGTGCGGTCAGGTCGTAGCGGAAGTGTCGATGCGGTGTGACGTCGTCGACGCCTCCGCGAGACCAGGGATTGCAGCGGAGGATGCGCCACGCCGAGAGCAGAGCCCCCCGCACGGCGCCGTGCTGCTGCACCGCACCTACAGCGTAGGCGGAACAGGAGGGGTAGTACGCACACACGTCCCCGTACATCGGCGAGACCACCTTGCGGTACCCCGCGAGAAGAGCCAGCACGGCGTTGCGCGGAAGGAGCGGAATGCTCCGGAGCACGTCCCGTCCGTGCATCTCTCCCGTGCCCACCGACGACGCCGGCAAGGCGGTCATGATGTGGCCTCGACGGGCGCGAGCCGCGCGAGACAGCGGTGCACGTCACTGCGGAGTTCCGCATACGACGCCGTCGCCGACGCAGGAAGGGCACGGATGACGACATCCGTGCCCTGAGGAACACGTGGGAGCGCCTCCGCACAGACGGCTTTGAGTCGCCGGCGCACGGTGTTGCGCACCACAGCGGTGCCCACCTGCTTGCTGATGATGAAACCGAAACGCGCTGCTCTGCTCTCACCGGTCGCCAGCATGGAGGTGAGGACGCGGGCCCCGCCACAACGCGATCCGCGTCGAACGACCAGTCGGTAGTCGCTCCCGCGGGTCAAACGGAACGGGCGGGCGAGCACAGCTGCTTACGCGGAGAGCTCGGTACGGCCCTTCGCGCGGCGTGCCGAGAGGATGGCACGGCCGGCGCGGGTGCGCATGCGGGCACGGAAGCCGTGCTTCTTGGCGCGACGACGGTTGTTGGGCTGGAAGGTGCGCTTGCTCATGAGATCACTCCGGGAATGCTGCCACCGGATTCACTTCGACCGGAGACATAGGGAACTGCCGTACAGGCATAAGTCAACCGATTAAGGGTACGTCTTGGCGGCGCACAGGGCAAATCTGCCTGTCACGGCCTAGGCGGCCCGCGCGCGAGGGTGCGATCCACCTCCGGCGGCGCCCACTGCCGAAGGCGCACCGTCACCAGTCCGGTCGCCGAGCCGTCACCGACCCCGTAAGCGAGGACCACACGGTCCGGGTTCACCCTTCCACCATCCGGGGTGATGGTCATCGCGACAGGCCGAAGCGCCCGCAGGAACTCCTCCTCCGAGCTGTCCCTCCCCCATCGCGCACCCTCCCACGCCTGGAAGAGCTGCGCCGCGGCGGAGTCCTCCCGGCGCAGCGCGGACGCGATGGTGTCCCGGGCGAGGCCATCGGCCACCCGGGGGTGATCGAGCATCACATCGATGTCGTCGACGGCCGCTTGCGTCAGCCGGTCGGGATAGTCGATCTCCAGTCGCGCGCGGATCTGCTCTCCCGCGAAGTCGATCGTCTCCTCCATGGCGCCGCCGCCGGCGCCGCCGTCGAGAAGGATGGGTCCGAGATGCCGACTCTCCATGGCCATCACACCCCGAGATCCGCGCTCAGGCGCTCATCGGCCAGCAGCGTCCGCACCGTCTGCTCCGCGTTCGCATCGGTCTGAAAGTAGTCCGCCACCGTCGCGTCGAACAGGTCGTGGCCGCGGGAGTACTCGGCGATCGTCAGGTCAAGGCAGCGCACGACGAGGGCATGCAGGGCGGTCGCCTCTGCGTGCGTTCCGTTCGAGGACCAGCCGATCCCCGCGCTTCGCGGCGTGGGCGCACTGGCCGGTGCGCTGCCGAGCGCCGATCGGGCACCGGACAGCGTCTCCTCGATCCGACCCATGTTGCGTGACACGATGTTCGCGTCCGTCCTGTCGATCCGCATCGCCCCGTCGCGGACCGGATACTCGCCCAGCGTGGACGCGTCGAGGTTGTAGCTCGCGAGATCACCGCGGATCGTCGACTCGGCGGAGGTGAGCATCGTGGCCAGCGCCTTCTCCTGGGCGGTGATCGTCTCGTCCAGCTTCTCCAGCGCGTCGGTCAGGGACTTCAGGATCGTGTCGTAGGAGCTCCCCGAGATCGCGGCATTGGCGGTGATACCGGCGAGGGCCGTGTTCGCCGCGAAGGCCACACCGCCCAGACCGGCGACGGCAGCGACGGTTCCCGCGCCCGCCGTGACGATCGATCCCACTGCACCGGCGACCGCGGCGAGCACCGTCAACTGGAACGTCGCGGTCGCCGCCGACGAGTTCTTCGCCTGGGTCTCCCAGGCCACCCGGGCGCTGTCGCAGATCGTCGCGACGTCGTCACCCACCGCCGGCCACATCGCCCCGCACGCGGCGTAGTTCGCCTGGAGGATCTTCGCGGCCTGCCCGATGCCCGGGTGCACCGCCGAGAACTGGGTGTAGTACTTGTCGACGAAGGGATCCCGGAAGCTCCCGTCCATCCGGTTCAGGACCACCTCGGCGACGGTCCCGTTGGATGTGGCGATATCGCTCCCGCCCATGGCGTTCGGATCCGTCCCCGAGGCGCCGAGCTGAGCTGCCGCCGCGTTGGCGGCACTCTGCGGGGTGGCACACGCGGAACCGTCCGGGAGATTTCGCCACCGCTCGACGAGGCCGTCGATCGTGGAACGGATGGCGTCGAACTGGGCGACGCAGGACACACCGTCCCCGTATCCCACGCTCTCACCGCCGCCGGAGCCGTCGGCTTCGGGCCGGAAGTACTGATAAGGGGCCCAGCCCCACTTCGCGTAGGTGCCCTCGTTCCCCCACACGGGGTCGAAGCCCTGGTCCGCCATCCAACAGTCGATGGCGGCTCGTTTCATCTTTCCGATGATCTCGTCCAGCTCGGCGTATCCGGCCACTTCTCATCCCCCCGTCTCGTCGAATGAGGGCGGCATCGATCCGGTCGACCATGCGAACCGGAGGACGCCCGTATCCCCCCGGGTATGCTATTCGAACCGTCGATGAGCGGGAAGTGCTGTCCCAGCGAGAGGCCGCGATGACCCACCAGCAGACCCATTCCGACTCCGGTTCCGAGACCACCCGCGACGGCAGGCGGACTCGGACGCTCCCCACCGCGGCGATCGCCACGGGAGTCGTCTCTCTCATCCTCCTGGTCGCCCTCGCCGTTCCGTACTACGCGCTCCAGAACCCCTGGCTGATCCCCGTCTTCGTCCTCGGCGCCGCAGCCGCGATCGGCGGAATCGTCCTTGCCCGCCGCGCGCGCCGCGCTCCTTCGGACGAGCGCCGCACGGCGGGTCTCGGGCTGGCAGCCGCCCTCGCCGCCCTCCTCCTCGCGCTCATCCTGCTGATCGTCTTCCTGAGCGGACTCTGGTCACCCCCGCTGAACAAGGTGTTCCTCGAAGGAACGGGACCGCAGTCCGGGGTGACAGCCACCTTCAGCAGCGACACCGAGACCAGGACCCTCCCCTGGCCGGCGGTCGGGAACGCGCAGTACACCACGTCGGAGTCGTCGGCCTGGATCACGATCACGGCACCCACCGACAGCGACGATCAAACGGTGGGATGCAAGATCTACTGGAACGACGAGCTGGTCGTCGAGGAGACGTCGGATTCCGGCACGGTCAGCTGCGAGTACGACGCCGACTGAGAGCACTCGCCTCCGCTCCACACAGGAGCTATCCACAACCCCGGCCACGCGACCGAGCCGCCACGGGGCTTGATTCTCCGCGGCAGGTTGCCGTTCCCGACGACGATGACTAGCGTGGGCATCCGTAGTTATCCACAGGGCAGCCTCTCCCGCGCTCCCTTCCCGAACATCGTCCGGAGCACCATGTCCTCACCAGCCCAGCCCGAAGTCCCGATCTGGACCACGGTGCAGGAGCTGCTGGAAGCCGACGACCGGGTCACCCCCCAGCTCCAGGGGTTCCTGAGTCTCGCGGTACCGGCCGGCGTGATGTCGGCGACGCTCTACCTCGAGGTGCCGAACGACCTCACCGCGGCCCAGATCAACAAGCGCCTCCGGCTGCCCATCATGGAAGCCCTCGCGCACATCGGCGAGGAGATCACCTCGTACCGGGTCGTCGTGAACCACGAACTGGCCGAGCAGCCCACCGCCCCCATCGCCGTGGCGGACTTCGGTCGGCAGGAACCGGTGCGCGCCGAGTCCCCGATGGAGCAGCCCGCGGCCGTGCGCCACGAGTCGCGCCTCAACCCGAAGTACACCTTCGACAACTTCGTGATCGGCCAGTCCAACCGGTTCGCCCATGCCGCGGCGGTCGCGGTGGCCGAAGCGCCGGCCAAGGCCTACAACCCGCTCTTCATCTACGGCGACTCCGGACTGGGCAAGACCCACCTCCTCCACGCCATCGGCGACTACGCGCAGTCCCTCTATGCGGGGGTCAAGGTGCGATACGTGTCGAGTGAGGAGTTCACGAACGACTTCATCAACTCGATCGCCAACAACCGCGGTGCCGCATTCCAGGCCCGGTACCGCGACGTGGACATCCTCCTCATCGACGACATCCAGTTCCTCCAGGGGCGCGCGGAGACGCAGGAGGCGTTCTTCCACACCTTCAACACCCTGCATGATCACAACAAGCAGGTCGTGATCACGAGCGATGTCGCGCCGAAGCACCTGACCGGCTTCGAGGACCGCATGCGCAGCCGCTTCGAGTGGGGCCTCATCACCGACGTGCAGGCACCCGACCTCGAGACCCGCATCGCGATCCTGCGCAAGAAGGCGCAGAGCGAAGCCCTCCACATCCCCGACGAGGTGCTCGAGTACATCGCCACGGTCGTGTCCTCGAACATCCGCGAACTCGAGGGCGCACTCATCCGCGTCTCGGCGTTCGCGAGCCTGAACCGCTCGGCCCTCGACATCTCCCTCGCCCAGACCGTGCTGCGGGACATCATCGACACGGCCGAGGACAACATCATCTCGCCGACCGACATCATCACGGCGACCGCACAGTACTTCAAGCTCACCGTCGACGATCTCTACGGCTCCAGCCGCTCGCAGCAGATCGCCACCGCACGGCAGATCGCCATGTACCTCTGCCGTGAGCGCACCAGCCTCTCCCTCCCGAAGATCGGGCAGCTCTTCGGCAACCGGGACCACACGACGGTCATGTACGCCTACAAGAAGATCAGCGAGCTCATGAAGGAGCGCCGCTCGATCTACAACCAGGTGACCGAGATCACCACGCAGCTCGGTCGTCGCTGACGCCTGAGCGCACGAGAGGGACGCCATCCGACACCGGAGGGCGTCCCTTCGGCGTTTGACAGGTCCCTGACCGCCGGATAAATACGTCTATGCACATGTGGATAACTTGTGGATGACCGTGGAACGCGCCGACGCAGATGTGTGTCGATCGGGGAAACCTGTGGATAACCGCGGGACGGTCTGATCGCGACGGACCCTCGTCCACCCGCGGATTCCTCAGGGTCTCCACAAGTGACAAGTGTGTAGTTCCCTACTCGCGCTTGCTTTCCACCGACTTATCCACAGTATCCACAGGTGTTAACACCGTTAAGGAGTTAAGTCATTCAGGGTGCGATCCGATCACCAGACGGTGGGGAGAACCGGTCCGAGGCATGACAAGTCCTCCGGCGTAGGGAAGCGCAGGACTGTGGGGCTAGCATGGGATTCCCTGCACAGGCAGGGCCCGACGACGACCCGTCATGTTCGACGACAAGGGAGCACCCGTGAGGTTTCAGGTCAACCGCGATGTCTTCAGCGAGGCTGTGTCCTTCGTCGTCAAGCTGCTCCCCCAGCGGAATCCACAGCCGATCCTCGCCGGAGTGCTGATCGAGGCCGACGGTTCGGGACTCACGCTCTCGGCCTTCGACTACGAGGCCTCCGCACGGACCACCATCGAGGCGACGGTCGAGACCCCGGGCACGATCCTCGTCCACGGCCGCCTGCTCTCGGACATCGCGAGCCGCCTCCCGAACGCCCCCATCGAGATCGCCGTGGAGGATGACGGCGGGATCGCGGTGACCTGCGGCTCGGCGCGCTTCACCCTCGCGGCCATGCCGGTCGAGGAATACCCGTCGATTCCCGAGGTCTCCGGATCCTCCGGCGTCGTCCCGGCCGACGAATTCGGCACCGCGATCGCCCAGGTCGGCTTCGCCGCATCCCGTGACGACGTGACTCCGGTGCTGACGGGTGTCCAGCTCGAGGTCACCGGACACACGCTCAGCCTCGTCGCCACCGACCGCTACCGGGTCTCGCTCCGCGACGTGCCGTGGGACGGCGAGGCCGTCGAGGCCACCGCGCTCGTCCCCGCCCGCACCCTGGTCGAGGTCGGGAAGACCTTCGGTCACGCCGGCACGATCCAGATCGCGTTCTCGGGCGCCGGAGACCGCGAGATCATCGCGTTCACCGCCGGCAACAAGACCGTGACCTCGCTGCTCATCAAGGGCAACTTCCCCCCGGTCCGTCGCCTCTTCCCCGAGCAGACCGACCACTACGCCGTCGTCAACACCGCCGACCTCATCGAGGCCGTTCGCCGCGTGTCCCTCGTGCTCGACCGCGCCGCGCCGCTGCGCTTCACGTTCTCGACCGACAGCGTCACGATGGACGCCTCCGGTAGCGAGCATGCCCGCGCCTCCGAGTCGGTCGACGCCATCCTCTCCGGCGGCGACGAGGTGACCCTGGGGCTCAACCCGCAGTACCTCATCGAGGCGCTCGGCGCGGTCAAAAGCGAGTTCGTGCGGGTGACCTTCACCTCCAGCGACAACGCCAACAAGCTCAGCCCCGTGCTCATCACCAGCCAGACCTCGGTCGACCAGGCGGGCCTGGACTCGTTCAAGTACCTGCTGCAGCCCAACCTCCTCCTGCGCTGAGCGCGAGCTCTCGCCCCGAGGGAGTGTCCGACCCGGAAGGTAGGCTGGCTCCGTGATTGTGGAGCACCTCAGCCTGGTCGATTTCCGCAATTACGCGACCGCGGAACTCGCCCTGCACCGAGGGCCGAACGTCCTCGTCGGGCGGAACGGCCAGGGCAAGACGAACCTCGCCGAAGCCGTGGTCTTCCTCGCGACGCTCGGGTCGCATCGGGTGTCGTCCGACGCTCCGATGGTGCGGGACGGCCAGGACTACGCGGTCATCCGTGCGCGGCTCTCCCACGGTGAGCGGCGTGTGCTCGTCGAGGTACAGCTCAATCGACAGGGGTCGAACAAGGCGCGCATCAACGGCTCGCCGTCGAAGACCAACGAGCTCCCCCGCTACGCGCACGTCGTCCTCTTCGCGCCGGAAGACCTCCAGATCGTCCGTGGAGACCCGTCGGCTCGGCGCCGGTTCGCCGATCAACTCCTCATCCAGCGCACCCCGCGCCTCGCCGCGGTACTGGCCGACTACGATCGCGTGCTCAAGCAGCGCAACGCCCTTCTCAAGTCGGCGCGGGCGCGCGGCATCCGCGGTGAGGCCTTGAGCACCCTGGACGTCTGGGACGACAAGCTCGTCTCGCTGGGATCGGAGATCATCACGGCGCGGCAGCGGTTGGCTTCCGATCTGCAGCAGCCGGTGGCCGATGCCTATGCGGCGATTGCGGGCGCCGATCACCGACCGCAACTGGACTGGGCCCTGTCCGTCGCCGGCAGCGATCCGGAGGACGACGACGATCGGGACGCCGCCGACGGCTCCACTCCCGTGGATGACGTGCGCGGAGACTCCCGCCGGATCGCCGAGATGTTCCGCGCCTCGCTGGCGGCGAAACGATCGAATGAGCTCGACCGCGGTCTCACCCTCACCGGACCCCATCGGGACGACTTGGTGCTGCGGGTCCGCGACCTTCCCGTGAAGGGCTACGCCTCGCACGGTGAGTCCTGGTCGGTTGCGCTCGCTCTGCGGCTGGCATCCGCCGAGCTGCTGCGCAGCGAGTCTCCCGCCGGCGACCCGGTGCTCATCCTCGACGACGTCTTCGCCGAGCTGGACGCCGATCGGCGCCAGCGCCTCGCCGCCCTCACCGCGGGCTACGAGCAGGTGGTGGTGACTGCCGCGGTGGAGGAGGATATCCCCGATGTGCTCCACACCCACGTCGTGCGCATCGCAGCGGGCACCATCACCGACGAGCGCGACCGGTCGCAGGAAGAGGAGGGTGCGCAGGATGACTGACGTCGTCACGGACAGCGCAGCCCCGGCGGAGGCGCCGGAGACCGTCGCCACCTATCTGCGGCTGCGCGGGCTCAAGCCGAGCGCCAAGAACTGGAAGCGCAAGCGACGGATCTCGGTCGACGACGACAACGCGCCGTTCACTCCCGGACGCGATCCGGGAACCCTCGGTGCGGTCCTCGACACCCTCACCCGTGAATCCGGCTGGGAGACGACGCTCGCGCGGGAGGACCTCGTCCGGCAGTGGGCCGACCTCGCCGGAGCGGACACCGCGAAGCACTCGGAGCCGGTGTCGCTCGAGCGGGGACTGCTCACCGTGAAGTGCGATTCCACGGCGTGGGCGAAGAACCTGCAGTTCATGCGTGCGACCATCCTCACCGAGATCGGACGACGGTATCCGGAGGCGGGGGTGGAGAACCTCCGCTTCATCGGACCGGACGTCCCCTCGTGGAAATGGGGTCCCAGAGCCGTTCCAGGGCGGGGCCCGCGCGATACCTACGGGTAGGGCACCATGCAAGGGGTCCGAAACGCTCAGAGGGCCACACGCGGCCGTTGAGCGGCATTTCGACTCGAAACCCGGCTAGAATGGGAGTTCGAGATATCGATCTGGAGAATGCCCTCTGATGACGCCTGAATCCCCTGCTGACGAGACGGAACCGAACAACGACGCTTCGTCGGGCTCACAGGCCGGAGAATCGGCGGCACCCGCACCGAAGAAGCAGCAGCCCGGTGAGTACGGCGCCGACTCGATCCAGATCCTCGAAGGACTCGAGGCCGTGCGCAAGCGCCCCGGCATGTACATCGGCTCGACCGGACCCCGGGGCCTGCACCACCTCGTCTACGAGATCGTCGACAACTCCGTCGATGAGGCGCTGGCCGGCTACGCCGACACGATCCTCGTCACCCTTCTCGCCGACGGCGGCGTGCGCGTGGTCGACAACGGCCGCGGCATCCCCGTCGACCCGCACTCCTCCGACCCGTCGAAGTCCACGGTCGAGGTCGTGCTCACGATCCTGCACGCGGGCGGCAAGTTCGGCGGCGGCGCCTATGCCGTCTCCGGCGGTCTGCACGGCGTCGGTTCCTCGGTCGTGAACGCCCTCTCGACCCGCTTCGACGTGGAGGTCAAGCAGAAGGGCTTCGTCTGGCGGCACAGCTTCGCCGAGGGCGGCGTCCCGCAGCAGAAGCTCGAGAAGGGCGAGGCCACCGAGGAGACCGGGACGAGCATCACGTTCTGGCCGGACGCGGAGATCTTCCAGGAGACGGTCGAGTTCGACTACGACACGCTCCGCACCCGGTTCCAGCAGATGGCGTTCCTCAACAAGGGACTGCGCATCGAGCTGTCCGACGAGCGGCCGGAGTCGGCGTACGAGACGGAGGAGGACGGCCAGGCGGTCACGAAGCAGCCGAGCGACGTCTTCTTCTACGAGCGCGGTCTCGTCGACTACGTCGAATACCTGAACAAGGTGCGTCACGCCGAGGTCGTCAACGAGGAGATCATCGCCTTCGAGTCGGAGGACACGGCGCGCAAGATCTCGCTCGAGGTCGCGATGCAGTGGACCACGTCCTACACGGAGAACGTGTTCACCTACGCGAACACGATCAACACGCACGAGGGCGGCACGCACGAGGAGGGCTTCCGGGCGGCGCTCACCACGCTCGTCAACCGCTACGCCCGTGCGAACAACCTCCTCAAGGAGAAGGACGACAACCTCTCCGGCGACGACGTGCGTGAGGGGCTGACCGCCGTCATCTCGATCAAGCTCGGCGAGCCCCAGTTCGAGGGTCAGACCAAGACCAAGCTCGGCAACACCGAGGCGAAGGCCTTCGTGCAGAAGGTCGTCGGCGATCAGCTCGGCGACTGGTTCGACCGCAACCCGACCCAGGCGAAGAACGTCATCCGCAAGGCGATCGACGCGGCGACGGCACGCCTCGCCGCCCGCAAGGCGCGCGAGACGGCTCGACGCAAGAGCGTCTTCGAGTCGGCGGCGATGCCCGACAAGCTCAAGGACTGCACGAGCAAGGACCCGTCGATCAGCGAGATCTTCCTCGTGGAGGGCGACTCGGCCGGTGGTTCGGCGGTGCAGGGTCGCGACCCGCACACGCAGGCGATCCTCGCGCTGCGCGGCAAGATCCTCAACGTCGAGCGCGCGCGTCTCGACAAGGCGCTCGGCAACAAGGAAGTCCAGGCGATGATCCAGGCCTTCGGCACGGGCATCGGCGAGGAGTTCGACATCGAGAAGGCGCGCTATCACAAGATCGTGCTGATGGCCGATGCCGACGTCGACGGCCAGCACATCACCACCCTGCTGCTCACGCTGCTGTTCCGCTACATGCGCGGACTCATCGAGGCCGGCTTCGTGTACCTCGCGATGCCGCCGCTCTACCGCCTCAAGTGGTCGAACGCGGCGCACGAGTACGTGTTCAGCGACGCCGAGCGCGACGCGCTGCTGGCCTACGGGCTGGAGAACGGCAAGCGCATCCCGAAGGACGCCGGCATCCAGCGCTACAAGGGTCTCGGCGAGATGAACGCCAAGGAGCTCTGGGAGACCACGATGGACCACACCACCCGGACGCTCCGCCAGGTGACCATCGAGGACGCCGCCGCCGCGGACGAGATCTTCAGCGTGCTGATGGGCGAGGACGTGGAATCGCGTCGGAGCTTCATCCAGCGCAACGCCAAGGACGTCCGGTTCCTCGACATCTGATCACCGCGGGGTCCCTGAGCGTGTGCCAGGGGATCCGACGCCTCGACAAGCTCAGCCAACCAGGAAAGACACATGACTGACGAAGAACGCCCCGACATCACCGAGGGCCACGAGCACGGCAAGATCGACCAGGTCGATCTGCAGTCGGAGATGCAGCGCAGCTATCTCGACTACGCCATGGCGGTCATCGTCGGCCGTGCTCTTCCCGATGTGCGCGACGGTCTCAAGCCGGTGCACCGCCGAGTGATCTACGGCATGTACGACGGCGGATTCCGGCCCGACAAGTCGTTCTCCAAGTGCGCCCGCGTCGTCGGCGAGGTCATGGGTCAGTACCACCCGCACGGCGACTCGGCGATCTACGACGCGCTCGTCCGTCTCGTGCAGCCGTGGTCGCTCCGGTACCCGCTCGCTCTCGGCCAGGGCAACTTCGGCTCGCCCGGCAACATGGGCGCGGCGGCACCGCGGTACACCGAGACGAAGATGGCCCCGCTCGCGCTCGAGATGGTGCGCGACATCGAAGAGGACACCGTCGACTTCGCCGACAACTACGACGGCCAGACCCAGGAGCCGACGGTTCTGCCGTCCCGGTTCCCGAACCTCCTCGTCAACGGCTCGGTCGGCATCGCGGTCGGCATGGCGACCAACATCCCGCCGCACAACCTCCGCGAGGTGTCCGATGCCGCGCTCTGGGCGCTGGACAACCCGGACCTCCCCCGGGAGCAGCTGCTCGACGGGCTGATCCAGCGCATCCCCGGACCGGACTTCCCGACCGGCGCGCAGATCCTCGGCACGAAGGGCATCCACGAGGCGTACCGCACCGGCCGCGGCTCGATCACCATGCGCGCGGTCGTCAACGTGGAGGAGATCCAGGGGCGGACCTGCCTGGTCATCACCGAGCTGCCGTACCAGGTGAACCCCGACAACGTGGCCGTCAAGATCGGCGACCTCGCGCGCGACGGCAAGATCACCGGCATCGCCGACATCCGCGACGAATCCTCGGACCGCACGGGTCAGCGCCTCGTCGTCGTGCTCAAGCGCGATGCCGTGGCGAAGGTGGTGCTGAACAACCTCTACAAGCACACGCAGCTGCAGGAGAACTTCGGCGCGAACATGCTCGCGATCGTCGACGGCGTGCCCCGGACGCTCGCGATCGACGGCTTCATCTCGAACTGGATCGCCCACCAGATCGACGTCATCGTGCGACGGACGCAGTTCCGGCTGAACGAGGCCGAGAAGCGCATGCACATCCTGCGCGGCTATCTGAAGGCGCTCGACACGCTCGACGAGGTGATCGCGCTCATCCGCCGTTCCCAGACGACGCAGGATGCGAACGAGGGTCTGCAGAAGCTCCTCGACATCGACGAGATCCAGGCCGATGCCATCCTGCAGATGCAGCTCCGTCGCCTCGCCGCGCTGGAGCGTCAGAAGATCATCGACCAGGCGAACGAGCTCGAGGCGCTCATCGCGGACTACAAGGCGATCCTCGCCGATGAGGGCCGGCAGCGGACGATCATCCGCGAGGAGCTCACCGCGATCGTCGACCGGTTCGGGGACGAGCGGCGCACGCACATCCTGCACGGCTTCGACGGCGACGTGTCGATGGAAGACCTCATCGCGGAAGAGGAGATGGTCGTCACCGTCACGCGCGAGGGCTACATCAAGCGCACGCGCAGCGACAACTACCGCTCCCAGCACCGCGGCGGCAAGGGCGTCAAGGGCGCCCAGCTGCGCGCCGACGACATCGTCGAGCACTTCTTCGTCACGACGACCCATCACTGGCTGCTGTTCTTCACCGACAAGGGCCGGGTCTACCGCGCGAAGACGTACGAGGTGCCGGAGGCCGGACGGGACGCGAAGGGCACGCACGTCGCGAACCTCCTCGCTCTGCAGCCGGACGAGAGCATCGCGCAGGTCCTCGACATCCGCGACTACGCGGTGGCGGACTACCTCGTCCTCGCCACGCGCGACGGCCTGGTCAAGAAGACCCGTCTCGACAACTACGACACCAACCGCCAGGGCGGCGTGATCGCGATCCGGCTGAACGACGAGGACGAGCTGGTCAGCGCCCTCCTCGTCAACGCCGAGGACGACATCCTCCTCATCAGCCGCAAGGGCATGTCGGTGCGGTTCCAGGCGACCGACGAGGCCCTGCGCCCGATGGGTCGCGCCACCGCCGGTGTGAAGGGCATGAAGTTCCGCGAGGGCGACAGCCTGCTGTCCGCTTCGGTCGCCGCACCCGGGAAGTACGTGTTCGTCGTCACCGACGGCGGCTATGCCAAGCGCACCGCCGTCGAGGAATACCGGGTCCAGGGGCGCGGCGGATACGGCATCAAGGTCGCCAAGTTGAACGACGATCGGGGCACTCTCGCGGGTGGTCTGATCGTGTCGGAGGACGACGAGGTCTTGGTGGTTCTGTCCAGCGGCAAGGTGGTACGCTCTGCCGTGGCCGAGGTCCCCGCCAAGGGTCGCGACACCATGGGAGTGGTGTTCGCCCGCACGACGGAGGCCGACCGCATCCTCGCCATCGCCCGGAACGGCGAGCGTGGTCTCACTGAAGAGGAGACCGAGCCGGATGCCGATGCCGAGGCCCCCCAGACGACTGAGACACCCGAGGATACAGACGCATGAGCACAGTGGCCGACAAGCTGGCGAAGAAGTCGACACGGAAGACCGGCGGTAAGCAGGTCCGTCTGCGCCTCGTCTACGTCGACTTCTGGTCCGCCGTGAAGCTCTCCTTCCTGGGAGCGGTCGCACTGGCCGTCGTCACGATGGTGTCGTTCTTCCTGATCTTCCTCGTGCTCCAGGCCACCGGCATCATGTCCACGGCCGACGAGTTCGTGCGCAGCTTCACGGACGGCGCCATCCCGCTGTCGGAGCTCGTGGGTCTGCCGCAGGTCATGGCGTTCGCCGCCGTCGTCGCGATCCTCAACCTCATCGTGTTCACAGTGCTCGGTGCGGTCGTCGCGGGCATCTACAACCTGGCCGTGAAGGTCACCGGAGGGCTGCTCGTCGGCTTCATGTCGAACTGAGGCTCCGAGACCCCGTCTTTCCGCCGAAACCCCGGCCTGCGCACTGACGCAGGCCGGGGTTTCGGCGAGAGAGCGGGGTTTCGGCGGGGTAGGGAAAACCCGAACCGGAGTGTCCGGCTGACTCGGTGGGCGCGGTCGTGCGGCGGCCCTACCGTGGAAGCATGACCACACAGACTGCGACCCCCGAGGCTGCTGCGACCGGGAAGCCGCCGCTGCGCATCCCGCTCACGATCCTGCACCTCGCCGGAGTCGGGGTGATCGGCGGCGGCATCTTCGGGATGCTCGGCGGCCTCCTCGGCACCGGGCTCGGACTCCTCTTCGTCTTCGGCGTCGGCATCGTCGTGCTCGTGGGCCTCGTGTACGCGCTCTTCGGCGTCGGCTGGTTCGAGATCTCCCGCGTCGCCGGCCTGTACCGCGTGCCGAACGCCCCGCTCCGGCTCCAGCCGCGGGACCGTCCCGGCTTCGGCGGCTGGCTCCGCTCACTCGGGCGGCAGGCCATCGACGGACGGATGTGGCGCGCGGTCGCGAACTTCGCGATCACCGCGGTCCTCGGCTTCGTGGTGCTGCGGCTCTTCTGGGCCCTCCTCTGGTCGATCATCATCGCCTTCGCGCCGCTGACCTCGGCCGAGACGATCATCGGTCCCTTCGGCGGCGGGCAGATCCCGGTGTCCTGGGCGCCCTGATCGGCATCCTCGGTGCGCTCGCCTCGGCCGCCGGCATCATCGGCCTCGCCCTCCTGGCTCGCACGCTGGCGCTGGCGATCGTCGCCCGGGCCCGGGAGGTCGAGCTCACCGAGCGTGTGCGGGCATCCACCGCCCAGCGGGAGGGAGCGGTCCGCGCGGCCGACCTGGAACGGACGCGGATCGAACGCGACCTCCACGACGGCGTCCAGCCGCGGCTCGTGTCCGTCGGGATGACCCTCGGGCTCGCGCAGCAGAAGATCGACACCGATCCCGACGCCGCGAAGGAGCTCATCTCCGAGGCGCACACGTCGACCAAGGCGGCGATCACCGAGCTGCGGCAGCTCGCGCGGGGCATCCACGCGTCAGTGCTCGACGACCGCGGCCTGGACGCCGCACTGTCGGCGCTCGCCAGCCGCTCCCCCATCCCCGTGCAGTTGGACGTGCGGATGGACCCTTCGACAGGCTCAGGGACCCAGGGTTACGGCTCAGGGACCCAGGGGCACGGTTCAGGGGCTCCGCGGCCCGGGCGCGATGCGGAGGCGGCGGTGTACTTCTCCATCGCCGAGTCGCTGACCAATGCGGCGAAGCACTCCCGGGCCAGCGAGGCGCGGGTCACGGTCCGGCTCCGCGAGGGGAACACCCTCTGGGCGCGGGTCGAGGACAACGGCATGGGCGGAGCCCAGGTGATCCCGGGCGGAGGCCTCGACGGCATCGCGAACCGGATCCTCGCCGCGGGCGGGACGTTCCGTCTCGACAGCCCGCAGGGCGGTCCGACCAGCCTGGAGGTGAACGTGCCATGCGCATGCTGATCTGCGAGGACTCCGTCCTCCTGCGCGAGGGGCTCGTGCGTCTGCTCGAGGACGCCGGCCACGAGGTGGTCGGCGCCCTCACCGACACCACCGACCTCCGTGCCACTGTGGCATCCACCTCCCCGGACCTCTGCATCCTCGACGTGCGGCTCCCGCCCACGTTCACGGACGAGGGCATCCGCGCGGCGCTGGACCTGCGTGCCGTGCACCCGGCGCTCGCCATCCTCGTGCTGTCGCAGTACGTGGAGGAGCGCTACGCGTCCGACCTCATCGCCGCGCAGGGCGGTCCGCTCGGCTACCTCCTGAAGGACCGGGTGGCGGATGTCGCCGAGTTCATCGATTCGGTGCAGCGGATCGCCGACGGGGCCACGGTGCTCGACCCGGAAGTGGTGGCTCAGCTCCTCACCCGGCGGAACCGCGACGACCGCATGATGCGGCTCACCGAGCGGGAGCGCACCGTGCTGGCCCTGCTCGCCGAGGGCAAGTCGAACCAGGCGATCGCCGGCCTCCTCTTCCTCTCGGCGGCGAGCGTCGAGAAGCACATCACCTCCATCTTCCAGAAGCTGGGCTTCGAACAGGACGAGTCGGGCAACCGCCGCGTGCTCGCCGCCCTCGCCCACCTCGAGAACACGGGCGGCACGACGCCGCCGAACGGCCAGACAGGAGTCACACGATGACCACCGAGAACACGGGAGCACAGGGCCGCCACACCCCGATCACTCCTCCCCCGCCGCCGTCCGCGGCTTCCCCCGCGTCGGCGCCCGGCGCGCCCGGACCCCGGCGCTCCTCCGGAGCGACCGCCGTCATGATCGTCACCGCGGTGGTCGGTGGGATCGCCCTGCTCGGAGCCGGAGGCACGGCGGCCGTCGCGGCGACCGGGACCCTCCTCTCCTCCAGCCGACCGGATTCGGTGCAGACGGTGGACGTCGACGGCGTCACCGCGATCGATCTCGACGCCGACGCGAGCATGGTGCGCATCGACTTCGGCGATGTCGACGCGGCGGAGCTCTCCGTGACCAACGGCCGCGGTGCGTGGACGTTCGAGCGCGAGGCGGACGAGCTCGTCGTCCGGAGTCCTCGACCGGCCTTCGGCTGGTGGTTCGGCAACTGGTTCGGCGACGACGAGCGCGCGGTCCTCACGCTGCCGGAGGAGCTCAGCGGCTCCGACCTCGACGCGAATCTCACTCTCGATGCCGGCGCTCTCGACGTCTCCGGTGAGTTCGGCTCCCTGGAAGTCCAGATCAACGCCGGATCCCTCGACGTCTCCGGTGCGGCCTCGGCCTTCGACGTGCAGATGAACGCGGGACGCGCGGACGTCCTCCTCGACGGCGTCGACCGGGCGGATCTCGGCATCGCTGCGGGCGATCTGACGGTGGAGCTGACCGGCGATGCGCCGGAGACGACCACGATCGACGTGAGCGCAGGGTCCCTGAATCTGACCCTCCCCGATGTGGAGTACCGGATCAGTCAGGACGTCAACGCGGGTTCGTTCGATGCCCGGGTCGACGAGTCCCCGAGCGCCCGCCGCACGATCGACGTGTCCGTGTCGGCCGGCAGCGTGGACGTCAGTCCGGGACGGTGACCGGCCGAGGGCGAGGATCCCGGAGGGGGTCCTCGCCCTCGATTCGGATTTTCGGCGAAACTCCGGTAAAGTTCTGGAGGTTGACGGGGCTATAGCTCAGGCGGTTAGAGCGCTTCACTGATAATGAAGAGGTCCCAGGTTCAAGTCCTGGTAGCCCCACCCTTTCAATTCAAGAATTCCCTCACGGGGCCTTAGCTCAGTTGGTAGAGCGCCTGCTTTGCAAGCAGGATGTCAGGAGTTCGAATCTCCTAGGCTCCACCATCCTCCCCTTCACCGGTCGGTCGCCGTGAGTTCATGCGGTGCCGTGTTCAGGCGCTCGGCGCCGTCCGCCGTTACGACCACGATGTCCTCGATGCGGGCGCCCCATTCGCCGGCGAAGTAGATGCCGGGCTCGATGCTGAAGGCCATGCCCTCTCGGAGGACGAGGTCGTTGCCGGGGGCGATGTAGGGCTCCTCATGCACCGAGACGCCGATCCCGTGACCCGTGCGGTGCAGGAACGCCTCGCCGAGCCCCGCCTCCGTGAGAACCGAGCGGGCGGCCGCGTCGACCTCTGCCGCCGTGACCCCGGGGCGTACCGCGTCCACGGCCGCCTGCTGGGCGCGGACGAGGGTGGCGATGCGATCGGCTGCCACCGGATCGGGAGTGCCGACGACGTAGGTCCTCGTGCTGTCCGAGTTGTAGCCGCTCGGCACCGCGCCGCCGATGTCGACGACCACCACGTCGCCGTCCTCGATGACCCGGTCGGAGACCTCGTGGTGCGGGTCGGCGCCGTTGGGCCCGGAGCCGACGATGACGAACTCGACGGTCCGATGCCCCTCCTCCACGATCGCCGCGGCGATGTCGGCGGCGACCTCCCGCTCGGTGCGGCCGGCGCGCAGCCATCCGGGCACGCGGCGGTGCACGGCATCGATCGCCGTGCCGGCTCGGCGCAGCTCGGCGATCTCCTCGTCGTCCTTGGTCATCCGGCCCTCGCGGAGGACGGGTGTCGCGAGCTCGAGCCGGGCCTGCAGCCGTTCCCCGATCGGAACGACGTGCAGCGCGGGAAGCGCATCCGACACCCCGACGCGGGAGACGGGACCTGTCGCCGCGGCGACGAGGGCGTACGGATCGTCGCCGTCGACCCAGTCGGCGACGGTCAGTCCGAGCTCTCCGACGGCCGTGCTGCGCACCTTGGCGAGCTCCATCCGCGGGACGATGACCGTCGCCGCGCCCTGCGGCGGCAGGACGAGGGCGGTCAGCCTCTCGATGGTGTCACCCTCGACGCCGAGGAGGTACTGCAGGTCGGGGCCGGGGCCGACGATGATCGCGTCGAGACCAGCCTCCTGGGCGCGCTCCTGCGCGCGTGCCAGACGGCGGACGTAGACGGCGGCGGAGAAGGGAAGGGTGCTCACAGGCACCACGCTAACGCGAGCGGCCCCGCTGCGTCAGACCCACTTCGGGATCAGCTGATCGCCTGGCGGATGCGTCCGGCGAGGAACTCGAGGTCCTTCTCCGTGAGCGCGGTCACCGCGTACGCGGTCGGCCAGACGGTGCCGTCATCGAGGTTGGAGATCGGCTCGAACCCGAAGGTGCCGTAGCGGACCTTGAACTTGCTGGCCGGCTGGAAGAAGCACAGCACCTTCCCGTCGCGCCCCCACGCCGGCATGCCGTAGTACGTCCGGGGCACGAGTTCCGGCGCCACCTCGGAGACCAGCTCGTGCAGCTTCTCGGCGAGCAGCTTGTCCTCGTCGGTGAGCTTCGCGACGGCCTCCTTGAGATCGGCCTCTCCGGCGGCCCGCAGCTCCTCGGGCGACTTCTTGGCCCGCGAGCGTCGGGTGCGGGCCTCCTTGGCGGCGGCCTGCATGGCCTCGCGCTCCTCGGCGGTGAAGTTCTTCTCGGTGTCAGCCATGATGTTCCTCTCGTGGGCCGGATGATGCTCCCAGCGTAGGGACGGCCCGTGATGTCGGGCTTCTCGATTCGTGATCGATCACCCCGATCGTCACGCGGCGGGGGACGGCCCGAGACCCCGATAAGGTGTGACGCATGGACCTGCGCGTCGCCGCATACGGGGTCGTCACCGATGAGGGTGGGCGCCTCCTGCTGGCGCGGTGGACCGAGGGCCGGCGCGTGGCGTGGACGCTCCCGGGCGGCGGCCTGGAACCGGGCGAGGCGCCGGAGGACGCGGTCCGGCGGGAGCTCCGCGAGGAGACCGGGTACACGGTCCGGGTCGGACAGCTCCTCGGCATCCACTCCCGTGTCATCCCGGCCGGACGGCGCGTGCAGAAGTCGTCCGACCCCCTGCATACCCTGCGCATCGTCTATCGGGCCGAGGTCACCGGGGGGAAGCTGCGCTGGGAGACGGAGGGATCCACCGATCGCGCCGAGTGGTTCGCGCTCTCCGCGGTCGCCGGACTGCAGCGTGTACGGCTGGTGGACATCGCCCTGCGGATGGCCGGCCTGCTCTGAGGATCCGGCGACGGTCAGCGCTCTTCGGGCACCGAGATGTCGGCGACGGTCGCGCCGTACGCCGCGATGAGGTCGTCGGCGTCGACGAACAGGCTGTAGCCGTGCGCACCGGCACCCATCGCGATCCGCTCGCCGACAATGGACTCATCGGCGTAGACCGGCCACTCGGTGGTGCTGCCGATCGGGACGATGGTTCCGCGCTCGTAACCGGTCGCTGCGAGAGCGAGCTCGGGTTCGGGCAGACGGAGCTTGTTCACTCCGACGACGGCGCGCAGCTTCGGCCACGAGATGGACCGCCCACCCGGGACCAGCGCGAACAGATAGGTGTCATCCGAGCGCTTCACCACGAGGGTCTTCACGATCCCGGACGGCGGGATGCCGAGGATCTCGGCGGCTTCGACGAGGTCACGCGCCTGCGGCCGCTCGCGGATCTCGATGTCGAGTCCGCGGGCGGCCGCAGCATCCCTCACGCGCGCGTGCGGGTCGGGAGTGGTCACGCGTCGGGAGCCGACAGCGGGTCGTCGGCGACCCAGAGCTCGTCGTCGGCCCGCAGCGCCTGCCAGGCGGCGTAGAGCACGCCGACCGCGGCGGCGGCGCCCAGGACGATGGCGATGACGGATCCGAGGCCCGGACCCTTCTTCTGCGAGACGGCCTTGCGGGCCTTGTACTCGACGCCGTGGCGCTTCGCGTTCGCGACGTCCCAGGCGGTCAGCGCCGTACCCACGACCCCGCCGACGATGGGGACGACCTTGTCGTCCACCACATGCTTACCGGCCTTCACCGAGCGGTCGACGACCGGGGCGACGCGGCGGTTGTAGGTGTCCTGGACCACGGGGACGATCTGCTCGCGATTGAAGTTGCCGAGCTGGCGACCCGCCTCACGAGCGACGTCGGCGGCGTGGCCGACGAGCACCTGCTGGTCTTCCCACAGCTGGTTCGCGTCCTTCTGAAGACGACGAAGCTGCTTCTTCCGCTTGCGGCTGAGGCTCACGATGCTCTCCTGTCCATTGGAGTACGGGTTCCCCATCTTGCCACGAGAGGCTGGATGCGGCGAGGGAATCGCCCGCCCCTTGCATCATCGGCTCCCGCGTTGTACACGCCCGGCCCGCTCACCGGAAGCTCTGCGAGAATGAACGCATGGTTCACGCTTCCCACGTCGCAACTCTGCACACCAACCACGGTGACATCGTCATCAACCTCTTCGGCGACCACGCCCCGAAGACGGTCAAGAACTTCGTCGGTCTCGCCGACGGCTCCCAGGAGTGGACGCACCCCGCCACCGGCAAGCCGGGCGAGGGTCCCCTCTACAAGGACGTCATCTTCCACCGCATCATCCCGAACTTCATGATCCAGGGCGGCGACCCGCTCGGCCAGGGCGTCGGCGGTCCGGGGTACAACTTCGACGACGAGATCAACAACGAGCTCAACTTCAACGAGCCCTACATCCTCGCGATGGCCAACGCGGGCCTCCGCCGCAACGCCATCACCGGCAAGGTCGAGGGCACCAACGGCTCGCAGTTCTTCATCACCACCGACCCGACCCCGTGGCTGCAGGGCAAGCACACGATCTTCGGCGAGGTCGCCGACGACGCATCGCGCAAGGTCGTCGACGCGATCTCCGCGGTCCCGACGGCGGCGGGCGACCGCCCGATCGAGCCCGTGGTGCTGCAGTCGATCGACATCGTCGCCGCCTGACGACTGCGACGGCCGATCCGGATGACGACGCCCGAGTTCACGAACAACCGTGAGAACTTCTGCTACCGGCATCCGGATCGGCAGTCCTTCGTGCTCTGCCAGCGGTGCCTCCGCACCATCTGCCCCGAGTGCCAGACGCCCGCCCCGGTCGGCGTGATCTGCCCCGAGTGCATGGATGCCGAGCGCAAGAACCGCACCCCCGCTCAGAAGAAGGCCGCGCGACGCTGGCGCGGCGGCGGCGCCACGACCATGGGGGCCGTGCGCAGCGGCAAGCCGGTCGTCACGTACGTCCTGCTGGCGGTGACGTCGTTCATCGGCCTCGTGCAGCTCATCCCCGGGCTCAACGCCCCGATCATCCAGGCTCTCGGCTTCTACGCGCCGTTCCTCTACCCGAACCTCTCCCTCCTGCCGTTCGAGCCGTGGCGACTGCTGACCGTGCTGTTCGTGCATGGCGGCTTCGTGCATCTCGCCCTGAACATGCTCGCCCTGTGGATGCTCGGGCAGAACCTCGAACCGATGCTCGGTCGTGTCCGCTATCTCGCGCTGTACCTCATCAGCGGTCTCGGCGGATCCGTCGCGGTGGCCGTCCTCGCGCCGGAGACGTGGACGGTCGGCGCCTCCGGGGCGATCTTCGGGCTCCTGGCGTCGCTCCTGATCATCGGGCGCCACATCGGGGCCAACGTCACGGGCATCCTCGTGATCCTCGGCATCAACTTCGCCTTCGGGTTCTTCGCCGGTGGCATCTCCTGGCAGGCGCACCTCGGCGGCGCGATCACGGGCGCGCTCGTGGCCCTCATCTACGTCCGCACGAAGCGCCGCGACCAGCGGACCTGGCAGATCGTGTCGCTCGCCGCCCTGGTGGTGCTGTTGATCGTCGTGGTCGCCGTGGTGCCGCCCCTCATCCTTTTGGCCTGATCCCGAGTTGTTAACAGGGTTGTTAACCCCTGTGAATAACATCGGTGTAATTCTCCCCAGTGTGGGGATAACCTGTGGATAACCTCGCCTCTCGGACAGACGAAAGAACCCCTCGCCGCAGTGGCGAGGGGTTCTTGTCGTTGCGGCCGGTCAGCGCCAGCGTGTGGTCATGAGGAATCCGATGAGGGCGATGCCCAGACCGATGGCCAGATTCCAGTTGTCGAGGCCGGGGATGGGGAACTGCATGCCCGAGATGTAGAAGACGAGGATCCAGGCGAGGCCGAGGAGCATGAAGCCGATCATCACCGGCTTGAACCAGACGGCGTTGGGAGCGGCGTCGCCCTCGGCGCGCTCGACGGCGGGTTCTTCGGTCTTGCGGTCACGTGCCATGCCGTCATTGTACCCGGGAGACCTCGGCGCGGACGAGACGTGAGGACGCGGATCGGTGGTGCCCCGACTCCTGCTGCACAGGTCGGGCGGATATGATCACGCCCATGACTGCATCTGTCGTGCCTGGGGGGCGGCGCGGACGGCGGCAGCGACCCCGGTCGCGCGCCACGTTCGCGAGTGTGCTCGGCGAACTCCTCCTGACCGCCGGCGTCATCGTGCTCCTCTTCGTCGCCTGGCAGATGTGGATCGGCGACATCATCATCGCCGCCCAGAAGAACGAGGAGGGCGCCGCGATCTCGCAGCAGCTCGCCGCGGGCGAAGCCCCCGAGCCCCCGCCTCTCATCGAGACGGACGACGGCGAGACGGTCTATCAGGCGCCGGTCCCGGCGGCACCGGCCGACGGCGAGTGGTTCGGGCAGATGCACATCCCCCGGTTCGGGGCCGACTACAACTTCGGGATCTACGGGGGGACCAGCCGGGCGCGCACGCTCGATCAGAAGGGCATCGGGGTCTACACGCAGTCGAAGATGCCCGGAGAGGTCGGCAACTTCTCGCTCGCCGGCCACCGCACGACCTGGGGCAAGCCGTTCAACCAGCTCGACAAGCTGCACGTGGGCGACGCGATCGTGGTGGAGACTCCGGACGGGTGGTACACCTACCGGTTCCGCACCCTGGAGTACGTGAAGCCGACGCAGACCGACGTGCTCGCCGACGTGCCGCAGATGCCGGAGCAGCAGACGGGGGAGCAGTACATCACGTTGACGGCATGCTCGCCGCTGTACTCGCTCGCCGAGCGCATCGTCGCGTACGGGGTGTTCGAGAGCTTCCAACCGCGAGCCGAGGGACCCCCGCCGGCCCTGACCGATCCGCCACCGCCGCCGGCCGCGCCGTCCGTGTGACCCCCCCAGGAGAGAGAAGACCCATGTACGCCGCACTCTGGCGCCTGCTGCCCGGCCCGTGGTGGCTGCGCGTGTTCATCCTGCTCGTGGTGATCGCCGCGGTGCTCTACGCGCTGTTCTGGTACGTGTTCCCCTGGGTCAGCCCCCTCATCTCCCCCGGCGAGGTCGACGTCGAATGACGCGCGTCCTGGTGGTCGACAACCACGACAGCTTCGTGCACACCCTCGTCGGCTATCTCCGGGAGCTCGGGGCGGACACCACCCTCGTCGAGTCGGACGCGACGGACGCCGCGGCGGTGGAAGGCATGCTGGACTCCCACGACGCCCTCCTCCTCTCTCCCGGGCCCGGGGCCCCGCCGACGCCGGGGTCTCGGTCGAGGCCGCCCGGATCGCGATGCGGCGCGGCGTGCCGACGCTCGGCGTGTGTCTGGGACATCAGGTCATCGGAGCCGCGCTCGGGGCGCCCGTCCGGTCGGCACCTGCGGTGATGCACGGCATGGTCTCGGCGGTCCGTCACGACGGCTCCGCGCTGTTCGCGGGGCTCCCGTCGCCGTTCGACGTCGGGCGCTACCACTCGCTCGCTCTCGCGGCGGGCGACCTGCCCGCCGACCTCACCGTGACCGCCACCGCGCCCGACGGCACCGTGATGGCCCTCGCGCACCGGACATTGCCGCTGCACGGGGTGCAGTTCCACCCGGAGAGCGTGCTCACCCGGGGTGGCTATCGACTGCTCGCGAACTGGCTCGGGCTGTGCGGCGACGAGGAGGCCGTCTCCCGATCCGCGCGCCTCGATCCGCTGGCGCGCTGAGCCGGCGGGTCCGGGTCAGGATCCGGTGCAGTAGCGGAGCTCGACCGACGACCCGACGGGAACGTCTCCCGGCGCGACGGACATCGAGTGCACGGTCGCCGGATCCGACGCCGGGCACTCCGGTGCCTCGGTCGGCACCGGGGTGAGCCCGATACTCTCGAGCTCCTCGGTGGCCGAATCCATGGACCAGCCGACGATGTTCTTCAGCGTCACCTTGCCGCTGGCGACCTCGAGGTTCACCACCGTGCCGGGGGCCACCTCGGCATCCTCTTCTTCACTGGCCGTCATGACGGTGTTCGCGGCAAGACCCTTGTCGTTGCGCTGGGTCACGGTGCCGAGCTCGAGTCCCGCGTCCTGGAGCGCCTTCGTGGCGGCATCGAGGGACATGCCCTCCAGCTTCGGTACGACGACCGTCTCCTCGCCCGAGGACACGTAGAGCGTGACGGTCGAGCCCTGCTCCACCGACACCCCGCCCTCCGGATCCGTGCGGATGACGTTGCCCTCCGCGATCGAGGGACTCGACTCGATGACGATCTTGGAAGAGAGATCGAGTTCCGCGAGGTCGTCCTGCGCACGTTCCGAGGCGACGTTCGTCAGATCCGGGACGACGCGCGAGGTGCTGGGCACGTCGGCGGGCCGCATGCTGATGGTCCAGACCCAGAACAGCACGGAGGCCAGGAGCACCGCGAGCAGGGCGACGCCGGCCCAGATCCACGCGACGGGCGGTCCCGACTGTGTGCGGGCCATCGTGGTGTCGGTGCTGAGCTGACGCAGCGACCGCGCCGTCTCCTGCGCCTGGCGCGGACTCGGGCCGTAGAGCTCGCTCGTCAGGGCGCCGATCTGCTTGCGCGTGGGGGCGGCGCCGGTCACCGCGGCGTCCAGAGCGGCACGGAAGTGGGCGGCGTCCGGATACCGCTGATACGGGTCCTTCGCGAGGGCGCGCAGCACGATCGGGTCGAGGGCTGCGGGCGACTCCTCGTTGACCTCGGAGGGCGGGACCGGTGTCTCGCTGACGTGCTGGTAGGCGACCGCGACCGGCGACTCCCCGCGGAACGGCTGCCGTCCGGTCAGCAGCTCGTAGAGCACGACGCCGGTGGAGTAGAGGTCGGCACGAGCATCGACCGGCTCCCCCTTGGCCTGCTCGGGCGAGAAGTAGGCGGCGGTGCCGATGATCTGGGTGGTCTCGGCCACGGTCGAGGAGGAGTCGGACACCGCGCGGGCGATGCCGAAGTCCATCACCTTCACCTGGCCCTTGTCGGTGACCATGACGTTGCCCGGTTTGATGTCGCGGTGCACGACTCCGGCGCGGTGCGAGTAGTCCAGCGCTTCGAGGATCCCGTCGACGTAGCGCACCGCATCCTCGACGGGGACGGGGCCGTCGGCGATGATCTTCTTGAGCAGGGTGCCCTTGACCAGCTCCATCACGATGTACGGCGGCTCGTCCGAGGAGCTGTCGACCGTGGAGGGGTCGCCGGCGTCGTACACCCGCACGATCGACGGGTGCGACATGCGCGACGCCGACTGCGCCTCCAGACGGAACCGCGTACGGAAACTGGTGTCGCGGGCGAGCTCAGGGTCGAGGATCTTGACCGCGATCTCGCGGCCGAGCGTCAGATCGTACCCGCGGTACACCTTCGCCATCCCGCCGTGCCCGATGAGCTCGTCGACGCGGTACCGGCCCGCGATGACTCGTGGCTCTGTGGACACGGATGACCCCCTGGAAACGACTATGGCTGGACTGGATACTCAGGCTACCCTTGGGCGCCGTCGCCGCCGTCACCCTCGCCGTCCTCCGGGGCCACGATCGTGACGGAGAGCGGGGGGGAGGCGTTCGACGTGCGCTGGTCGCCACCGGAGCACAGGCCCTGATACGTCGCGATGAGCTGCTGCCCCACGGCATCGCCGACCGTCACCTGAGCGTTGCGCTGCGTCGGCTGGAAGTTCGGCCCGCCCGAAGCGAAGGTGCCGTTCTGCAGGGAAACGACGTAGCCGGACAGCGTGGTGCCACTGGGGCAGGTGAAACCGGTGCCCCAGGAGATCGTCACGGTGCTGCCGGCGATCGGGTCGCCGGTGATCGTCGGCACGTCCGTCGGCGTCGGCAACGGCGTACGGCCGGCGTAGACCGTGAGGGCGATCGGCGTCGTCGTCGCGACGTTCCCCTCCGGCTGCACCCGGTAGACCTTGCCGACATCGCCGTCGCTCGGGGCGGGGTCGCCCTCGCCGCAGGCGATGTCGGAGAACCCGGCCTCTTTGAGCGTCGCGGTGGCGGTGCCGCAGTCCATGCCGTTGAGACCGAGGGCGGTCACGTCGACCCGGGTCTCCTCGGGCGTGGGCTCCTGCGAGGGCGTCTGCGTCTGGGTCTGCGTGGGGGTGCGGCTCGCGGACCCGGTGGGGTCGGGGTCGGCATCCTTGCCCTGGTTGCCGAACAGTGCCCACAGCGTGCCGGCGACGACGATGAGCAGCAGGACCAGCAGCGCGATCAGCGGCCAGGTCCATGCACTCTTCTTCTTCTTTTTCTTCTCCTGCTCCTCCGCGGCGGCCTCGTCGGTGGGAAGCTGCGCGGTGGTGGGGAGGATGCGTGTCGTGCCGTCGTCACCGGTCGCGGTGAGCATGCGCGTGGCGTCGTCGTCGCCGGCGATGCCGCCCGTCGCGATGGCGGGCACGGCGATGGCCGCGGAGTTCAGGTCGCCGCGACGCAGGGCCTGGGCCGCGCGGGCGACCGTGGCCGAGGAGGAGGGGCGATCCGCCGGCTTCTTGGCGATCATCGCCATGACCAGGTTCTGCACGGGGATCGGGACCGTCGGCGGCAGCGGCGGCGGCTGCTCGTTGATCTGCGCCATGGCGATCGCGACCTGCGACTCGCCGGTGAAGGGGCGCTTGCCGGCGAGGCACTCGTACGCGACGATGCCCAGCGAGTAGGTGTCGGTCGCGGGGGAGGCCGGGTGACCCGACGCCTGCTCCGGCGACAGGTACTGCACCGTGCCCATGACCTGGCCGGTCGCGGTGAGCGGGACCTGATCGGCGATGCGGGCGATGCCGAAGTCGGTGATCTTCACGCGGCCGTCGGGCGTGATCAGGAGGTTCCCCGGCTTGATGTCGCGGTGCACGAGACCCGCGGCGTGCGCGGCCTGGAGGGCCGAGGCGGTCTGCGCGACGATGTCGAGCGTCTTGTCCGCGCTCAGCGAGCCGTCCCGCTCGAGGATCGTCGACAGGGCCTCACCCGGCACGAGCTCCATGACGAGGTAGGCGCTGCCGTTCTCCTCGCCGTAGTCGAACACGCTGGCGATGCCCTCGTGGTTGACGAGCGCGGCGTGACGCGCCTCCGCGCGGAACCGCTCGAGGAACCCGGGGTCCCCCATGTACTCGTCCTTGAGGATCTTGATGGCGACGGTGCGACCGATGACGTGATCCGTCGCCTCCCACACCTCGCCCATGCCGCCGATCGCAATACGCGACTGCAGCTCGTAGCGACCACCGAACGACACACCCTGCGTCGGCCTCATCTGCCCAGCACCGCCTCTATGACCTTCTTCGCAATCGGAGCGGCGATGGTGTCCCCGCTTCCTGATTGACCCTGTCCGCCGCCGTTCTCGACGACGACCGCTACCGCGACCGCGGGGTCGTCCGCGGGGGCGAACCCCGTGAACCACAGCGTGTGCGGCCTGTTTCCGTTCTCCGCCGTTCCCGTCTTACCGGCTACGTCGACCCCGTCTATTCTTGCACCCTGCGCCGCACCGTTTGAGACGCTCGCGACCATGGCGGAGGTGACGTCGTCGGCGACGTCGGCGTCCATCGCGCGCCCGAACTCGGTGCTCTCGAACGACCGGATCACCGAGAGGTCGTTGCCGATCACGGCGTCCACCATCTGCGGGTTCATGACCACGCCGTCGTTCGCGATGCCCGCTGAGACCATGGCGATCTGCAGCGGCGTCGCGGTGACCTGTCCCTGCCCGAACCCGGTGAGCGCGGTCTGCGCGTCGTCCAGGCCCTGGGGGTAGCTGGAGGGCGTCGAGGTGAGGGGCGTGTCGAAGCTGCGGTTGAAGCCGAACTTCTCGGCCATCTCCCGGATCGTGTCGTCGCCGAGCTCGACCGCGAGCTCGGCCATGGGGATGTTGCAGCTCAGGCGGATCGCCTCGGCGATCGTGACGGTCTCCCCGGGACCGCAGGCGCCTCCCCAGGCGTTGGAGACGCGATTGTTCGAGCCGGGGAGCGTGTACGAGGTCGGGTTGGGCAGCGTCGACTCCGGCGTCCAGTCTCCGCTCGCGTAGGCGGCGGCCGCCACGACGATCTTGAAGGTCGAGCCCGGGGGGTTGAGGTCACCCGCGATCGCCCGGTTGGAGAGCGGCTTGCCCGGATCGGCCACCAGCTCGTCGTACGTGGCGTTGGCCGCGTTCGCGTCGTGCGTCGCCATGCGGTTCGTGTCGAAGCCCGGGGTGGAGGCCATCGCGAGGATGCGTCCGGTCTTCGGGTCCATCGCGACGACCGCTCCCTGCAGGCCGTCCAGGGCCTCGACGGCGGCGCGCTGTGCGGCGGTGTTGAGGGAGAGTTCGACGCTGAAGCCGCGCTGAGGCTGGCCGGAGAGGATGCGCTCGATCTCGGCGAAGAAGGCGTTCGAGCCGGTACCGGAGAGATCGGCGTTCATCGCCTCCTCGATGCCGGTGGCCGAACCCAGGGCGGGGTTGAAGTACCCGGTGACGGGTTCCCACAGGCCCGGGTCGGTGTACACGCGCTGGAACCGGTACTGGTCGTCGCTCGGCACCGAGTTGGCGATGGCGGTGCCGTCGACGATGATCGCGCCACGCTGGATCTCGTAGCTGTCCAGCCGCGTCCGCTTGTTGTGCGGGTTCTGCGACAGGACATCGGTCTCGACGACCTGGATCCAGCTCGTCGCGGCGAACAGCGCGACGAACATGAACAGCATGACGATGCTGAGTCTGCGGAGCTCTTTGGTCATGTCAGCCGATCACCACCCGGGGCTGACGGCGGACGCCGTCGGAGATGCGGAGCAGGAGCGCCACGATGAGCCAGTTCGCGACGAGGGAGGAGCCGCCGGCGGCGAGGAACGGCGTGGTCAGACCCGTCAGCGGGATGACCCGCGTCACGCCGCCCACCATGATGAAGACCTGGAGGGCGATCGTGAATGACAGCCCCGTGGCGAGCAGCTTGCCGAAGTCGTCCTGACCCGCGAGCCCGATGCGGACACCGCGGCTGACGAACACCATGTAGAGGCAGAGGATCGCGAAGAGGCCGATGAGGCCGAGCTCCTCGCCGAGGCTCGTGATGATGTAGTCGCTGTGCGCCAGCGGGGTGATCTCCGGGCGGCCCTGGCCCCAGCCGGTGCCGATGAGGCCGCCACGGGCGAGACCGAACAGTCCCTGCATGGGCTGGTAGCCGGCGACGTCGGGGTCGACCTTGGAGGAGTCGAACAGGAACAGCCAGTTGATGAAACGACCCTGCACGTAGCTGAGGATCTGCGAGGCGGCGGCGACGCCGGCCACCACGAGGCCGAGACCGATCAGTACCCAGCTCGTCTTGCCCGTCGCGACATAGAGCATCGCCACGAACATGCCGAAGATGAGCGTTCCGGTGCCGAGGTCGCGCTGGAAGACGATGATGCCGAGCGAGACGAGCCAGACGACGAGGACCGGACCGAGTTCGCGCATGCGCGGCCAGGTGATGCCGAGCACCCGCTTGCCGACCGAGGTCAGGCTCTCCCGCGTGCGCACGAGGTAACCGGCGAAGAAGATCGCCAGGCAGATCTTGGCGAGCTCGCCGGGCTGGAAGGCGAACATGCCGCCCAGCGACACCCAGACCTGGGCGTTCGCGTCGGGGATCCGCAGACCGGGCACGAACGGCAGGAGCAGCAGGAGGATGCCGGCGAGGCCGAAGATGTAGGTGTACCGGAAGAGGATCCGGTAGTTGCGCAGCAGGATGACCACCGCGATCGCACCGGCGAGCGAGATGGCCGTCCAGGCGAGCTGCTTGGTGGAGTAGGCGTTCCACCCGGTGTTCCCGAACGCGATGTCGATCCGGTAGATCATCGCGACGCCGAGGCCGGTGAGCAGCGTCGCGATCGGGACCACGAACGGGTCGGCGTCGGCGGCGACGAAGCGGAGCACGACGTGCAGCGCGAAGGCGAGGGCGGCGAGTCCGCCGCCGATCGCCAGGATCATCGGGTCGATCGTGCCGAGAGCGCCGAGCTGGACGAGGGTGAGGGCGGCGCCGCTGATCGCGCAGGCGAAGAGGAGCAGCCAGAACTCGCGATTGCGCTGCGTCTGGGGCATGCGCAGGCGGCGCAGGGCCTTGATGACGGTGGTGTCGGCCTGGACGTCGGTGCTCATCCGGCACCTCCCGACGGCGTCTCGCTCGGCGAGGGGAGCGGGGTGGGCAGCGGCGTCTGCTCGATGATGTTGGCCTCGGCGCCGGAGCGGAGCCGGTCGACGATGGCCATCGCGTCCGAGAGCGAGCGGGCGCTGATGGTGCGCTCGACCGAGGCCCGCTGGTACGGCGGCAGATCGGCGAGGAGGATCTCGGTGTCGTCGACCGGGGTCGACAGGGTGATCGGACCGATGTTCTGCTGCACGCCCTGGAAGATCACCACGCTGTCCTCGTCGGCGCCGATGAAGTAGCGCGTCTGCGTCCAGCTGTATGCCGCGAACGCGGCGAAGCCGAGCATCGCGAGGACGACGACCGCGCCGGCGATCCAGCCCAGTCGGCGGCGCTTGGCGCGACGGCGATCCTCCTCGATCAGCTCCTCGAGGTACTCGGGCGCCGGCTCGAAGTGGCTCGGCTCGTTCGCGGCCTGCCGCACCGGGTGCAGCCAGTTGCTCCGCGGCGCGCGGACCGGCGGCACGTAGACCCCGGACGGGTTCGACGCCGCGCCGACGATCGTGGCGGTGCCGGAGTGGACGGGGTGCTGTCCGCCGACGTCGACGATCACGATCGTGACGTTGTCCGGGGCGCCGCCGTCGAGGGCCTGCTTGAGGAGGTTGTCGGCCGTGCGCCCCGGGGCGAGCCCGAGCTGCATGGCCTTGAGGATGCGCGCCTCGTCCACCACGCCCGAGAGGCCGTCGGAGCACAGCAGCCAGCGGTCGCCGGGCTGCGCGTGCATGACGAACATGTCGAGCTCGGGGTCGGCGTCCATGTCGCTGAGCACCCGCATGAGCACCGACCGACGCGGGTGGTATCTGGCCTCTTCCGGGGTGATCCGGCCGGAGTCGACCAGTCGCTGCACGAAGGTGTGGTCCGCGGTGATCTGCGTGAGCGCGTCGTCGCGGTAGAGGTAGATGCGCGAGTCGCCGATGTGGCCGATGACGGCGTACTCGTCGACCATGATGATCGCGCTGAGCGTGGTGCCGAGCCCGGCGAGCTCGGGACGATCCTTCGCGGCGCGGATGAGGTCGCCCGCGGCCGTCGTGGCGGCGGCCTGGAGGGCGGCCTGCGCGTCTTCCGTGGAGGAGTACGGCTGATCCAGCGGCTCCATGCGCTGGATCGCGATGCTGGAGGCGACGTCGCCGCCCGCGTGTCCGCCCATGCCGTCGGCGACGACGAACAGGTTCGCCCCGGAGTACCCGGAGTCCTGGTTGTTGGAGCGGACCTTCCCGGTGTGGGAGATCGCGGCGCTCGAGCCTTCGAAGACCATGCCGGCGTCAGGCCCTCAGCTCGAACGTCGTCGCGCCGACCTTGACCGGGGTGCCGAGGCTGAGGGAGACCGGGCCGCCCGTCACCCGCTGGCCGGCCACGAACGTGCCGTTCGTCGAGTCGAGGTCCTGGATCGCCCACGTGTCGCCGCGGAGCAGGAGCCGGGCGTGATGGCTGGACGTGTAGTCGTCGCGGATCACCAGGGCGGATTCGCTGGAGCGGCCGATCGTCATCGCGTCGGAGCCCAGGGGCAGTTCGAGACCCGCCTTCGGTCCGGACGTGATCACGAGGCGCTTCGCCGTGGCCACGGTCGCGGGGCCGGTCGACGGTCGCGCCGACGAGGGACGGGGCGGGGCCGCCGGTGCCGCGGCCGGAGCGGCGGCGGGTGCTCCCGCTGTCGCCTCCGCGGGGAGCTTCCGAGCCCGCACCCCGAACAGGTCGGCGCGCAGGGAGTAGACGACCCCGAACACGAAGAACCACATCAGCACGAGGAAGCCGATGCGGAGCAGGAGCAGGACCAGTTCACTCATCCGAGGGCTCCGAACACGCGGGTCGCGTCGTCGTCGGGGCGCGACGACCGCGACGGGGTGGCGACGGGGACGATGCGGAACACGAGGTCGGTACGACCGATCGTGATCGTGGTGTCGGAGGGGAGGGCGGCCTCGCGGAGCTTCTGCCCGTCGACCTTCGTGCCGTTGGTGGATCCCATGTCGCGGAGCATGGCGCGCTCGCCGTCCCAGAGGATCTCGGCGTGACGACGGCTGGATCCCGCGTCGGCGATGGTGATGTCGGCGTCGGAGCCACGGCCGATCACGGTGCGGGCACGGGTGAGGGTGTGCCGGCGTCCGTCGACGTCGACCACGGCCTGCCAGCTCACGCGTCCTTCGACGGTGCCCGAGGTGACGCGCACGGTGCCGGTGGCGACCTTGTCGTCCGCCTCGAGTGTGAGGGACAGGGGGCCGGCGAAGCTGTAGCCCTGCGACTTCGCGTGCTTCGTGAGGAGTGCGTGCAGCTCGTCCGTCAGCGCGCCGCCGAGCCCGCGCATGCGCTCCGCGTCGTCGGGGCTCAGGCGCACGACGTAGTTGTTGGGCGCGATGATGCGGTCACGGCTCACCACGGCCGCAGTGGTATCCGCCTCGCGTCGCAGCGCCGAAGCGATCTCCACGGGCTGGATGCCGCTGCGGAAGGTCTTCGCGAACGCGCTGTTCACTGCGCGCTCGAGACCCTTCTCAAAGCTGTCAAGTAGTCCCACTGGGCTCCTCTGGCATGCCGACCGGTAGGGACATCGTAGCCAGGTGACCTGGGGGAACGCCGCCGACGCCCCTGCCGGGGTGTGCAACGCGGGCGAAAACGCGTGATATCCTCGGAAAGTTGAGTTCTTCGGAGCGAGACGCTCGCGCGAGTGGCGGAATGGTAGACGCGCTGGCTTCAGGTGCCAGTGTCCGTATGGACGTGGGGGTTCAAGTCCCCCCTCGCGCACAGCGAGACATTCATGAAAGAGTCGGTCAGAGTCTGACCGGCTCTTTCTGTTTCCCCGCGAACGCTTATCGAACGGTCTGCCGCATGAGCCCCTGGATGCACACCGTCGGACTCGTCCTCGTCCGCATCGTCTTCCCCGGCGCCCTGGCTCTGACCGCGTTGCTGCTCCTCTGGTACGGCATCGGCGTTCTGGACGAGACGCCCGGGTTCGCCTGGGTGATGATCGCGACGGGGGGAGCAGGGTTCCTTCTCTCCCTCTTCCTCCTCTGGCGTCTCAACAATGCCCGCGGTCGCGAGGATTTCCGGTGGTACGTCGTGCCGGAGGACGGGGCGGAGGAGTCCGTCCCGCCGGAGCCGATCTCGGCCGAGGAGAGGGAGCGCCTCACCCTCGAGCTGGACGAGGTGAACCGTCGGTGGCCGGAGGCGCTGGAGGCCGGTTTCCTCTCCGGTGGCTCGCTCGCCGCCCACGAGATCCGCGCGGAACTCGAGGAACGCGCCACGGCGCTGCGCCGTCGACTCGAGGCGCCTTCCACCCCCGATCGCTGACCTGAGTCCTCATCCTGGGGGGACGAAAGTCGCCCTGGAGTTCGCTGATCGCTCGCCTTACCCTCGGCGGTATCCCAGCTCGGGGAGCGGGTGAGCCGGGATCTGGACAGGGGAGTGTTCATGCGGGGTTCTCTGCGCACGCGGTCTGGTCGAGAAGAGAAGATGGATCGGAGAGCGCGACGACGGCCACGGTCATCACCGCGGACGTCGTGGGCGGTGGCGACCATGCTCGCCCTCGTGCTGGGATCGCTCGTCGCGCCCGTGGTGCCCGCGACAGCAGCCCCGGGCGACCCGGCTCAGCTGTACCTCGGCGTGTCGTATGAAGGACCCGTCGTCGGGTCGGACAAGGATCTGACCGCCCCCACCGAGTGCCCGGCGAACTCCGTCCTCACGGCCGTGCGGACGGAGAACCGCACCGCGGACGCGCCGGGCTCCTCAGCGAACTCGATCCTCACGCGCTTCAGCCTCCAGTGCTCGTCGATCACCGTGAGCAATGCGGGGGTCATCACCTCCACGGTTAACCCCACGTGGATCGAGGGGCCGGTCTACGACCAGGGTCGCGGGAACGTGCAGACGGCGACGTGTCCGGCGAACACCTTCGTACACCGCATCACCGGCACCACCTTCGTCGGCGACAACGGCGCGCGGTGGCCCTCGTCCGTGCAGATCACGTGCCGTCCGATGACTTTCACCGCCGCGGGGGAGCTGCGGATCGACCTCGCGGCCTCCGCCACCGTCCTCACCGCCGGGCAGAACTTCAACACGAACGGCGGCCTCAACACGCCGACCCCTCGATGCGGCCCCGCCGGGACCACCGGGACGAGCGACATCGTCGTGCGCGGCTACCGGGCGCAGAGCGGTGGCGAGGGCATCGACGGGTTCAACCCCTCCTGTACGACCATCCCCGACGACTTCGGCGATGCGCCGGCCAGCTACGGCTCGGTCTCCCAGGAGCTGAACGCGGCGACGTATCTGGGCTGGTCGGCCGATGCCGAGACGGCGATGCAGTACAGCGCGAACGCGACGGGCGACAACGTGGTCGGCGGCACGGCCCCGAACCAGACCATCAACGACGAGACGGGGGTGGCGTCGTTCGGGCCGATCATGGCCAGCGTGACGAACACCTATTCGGTGTCGGTGCTGGCGTCGAACAAGGTGCCGGGAGTGCCGGCAACCCTGGTCGGCTGGATCGACTTCAACCGCAACGGCGTGTTCGACGCGAACGAGGGCGCCACCGCGACGGTCCCGGCGGGCACGGCGGACGGCTCGTCGGTGACGCTGAACTGGTCCGGCATCGCCTCCCAGACGGTGGGCGGGCAGACGTTCGCCCGATTCCGCATCCAGAGCGGGACGGGGTTGACCACGGCGACGCCGACGGGGACGGGCGGTCCGGGTGAGGTGGAGGACTACGCCGTCACGATCACGGCTCCGGCGCCCTCTCTGGCGTTGACGAAGACGGTCACGCCGACTACCGCCAGCGCGGCGGGGGACACGGTGACCTATTCGTTCGCGGTCACGAACACCGGCAACGTCGCCGTCTCGGGGCTCGGCATCCGCGAGTCCGCGTTCAGCGGTACCGGGACGCTCGGGGCGGTGAACTGTGCGGCGACGACGCTCGCCGTGGGGCAGAACACCACCTGTACGGCGGCGTACACGCTGACCCAGGCGGACATCGACGCGGGCACGGTGACGAATACCGCGCTCGCCACCGGAACCTCCGAGGCCAACACCGGCGTGGAGAGCAACCCGAGCACCGCGACGGTCACGACGACCCGTACCCCGGCGCTCACGGTCGTGAAGTCGGCGACCCCGTCCGGACCGGACGACTTCACGGTCGGACAGGTGATCGACTACTCGTTCATCGTCACCAACACGGGCAACGTGACCGTCTCGAACATCGCGGTGAACGAGACGGCGTTCACGGGCTCCGGGACGCTCTCGGCGGCCGTATGCCCGACGGCACCGCTCGCCCCGGGAGCGCAGGCGACCTGTACCGCGAGCTACACCCTGACCCAGGCCGACGTGAACGGGGGATCGGTCAGCAACACGGCGACCGCCACCGGTGTGCCTCCCGGGTCGCTGACGCCTCCGGTGTCTCCGCCGTCGACCGTGCGCGTGCCGGTGGACCCGGCTCCGGCGATCTCGCTGGAGAAGAGCTCCGAGACGACCGCGATCACCGGCGCCGGGCAGACCATCGACTACTCCTTCCTCGTCACGAACACCGGGAACGTGACCCTGACGAACGTCGGCATCGACGAGGAGTCCTTCTCCGGCACCGGAGCCCTCGACGTGACCTGCCCCGCCGGCGCCGGATCCCTCGTTCCGGGAGCGCAGGTGACCTGCACCGCGAGCTACACCGTGACGGCCGCGGACTACAACACCTCGGCGCTCACGAACACGGCCACCGCGACGGGAACGCCGCCGACGGGCGCGGCACCCGTGTCGTCGCCGTCCACGGTCGAGATCCCCGTCACCGCCGCCCCGGCGCTCACGGTGGCGAAGTCGGCGGACCGCACGGAGATCACCGCGGCCGGACAGACGATCACCTACTCGTTCCTCATCACCAACACGGGGAACGTGACCATCGACGACGTCGGGGTGACGGAGACGTCGTTCACCGGCACCGGTACCGCTCCGGTCGTCACCTGCCCCGCGGCGGCCGCCTCCCTGGCCCCCGGCGCCCAGGTGACGTGTACCGCGCCCTACGTGGTGACGCAGGCGGACATCGACGCGGGCGGGGTGACCAACACCGCGACCGTGACGGGGGAGCCGCCCACGGGGGAGCCGCCGGTGTCGCCGCCGTCGACCGTCGTGGTCCCCGCGGACGAGACGCCCGCGATCACCCTCGTCAAGACGGCCGATCCGACGTCGATCACCGCCGCCGGGGCGACCGTCGACTACGCCTTCCTCGTGACGAACACGGGCAATGTGACCCTCACCGACATCACCGTGACCGAGACCGCGTTCTCCGGCACGGGCACGGCGCCGGAGATCACCTGCCCCGCCGCCGCGGCGGCACTCGCTCCGGGCGCCCAGGTGACCTGCACCGCGTCCTACGAGGCGTCGCAGGCGGACGTCGACGCGGGTCAGGTGACCAACACCGCCACCGCGACGGGCACGCCGCCCCGCGACCTCGAACCGCCGGTGTCGGCGCCCTCCACGGCGATCGTCACGGTGCCCGGCGCGCCCGCCCTCACGGTCGCGAAGACGGCCGACCGGACGGAGATCACCGCCGCGGGGGACGTCATCACCTACTCGTTCCTCGTGACGAACACGGGCAACGTGACCATCGCGGACGTGACCGTCGACGAGGTGTCGTTCTCGGGTACCGGTGCGACTCCCGTCGTCACCTGCCCCGCAGCGGCCGCGTCCCTCGAACCCGGAGCTGAGGTGACGTGCACGGCGACCTACGAGGTGACGCAGGCCGACATCGATGCAGGCGGCGTGACGAACACCGCCACCGTGACGGGCGACCCGCCCGGAACCCTCGAGCCGCCGGTGTCGCCGCCGTCGGAGGTCGAGGTGCCGTCGATCCAGACGCCCGGCATCACGGTCGTGAAGTCGGCCGATCCCTCCACCGCCGCCGGCTACACGGTGGGGACGGAGATCACCTACACCTTCGTGGTGACGAACACGGGCAACGTGACCCTCACCGACGTGACGGTGGACGAGACGGCGTTCACGGGCTCGGGAGAGGTGTCGGCGATCACGTGTCCCGCGGGGGCCGCATCGCTCGCGCCGGGGGCGCAGGTCGAGTGCACCGCCACGTACACGCTGACGCAGGCCGACATCGACGCCGGGCAGCTGTCGAACACGGCGACGGCGACGGGCACGCCGCCGTCGGGGACGCCACCGGTGTCGCCGCCGACGACGGTGGAGATCCCCGGCGACCCGGCCCCGGCGCTGACCGTGACGAAGACCGCTGACCGGACGGAGATCACGGCAGCGGGGCAGACGATCACCTACTCCTTCCTCGTGACGAACACCGGGAACGTCACGGTGCGCGACGTCACGGTGGAGGAGGGCACCTTCACCGGTACGGGTCCTGCCCCGGTGGTGACCTGTCCGGCGGGTGCCGCCACGATGGTTCCCGGCGCGCAGGTCACGTGCACCGCCGAGTACGTCGTCACCCAGGCCGACATCGACGCGGGTGGGGTGACCAACACCGCCACGGTGACGGGCACGCCGCCGTCGGGGGAGCCGCCGGTGTCGCCGCCGTCCGAGGTCGAGGTGCCGTCGGAGCCGTCGCCGGGGCTGACGGTGTCGAAGACGGCGGACCGGACCGAGATCACGGCCGCGGGCCAGACGATCACCTACACGTTCGTCGTCGCGAACACCGGCAACGTCACTCTGACGGACATCGAGGTGACGGAGGCCTCCTTCACCGGTACGGGGACTCCGCCGGTGATCGAGTGCCCGCCTGCGGTGTCCTCGCTCGCACCGGGGCTCGACGTCACCTGCACCGCGGAGTACGTCGTCACCCAGGCCGACATCGACGCGGGCGGAGTGACCAACACGGCGACCGCCACGGGCACGCCGCCGTCGGGGGAGCCGCCGGTGTCACCGCCGTCTGAGGTCGAGGTGCCGTCGGAGCCGTCGCCGGGCCTGTCGGTGGTGAAGTCGTCCGACCGGTCGACGATCACCGCGGCCGGCCAGACGATCACCTACTCCTTCCTGGCCACCAACACGGGCAACGTGACGATCGCCGACGTGACGGTGGAGGAGACGGGCTTCACCGGCACCGGCACGGCTCCGGTCGTGACGTGTCCGGCGGGCGCCGCGTCGCTCGCGCCGGGAGCCCAGGTCACCTGCACCGCGCCGTACGTGGTCACGCAGGCCGACCTCGACGGCGGCGGGGTGACGAACACCGCGACCGTGACCGGCACGCCGCCCTCGGGTGAGCCCCCGGTGTCGCCGCCGTCGACCGTCCTGGTCCCCGGTGACCCGGCTCCCGCGCTGACCGTGGCGAAGACGGCCGACCGCACCGAGATCACCGCGGCGGGCCAGACGATCACGTACTCGTTCCTCCTCACGAACACGGGCAACGTCACGCTGACGGATGTCGGGGTGGACGAGGTCTCGTTCACCGGCACCGGCACGGCGCCGGTGGTGACCTGTCCCGCGGGGGCGGAGTCCCTCGCTCCGGGAGCGGAGGTGACGTGTACCGCGCCGTACGTCGTGACGCAGGCCGACATCGATGCGGGTGGCGTCACGAACACCGCTACCGGCACGGGGACACCGCCGTCGGGGCAGCCGCCGGTCTCGCCGCCCTCGACGGTCGAGGTGCCCTCGGACGGGTCGCCGGCCCTCACGGTGGCGAAGACCGCGGACCTCACGCGGATCAGCGCCGCAGGGCAGACGATCACGTACTCGTTCCTCATCACCAACACGGGCAACGTCACGATGACGGATGTCGGCGTGGACGAGGTGTCGTTCTCGGGGACGGGAACCGCGCCGGTGATCACGTGTCCGGCCGCGGCGGCCTCGCTGGCCCCCGGTGCGTCCGTGACCTGCACGGCGCCGTACGTGGTCACCCAGGCGGATGTGGATGCCGGGCGACTCACGAACACGGCCGTCGCGACGGGAGAGCCGCCGACCAGCGAGCCGCCGGAGACGCCTCCGTCGACGGTGGAGGTGCCCGGTGACCGGAACCCGGCGATCGCCGTGGTGAAGTCGGCCAGCCCCGACACGGCGGCGGCCTACGTCGTGGGCCAGGACATCACCTACTCCTTCGTCGTGACCAACACCGGCAACGTCACGCTGACGGATGTCGCGATCACCGAGGGCGACTTCTCCGGGACGGGTCCGCTGTCGGCGATCGACTGCCCGGCCGGGACCGCGTCGATGGCCCCCGGGGCCCAGCTCATCTGCACGGCGACGTACGTGCTGACGCAGGAGGACATCGACGCCGGCCAGGTGACGAACTCCGCGACCGCGACCGGTGTGCCGCCCGGGGACCTGCAGCCCCCGGTGTCGCCGCCGTCCGAGGCGCGCGTCCCCGCGCTGCCGACCCCGGGCCTCAGCATCGTGAAGTCCGCGACCCCGGCCGTGATGACCACCGTGGGGGAGACGCTGGAGTACTCCTTCGTCGTGACCAACACGGGCAACGTGACGCTGAGCGACGTGGCGGTCGAGGAGACCGAGTTCTCCGGAGAGGGCGACCTCTCGGCCATCTCCTGCCCCGATGAGGCCGCGCGCATCATCCCCGGGCAGACCGTGACCTGCACGGCGACGTACACGACGACGCAGGCGGACGTCGACTCCGGCCGGCTGACCAACACGGCCACGGCCACCGGCACACCGCCATCGGGCACGCCGCCGGTGTCGCCGCCGTCGACCGTCGAGGTGCCCTTCGACGGGACGAACGAGCTTGCGATCGAGAAGCGCGCGACGACCGTGGACGTGAACGGCAACGGGATCGTCGACCTCGGCGACCGGGTGGAGTGGACGATCGTCGTCAGCAACATCGGGGCGCAGACGGTCTCCGACATCGTCGTGTCCGATCCGACCGCGGGCCCGGTGACCTGCCCGGCGACCAGCCTCGCCTCCGGGGAGCGGATGACGTGCACCGTGCCGCCGCACACCATCGATGCCGCCGACGTGCGTCGCGGTGAGGTGCGCAACGTCGCAACCGTGAGCGGGAACACGCCGGGCGGGCCGATCGATCCGCCGACCTCGCAGACGGTCACCCGCGTGGTGCCGACGCCGCCGACCGGGCTCGCGGTCACGGGTGGGACGCTCGCCGCCGGCGGCCTGCTGCTGGGCGGAGTGATGGTCCTCGCCGGCCTGGGTCTCGGCCTGACGCGGTTACGACGCCGAGAGGAAGAGCAGGAACAGCGCTGACCGAGTGTCGTCCGTGGCGGGTGCGTCCACCCGCCACGGGCGATCCCGGTCGAAGGAGGAGCCCATGATGTCCACACGCCACCGCAGCACTTCGCGCCTCGCGGCACCGATCCTGATCCTCGGTCTCCTGCTCAGCGGTTGCTCCCCCGCCGCCGAGGAGCCGGCCCCGACGCGCACGGCCGCGGAGGGGGCGCCGCAGATCCCCGGTGAGGACGAGGGGGTCGTCGGAGCGACGAGCGTGCCGGAGGACGTGCCGGACGCCCCAGAGGTGCGCGCCGGGACCCAGATCACGACCTGCACCACGGAGGACGACGGCGGGACGGCGGAAGGCGTGGTCGGCAATCCCACGGACGCGGACGCGACCTACGTCGTGACCGTGTTCTTCACCACCGATGCGGCCACGGTCGTCGGGTCCGGTCAAGCGACGGTGGAGGTCCCCGCCGGCGAGGAGGCCGACTGGTCCCTCACCGCGGACTTCGTGCCGCCGAGCGACCTCCGCTGCGCGCTGCGCGGAGCGGGCGCCGCGTCCTGACCCGATCCCGGTCGCGGGGCCGCTACGACACGGGCACGTAGCGCGCGAGCGGCTCGAAGGGCGGCTGCGAGGAGAGGTCCGCGACAGCGGCCGCGCCGACAGCGCAGGCCGTCTGCAGGGCCGCTCGCGGGGAGAGTCCGCTCTGCAGGGCGAGCACGAGCGCGGCGCAGAAGGCGTCCCCCGCGCCCACGGTGTTGACGGCGCGGGTGGGCACGCCGTCCGCCCGGGCGATCTCCTCGCCGCCGCGGAACAGGGCCGCGCCCGCGGCGCCGTAGGTCACGGCGACGAGTGCGGCATCCGCCAGCTCCGGCATCAGCTCGCGCTCGGTCTCGTTCACGATGAACAGATCCACCCGCTCGAGCAGCGCGTCAGGGAGGGGCTGTGCGGGGGCGGCGTTGACCGCGACGAACCCTTCGGCGCGGGCGACCACGTTCTCGACGACGGACAGCGCGATCTCCAGCTGCAGCAGAACGGCCTCGTCCGGCGCGAAGGCGACGCCCTCGGGGGAGACGAGCTCGTTCGCGCCGGGACACACCGCGATCTGGTTCTCGGCCTCGGCGTCCACGACGATCAGCGCGGTCCCGGTGGGTGCGGCGACCTGGCGGAGATCGGTGGTGTCGACGCCGGCCCTCGCGAGCTCCTCGCGCATCCAGGCGCCGTCGGCGTCCGCCCCCACCGCGCCCACCATGCGGACCCGCCCTCCCAGCTTCGCGGCGGCGACGGCCTGGTTGGCGCCCTTGCCGCCGAGGTCGCGGGAGAGTCGGCCCCCGGCGACCGTCTCCCCGGCGGTCGGGAGCCGGTCGACGAAGGCGGTGAGGTCGACGTTCGCGCTTCCGACGACGACGAGGGCGGGGGCGAGGACGGCGTCCGGCTTGACGTTCATGAGAAAGAGTGTAAACGTTTACGCACACCCGATTGCAAAGGAGCACCCCATGCCCGTCCCCGTCCTCCTCGACTGCGACCCCGGCCACGACGACGTCTTCGCCATCTGGCTGGCGGCCGGGAACGAGCAGATCGACCTCCGCGGCGTCACCACCGTCGGCGGCAACGGCTACCTGGAGCACACCACCCGGAATGCGCAGATCGCCCTGACGGTCGCGGGCGTGACCGGCGTGCCGGTCGCGGCGGGAGCCGACAAGCCGCTCCGCCGTGAGCTCACGCCGGGGGCCTGGATCCACGGCGACAACGCCCTCGGCGGACCCGTCCTCCCTGAGCCCACGGTCCCGCTCGACCCGCGGCACGCCGTCGACTTCCTCGCGGAGACCCTGAACGCGTCCCCGGAGCCGATCACGGTGATCCCCACGGGCCCCCTGACGAACATCGCCCTGCTCCTCCAGCAGCACCCGGAGGCCGCCCGCAAGATCAAGGAGATCATCTGGATGGGCGGATCGACCGGGCGCGGCAACGTCGGCGCCTACCCCGAGTTCAACGCCTGGGCCGACCCCGAGGCGGCCGCGGTCGTGTTCGCGTCCGGTCTGCCGCTCACCATGGTCGGACTCAACATCTCCCATCAGGCCCTCATCACCGAGGAGGTCGTGCAGCGGATCGCGGCGGTCGGCAACCGCACGGCCGCGTTCGGTGTCGAGCTGCTGCGCTTCTTCTCCGCGTCGTACGACCGGGCCGAGGGGATGCCGGAGGGGCCGCTGCACGACCCGATCACCGTCGCCATCGCGATCGATCGCGCCGTCGCCACCGTGCAGCGCTGCCACGTCGACATCGAGACGGCGGGCGAGTTCACGGCCGGTGCGACCTGCGTCGACCTCCATGACATGCTGGGCAAGGAGCCCAACGCCGACGTCGCGCTGACCCTGGACGTGCCGGCCTTCTGGAATCTGGTGACGGATGCCGTCGCAGCGCTGGCCTGACGATCACGCGCCCGGCGGGGGAGACGTCGACTCCGCCACGCGCAGAGTCGGCGTCACGCGCCGCAGGGCGTATGGCGTCTCCGGATCGTCCATCCGCCGCACGAGCGCTTCCACCGCTTCCGCGGCGAGCTCGTCGAACGGCTGGACCACGGTCGTGAGCCGCGGCTCGCACACGTCCGCCAGCATGGTGCCGTCGAACCCTGTGATGAGGATGTCGCCCGGGACGCGCAGGCCTGCGCGTTTCAACGCGGCGATCGCGCCCGCGGCGACCAGGTCGTCCCCCGCGACGATCGCATCGGGAAGCGGACCGCGGGCCCGCAGCCGCGCGACGGCGGACTCTCCGAAGGAGAGAAGGTACTCACCGAACACGTTCTCCTCCACCGGCAGCGACCGCGCGCGGACGATCGACTCGAACGCGGCGCGGCGCTCGCGGCCGACCGACGTCACGTCGTTGCCCGACACGAGGACGATGCGAGAGGCGCCGCGGGAGGCCAGATGGTCGACGGCGAGCCCGATGCCATGATCGTTGTCCACCCCGACGAAGTCGGCATCGAGGTCCAGCACCCGCCGGTCGACCTGGACCAGCGGGAGCCGCTGGGCGGTGTCGGCGACGGCGTCGAAGGACAGCTCCGCGTCGGACGGAACGACGAAGACCCCCTCGACACGGCGCTCGACGAGCATGCGCAGGCGGGCGCGCTCGCGGTCGACATCGCCGTGCGAGTCCGCGATGACGAGATCGAACCCGCGACGCTGCAGGTGGTCCTCGAGCCGATGGACGAGTTCGCCGTAGAACGGGTTGCTGATCACCGGGACGACGACGCCGATGGTCGCGCCCGTGCCCTCGCGCAGACCGCGGCCGATGAGGTTGACCCGGTAGCCGAGCTGCTCGGCCACCCGCGCCACATGCTCCGCGGTGGCTCCGGACACGCGCTCCTTGCCGTTCAGCGCGCGGGACACCGTGGCGATCGACACCCCGGCCGCGGCTGCCACATCGTGCAGCGTCACCGACGGCTTCCTCATCCGCACCTCGACTCCCGACGGGCACCGACATCGGCGCCTCGACTCCCAAGATAAGCCGCGCGTAAAGGATTACGCATTCCGGCGCCCCCGCACCGACACGAAGAAGTGAGTACGACATGCACACCACCGCCCTCCGGCCCCGAACGGCCGTCGCGCCCCTGATGGTCGCCCTCCTCGCGGCCTGCCTCGCGTTCCAGCTCAACGCGAGCATGCTCAGCCCGGCGCTGGTCACGATGGAGCGCGAGCTCGACGCGACGGCCTCCGAGATCGCCGCCACCCAGACGGTGTTCTTCACCGCCGCCGCCCTGTTCACGCTCTTCCTCCCGCGGCTGGGCGACCTCATCGGACGGCGCCGGGTGCTCGTCGGCATGCTCGTGGTGATGGCGGTCGGCTGCGTGGTCGCGGCGCTCGCGACCAACGTCCCGATGCTCTTCGTCGGCCGCCTCATCCAGGGTGTCTCCGGTCCCGTCGTCCCGCTGTGTCTGATCATGCTGCGCGCGGCCGTCAGCGACCCGAAGATGTACGGCACCCTGCTCGGCGTCGTGACAGCCGTCAACGGCGGGATCGCCGGCGGCGACGCGCTGCTCGGCGGCTACCTCGCCACGAACCACGGTTTCGCCTCGATCTTCTGGACCATGGCCGGCGTCGCCGTGGTCGCGGCACTCGTCGTGCGCCTTCTCGCCCCGGAGACGATGGCGGAGGACCGCCCGCGCATGGACTGGTGGGGGTCGTTGCTCCTGGTCGTCTCCGTCGGTTCGATGCTCATCGCCCTGAACGAGCTCGGGAAGCTCGCCGAGGCGGACGTGCTCCTGGTGGTCGTGCTGGCCGTCGTCTCCGTGGTGTCCTTCCTCGCGTTCTGGAAGCTCGAGGGTGCGCTGCGGGACCCGCTCGTCTCGCCCGCCCAGTTGAAGCAGCGTGCCACCTGGGCGCTCTCCGCGACATCGTTGCTGACCCTCTCCGGGATCTTCGCGGTGATGAACGGCGTGGTCCCTGCACTGGCGCAGGACACCGCGATGGGACTCGCGATGAGCGCGGAGGAGGTGTCGTTCTGGATCCTGATGCCGTACGCGCTGGCGGGCCTGCTGATGGGACCCCTCACCGGACGGCTCGCCGCGACGGTGGGCTACCGGGCGATGCTGCGGATCGGGCTGGTCGGCACGATCGTGGTGCTCCTGCTGATGGTCGCGAACGTCGGGACCTCGTCGCGGATCACCCTGCTGCTCCTCTCAGTCGCCGCCGGCATCACCTACGCCGGCATCGGCAACATCATGTTGAACGGCCTGGGGGTCGTGCTGTCGCCCACGGAGAAGCCGGGCTCCCTCCCCGGGCTGAACACCGGTGCGATCAACCTCGGGGCCGGGCTGAGCTTCGTCGTGATCTACGCGGCCCAGACGTCGTTCGGCGGCAGCGGGGACGCGGCGGGTGGCTACGTCGCCGCGCTCCTCACCGGTGCCGTCGTGCTCGCCGGCGCGTTGACGTTCTCCCTCTTCATCCCGAAGCCCGTCCATGCCGAGCTGACCCGCTGAGGCGGCTCAGCTGAAGAGGATGAGGACGTAGACGGCGAAGGTCGCCAGGTGCGCCGCACCGTGCATCGCGGTGACCCGCTTCGCTGCGAACGTCGTCACCGAGAGCAGCAGCGTCACGGCGAGCATGAGGAGGTTCGCCGGCGACTCGGCGAGCACCACCTCCTGGCCGGTGAACATGCCGATCAGGAGGACCGCCGGGATGGTCAGGCCGACCGTCGAGACGAGCGCGCCGTGGCAGAGGTTGTTCACCCGCTGCGCCTCGCCGTTCAGGGCGGCGCGGATCGAGGTGATCGACTCGGGGAGGAACACGATGCCCGCGATCAGCAGTCCCGCCAGGGCGACCGGAGCGCCGAGCCGGCCGAGACCGTCGTCGAGCAGGGCCGCCATGTCGTGCGAGAGCAGCACGATCGGGACGACCGTGACGACGAGGAGCACGAGGCGGGCCAGCACCTCGACGCGGTGGGCCGCGAGCACCTCCCGGATGGGCGTCCGGGGTGCTTCCCTCCCCGCCGCGTGGACGGCCGGTCGCAGCCGCTCGTCCACCTCGGTGAAGTCATCGGCCTGCGCACCCATCTGCCGGAACAGGAAGAACGCGTAGAGGGCGAGGGTGAGCACGATGATCGGGATCTCCTGGCCGATCGTGTACGCACCGTTGTCGCCGATGAGGCCGGGGAGCCCGAACGCCAGGGCGACGAGGACCACGAGCATCGACAGGTACGCGGACGTGCCGGTGCGGTTGTGCGCCATCCCCCGATGGCGGAGGCCGCCGAGGAGGAGGGCCAGACCGATCACGAGGTTGAGGATGATCATCGACACGGCCATGACCGAGTCGCGCGCGATCGTGGCGTGCTCGCCCGGTCCGAGCATGACCGCCGAGATGAGGATCACCTCGATGAGCACGATCGACAGCGTCAGCACCAGAGAGCCGTAGGGGTCGCCCAGTCGGTGGGCGAGGGCCTCGGCCTGCTTCACGACCCCGAAGGCGCACACGAGGATGACGGCGACGATCGCGAGGAGGGCCACCACCAGGAGCGGTCCGGGCACGGGCGGCGCGAGCAGCGGGTGCAGGGCGAGCAGGGCGGCGAACGCCCCCCACCCCAGCGCCACGCGCAGCACATCGGTAGGGGTGATGAACGACCGGATCATGACGGACTCCTTCATGAGTCAGTCGTCGTGTGCGGGTACTGCTCCCTCGTCCGCTGCTCCGGGTGCCGGAGACACCCTCAGGATACCCGTGCTCCCGGAACAGCGGCTGAGCAGCGCGGGACTCAGCCCTGCGGGGCGTCGTTCCAGGACCAGATGTCGTCGCCGCGCAGCACCGCGTCGGCCCCGCCGTCGCAGTAGATCGTCTGTCCCGCCATGTGGGTGTTGGCCGGGCTGGTCAGCCAGACGAGCAGCTCGGCGATGGAGGACGCCGGCTGGTGGTAGTTCAGCGGCATCGGCACGGCGGCGTCCACCATGGCCAGGCCCTCGGGCGAGTCGAGCAGGCCGGCCGTCATCGCCGTGGTGACGGTGCCGGGGGCGACCGCGTTCAGCGGGATGCCCGCTCCCGCCCACGCCGGGGTGACGCTCTCGCGACGGACCCAGCGCGACAGGGCGCGCTTGCTGGACGAGTAGTTGAGGAACCCGGCCTCGGGGGTCGCCGCCAGACGGTCGCCGATCTCGATCGCGCGCGCCTCGTCGCCGGCGAGGGCGGCGTCGACGAGCTCGGGCGACACCGGCTGCAGCGAGGCCATCGACGACACCACGGCGGCGCGCGGCGCATCGGCCAGGCTCAGCGTGGGCTGCAGCGCGGTCAGGAACTCCGTCACGCCGAAGAAGTTGATGGACACCGTCTTCGAGATCGGAGCCGAGATGCCGGCGCAGGCGATGACGGCGTCGATCCCGTCGTCGGCCGCCTCCACCACGGCGCTCGCCGCGGCCAGCCGGCCCTCGTGGGTGGACAGATCCCCGTCTACCTCGGCGCCGGCGAGGTCGACGCCGATCACGGTGTGGCCTTGGGCGCGGAGCAGCTCGGTGGTGGCGGCGCCGATGCCGGATGCGGATCCGGTGACGACATAGGTGCGGGTCATGAGGTTTCCTCCTTGATGGACACGACCGGCGGCGTGCCGGACAGTGCGGTGACGAAGCGGCCGAGCTGGCGGCGGAATCCGTCGATCTCGTCCGGTGACCAGCCTGCGAGCGCATCGTCGACCATCCGATGGCCGGCCTCGACCAGGCGCGCATAGGCCGTCCGGCCCGCGTCCGTCAGGCGCACCTCGACCGTGCGTCCCGAGCGCACGGGGTCGACGACGCCCTGCGTCGCCATGCGGGCGACGAGCTTCGACGTGGTCGGCCGCGACAGCGTCGCGTGCGCGGCCAGGTCGCCGAAGCCCATCGCACCGCCGTTCATCCCGAGCAGGTAGAGCGCGCGGATGGCGGACGGATCGAGGGCGACGTCGACGGCTTCGGCGACCTGACGTTGCAGGTCGCTCTCACTCCATTCCGACACCACCCGGACGAGGGCCAGGTGGATGCCGGCGACGTCTTCGCCGGTGGTCATGTGTCCAGGGTACGCCTCAAAGTTGCCTCAGGCAACAGTTGTGATGTACCCCGCGCTCGCCGTGTCCTCCACGAGCGCGAAGAAGTGGCGACCGCCCGCGCGCCGCGCGCGTCGCCACCGGCGCTGCTGCCCGTCGGCGTAGTCGAGCACGATCCACGCGGGCGCAGGCGTGCCCTGCGGGCCGAGCACGAACGAGCACGCCCCGAGGCCGGGGGAGGCGAGCTCGGCGACGAAGCGGTCGTCACCGGGCGCGAACGGCGCCGTGTCATGGAGCTCGGCCGGCTGCAGGCGGAGGACGGTGTCGGCGTGTTCCTGGGTCTCCGTGCGGAGCCGGCGCCTCATGCGGCACCGCCCTGGCGTGCCGCCCACTCCCGGGTGTCCCGAAGGCCGTGCGCATCGAGGTAGGCGCGGATCACGTCCGCGGTGAGGCGGATCTGCGCCTCCGTGCCCATCGCCGCCTGCATGACGCCGATCGCGGGCGCCGGCTTGCCGTCCACCCGCTCGAGCGCCTCCCAGACGATGTCCTCGCGGCCACCGCGGCCGAGGGCGTGCGGCATCGAGGTGAACTCCGTCCTGCGCTGATCAGTGGGTCGTGTCTCTGGCATGCGTGTTCCTCTCTCGGGGCGGATGGGCAGGCTCGCGCCGAGGGACGGGGGTCCCTCGCGAGGCGCACGTCGGACGGCGGGGTGGTCTCCCCGGGGTCGGTGCGCGTGATGCGGTGGCGCGCGCTCCGCCGGCGGCCCGGTGAGGGGCGTGCGGAGCGGTCGGCCTGGCCGGTTGCTGTCCTTCGACGGTACCACGTTATTTTGAGTCATTCAAAAGAAGTGGCGAATCGTCCGCACGCCGGATGGGGTCCTGAGCGATTGCCGCGTGCGTTTTTCTCCCGTTCAGCGGGAAATTTGACTTCCCTGTGCTTCCGGGTATGGTCGGGGGTTACGCCAGCCAGTCACAAAGGGGAAGCGCCATGTCAGGAAAGTCCACACCGGGTCGCGCAGGGAAGAAGGCGCCGCAGCTCTCACTCAAGGAGAAGCGGGCGGCGAAGCGCGCGAAGAACGCCCCGGACGAGTTCCTCAAGCCTCGCAAGGGCGCGAAGAGCTGAGGACTCCGGCCCGGTGGGGGTGGCGGGTGCTCCGCCGCGCCCACCGGGGCTACCGGGGCGACGGCGACCTGTCAACGGGCCTTGTCCTCCGCGCGGATCCGACGCACTCTGGAGTCTCCGCTACGAGAGGAGCGCGTCATGTCGAACCCAGAAGCCTTCATGTACCCGGACGAGCCGTTGCTGTCGGAGGAGGCCCTGCGGCTCGCGGAGGAGGACGACGTCGATTCCGACGAGCAGCCGTCCCGCGAGGGCGTCGCGGCGCATCTCGCCGAACGGGGCGGCGACGACCCCGACGCCCTGCAGGACGTGCCCGCCGGTGGCGCCGGTGCGGACGCCGGGGCCGGAAACGCGGCCCGCGTCGACCCGTCGTCGAAGAACCCGCCGGAGCCCGCCTACGAGTCGACCCACAGCAAGGAGCCGGGCGTCGGTCCGCGCCACGAGGGCGACTGAGCCGGCGCTCAGCGGAAGAGGCGGGTGATCCCGCTCTCCACCTGCGCGAGCTGGATGAAGACGAGGCCGCGCCAGAGCGGACGCAGAGGTGCGCGCAGTGCCCGTCGCACCGGACCGCGGGGCCCGGTCTCCCACGTCATCGTCGCGCGGAGCTGGGTCCCTCCCGCGGCCGGTTCGAGTGCCATCGTGAGGACGCGCGGATTCGCATGGGGCGCGTCGGGGTACTCGAAGCGCCAGGTGAGCGCCCCGTCCTTTTCGTCCCGGATCACGCAGAGGCGATGGAATTCGGGCTTGCGGCGCAGGGGTCGTCCGTCCGGCGATGTGGTCGGGGCGAACGCCTCCCAGGGGCCGTCACTCCCGGCGGGGAGGACGCCGGCGACGCTCTGCTCCCACTCCGGGAGCCGTTCAGGATCGGGGAGCACCGCCCGGACCTCGGCGTCGGCGGCCGGCACGAACATCGAGCGGGACCCGGTGATCCCCCCGGCGGCCGGCTTTCGGCCCGGCTGAGGGGAGCGCGCGGTGCCTTCGACCTCGTCGAGCTGGGCCGTGAGGTCGTCTTCCGTCACGGCCAGCCGGCCGAGGATGGCGGCGATCAGGCCGCTGGGTTCCGCGAGCAGGGCGCGAAGTACGGCGGCGGAGTCCCCGCGGCGACCTCCTTGGGATGCGGCTCGGAGCACCGCGAGGGCACGCTCGGTCCAGTCGTAGCCGTCGGTCTCGTGGAAGACGATGCGACCCGGACCCACCGCCGGGGCATCGATCCCCATGGCGAGGAGCTGCCCCGCGTGCTGCGCCTCGACGGCCGCCCGGGCGGTATCGAGGCGGATCCCGGCCCTCCGGAGCACCTGCCCGCCGGTGTCCGCATCGAGCGTGAGAGCGAGCAGCAGATGATCGATGTCCGCGTCGTGCACTCCGAGGCGCGACGCCTCCTCCATCGCCGCGAGCGACAGCGTGTGCATGGTGGCAGCCGCCTGCGAGAACCGGCTCATGCGTTCCTCCGCGGCACCGGGATGGTCGGATCGATGCGGCGGCTGTGCTTCTTGTGCACGGCCTGCCGCGTGACGCCGAGGGCATCCGCGATGGTCTGCCAGCTCATTCCGGCGCGGAGCGCGGCCTCCACCTGACGCAGCTCGAGCGCGTCGGCGAGGCTCCGCAGCGAGGCTACGGCGCGCAGCCCGGCACGCGGATCGGTCGTGTCCGCCGCGGTGCGGGCGATGTCGAGGGACTCCATGCTGTCAACCTACGTTGCTTGCCGATGCTCTGTCAACCTAGGTTGCTCCGGGGTCCCTCGACGGGCCCGTCAGGCGGCGGAGGGGTGCAGCACGACCTTGATGCAGCCGTCCTTCTTCTCCTGGAACGTCCGGTACAGCTCCGGGGCATCCTCCAGCGCCGCGTGATGCGTCGTCAGATCCATCACGCCGAGCGGGTCGGATGGGTCCTCGACGAGGGGAAGGAGGTCGTCGATCCAGCTCTTCACGTTGCACTGCCCCATCCGCAGGCTGATCTGCTTGTCGAACAGGGTCTTCATCGGCAGGATGTCGGCGTCGCCCGCATACACACCGCTCAGCGAGACTGTGCCGCCTCGGCGGACGGCGTCGATCGAGGCGTACACCGCCGCGAGCCGATCCACCCCGGCCTTGTCGAGCATTTGCCGCGCTGCGGGATCGGGCAGTAGTCCCACCGCTTTCTGCAGGAACTCCACTCCGCTGTTGCCGTGCGCTTCCAGCCCCACCGCATCCACCACGGCGTCGGCGCCACGGCCTTCCGTGGCATCGCGGATCTCCTCGACGGTCGTGTCGGTGAGGTCGAGCGTCTCGATGCCGTGCCGCTCGGCCATCGCGCGCCGCTCCGCCACCGGTTCGACCGCGATGACGCGGTGGCCGCGGTGGCGGGCGATCCGGCTGACGAACTGTCCGACGGGTCCGAGGCCCATCACCGCGAGGGTGCCGCCTTCGGGGAGCTGCGCGTACTCCACGCCCTGCCACGCCGTCGGCAGGATGTCGCTGAGGAAGAGGTAGCGCTCATCGGGCAGGTCCGGCGCGACCGGGATGTGGTTGTAGTCAGCCAGCGGCACGCGGAGGTACTCCGCCTGCCCCCCGGGGACCTGGCCGTAGAGCTTGGTGTAGCCGAAGAGCGCCGCGCCGCTGCCGTACTTGCGCACCTGGGTCGTCTCGCACTGCGATTGCAGCCCGCGGAGACAGAAGAAGCACACCCCGCAGGCGATGGTGAAGGGGATCACCACGCGATCGCCCGGCTTCAGCTTCGTGACGTTCGCACCGACCTCCACCACGACGCCCATCGGCTCGTGTCCGAGGATGTCTCCACGGTCGAGGAACGGCCCCAGGAGCTCGTAGAGGTGCAGATCGGAGCCGCAGATGGCCGACGAGGTGATCCGGATGATGGCGTCCGCCGGCTGCTGGATCACCGGGTCGGCGACCTCCTCCACCGTCACGTTCCGCTTGCCCTGCCAGGTGAGTGCCTTCATCATGTCCTCCACGTCTCGATGTCCGTCGTCCCTCCACGCTCTCGGGCGCGCCGCAGCATGGCCACCCGGTTGACAGGCCCTGGACGACGTGCGACCCCGGGACTCAGTGGAACGGGCAGCCGCGCCCGGAAGCGGCGGCGCGCACCCGCGCTCCGGACGTGGGCTTGGTGGGCAGGCGGCGGCGATTCACCCCGAGCCCCTCGTCGAGCACCGTCAGCTCCGGGTCGCTCAGCACGGCGACGGCCGCGGAGAGACCGGCGATGACGAGCTTCTCCCCGGGGCAGCGGTGACCGGTGGCGACGTCGCCCCCGCCCTGGGGGACGAAGGTCGTGATCTCCTCGTAGTCGTCCACGTCGGTGAACCGCTCGGGGGCGAAGCGCTCCGGGTGGGACCACGACCGCTCGTCGGTGTTCGTGCCGAGGATGTCGAGGACGACCCGGCCGCCCTCCGGGACCGTGACGCCGTCGATCTCGACCTCGGCGACGGTGCGACCAGGCAGCATCGGCACGAACAGTCCGGTCCGCCGCACCTCCTGCGCGAACATCGTCGCGAGCGTTCCACCCACGAGCGATCCCCGCTCGGCGGTCTCGGCGGCGATCCGGGTACGCCACTCGGGGTGGTCGTGCAGCTGCTTCGCGGCGAAGGCCACGAACCGCGCGGCGGCGATCATCGGACGGATGCTGTTCTGCAGCTCGACGCCGGCCACCTGGGCGGGCAGCAGCTCGCCGTTCTCGTCGCGATGCGCGGCCCACAGGGCGAGCGCGGTGCCCTCCGGTGCCGTCAGATCGCCGGCGCGGACGGCTTCGATGAGGCGACGCGCGTGCCGGTCCGAGAAGATCCGGTTCGCGAAGGCCTCGACGTAGGCGGGGGAGTAGGGGGCGCCGAACCCGTCCACGATCTGCGCAAGGCGCGTGGCCCAGCGGGTCTTCGCCGCCGCCGTCCCCGGCAGTCCGGCCCAGCGCATCATGGCGCGCCCGAAGGCGCCGACGGCCGCGTCGTAAGCGCTGCGGGTGCCGCCGGCACGCCAGTCCTCACGCTCGGCCGCCCACTCCCGTTCGAGGAACGGTGTGAGCCGTTGGACCTGCGCATCCTCGTACGCGGCTTCGACGAAGGTGGCCTTGCGGTGGCGGTGGGCGGTGCCGTCGAGCGCGTGCACGGACCCGTGCCCGAACAGGGGCTCGCGGACGATCCCGGGCATGGCCCCGGCGCGGGCGATGCGGCTCTCGTCGTAGAACAGCTCCACCCCCTCGGCACCGCGGACGAAGGCCGCCGGGTGCCCGAGGAGGCGCATCGGGGCCGACCGGGCGCCGGGGCGGGCTCGACGCCAGACGCGCTCGCCGAAGTCGTAGCCGCGGGTGAGCAGCGACGGCGAGTCCTCGTGCAGGACCGCGTCGACACCGTCGGACAGTCGGGAAGTCAGTCGCTGAAGCATGATCCGACCCTGACACGGGATCTCGACGGGGCCCAGGGGGAAGCATCCTCGAGACGTTTGTGCTAGCCGGACGGTCGGCTCTGCGGATGTCAAGCACCTGTCCGACCGTCTTCCGGAGCGCGCAGGATGAGGTCGGAACGGAGGAACCATGGCCACCAACACCCGCGACCTGACGTGCACCACCCATGACGTGTTCCGCGTGCTGGCGAACGGCTGGCTCTACCCCGCGTGGGTGGTCGGCGCCTCCCGCATGCGCGACGTGGACGACTCCTGGCCGGCGGCGGGCGCCCAGCTGCACCATTCGGTCGGCACGTGGCCCGCGCTCCTGGACGACACCACCGAACTGGTGGAGTGGCACCCGCCGCACCGTGCGGTCATGCGGGCGCGCGGCTGGCCGGTGGGCGAGGCGCAGGTGACGATCCGCGCGCGGACGACCCCGAGCGGATGCCAGGTGCGCATCGATGAGGAGCCGGTCAAGGGCCCGGCGACGATCCTGCCCCGGTTCCTGACCACGCCGATGCTCCGCTGGCGGAATGCGGAGACGCTGCACCGTCTCGGCTACCTGGCCGAGGGCCGCGCCTCCTGACGCGGGCTCTGCGCATCAGGCTCCGGCGCGCATGAACTCCTCGGCGGCGCGCACCTGCTCCGCCGAGGGGCGGATGCCGGTGTAGAGGACGAACTGCTCCAGCGCCTGCCGCGTCGCGACCTCGGCGCCCGTGATCACCGTCTTGCCCGCGGCCCGACCGGCGGCGATGAGCGGCGTCTCGGCGGGCAGCGCGACGACGTCGAACACGACCGCGGCGGCGTCGATGGTCGGCTCCGGGAAGGCGAGGGCGTCGGCCTCCGCACCTCCGGCCATGCCGAGCGGGGTGACGTTCACGATCACGTCGGCCCTCGCGTCTCCGACCTCGGCGCGCCAGGCGAACCCGTACAGCTCGGCGAGGGCGCGGCCCGCCGTCTCGTTCCGGGCGACGATGGTCACGTCCGTGAAGCCGGCGTCGCGGAACGCGGCGGCCGTCGCCTTCGCCATGCCGCCCGAACCCCGGAGGAGGACCGACGATGCCGGGTCGAGGTCGTTCTCCGCGATCAGCTGCGCGATCGCCGCATAGTCGGTGTTGTGGGCCGTGAGGACGCCGTCGTCGTTCACGATCGTGTTGACGGAGTCGATGGCCTGTGCCGAGGGGTCCATGCGGTCGACGAGCGCGATGACGTCCTCTTTATAGGGCATCGAGATCGCGCACCCGCGGATGCCAAGGCCGCGCACCCCTGCAATGGCCTGCGCCAGATCGGTCGGCGCGAACGCCTTGTAGATCCAGTTCAGACCGAGGGCCTCGTACAGGTGGTTGTGGAAGCGCGTGCCGTTGTTGCTCGGCCGTGCGGACAGCGAGATGCAGAGCGTCATGTCCTTGTTCAGCATGGTCACCGAATCAGGCTACCCCTGCGTCTGTCAAGGTCCATGGCGGGAGATCGCGTCCTCCCCTATGGTGAAAGTGCATGCAAGGGGATCGATCGTCTACGCCTCTCCCCAGGAGGCGGAGGCCCTCCCCACGGGCCGGGCGATCCGTGCATGCGATTGGGCCCTCTCGAGTAGTTCAGTCCCCAATGAACTCCTCGAGAGGGCCGCTACCCGGCCGTCCGCCACGAAGATTTTCAAATTTGTCCCCCAAAAGGGGGACAAGAAGCGCGCGGAGGGGTTAGGCTGTTTCTGACGCACCCTCCGGTCGTCTTCGGCCCTCATCGCTCCCCCCGCGGTGAGGGCCACACCATTTTCCGGGCGCGTCCGCTCATGCAACATTTGGATTACCTTCTCGCAACGGCTATTCCGCCGGGGGTCCCCTCCACTAGCGTTAGCGATGTCGGTGCACCCCTGCGTCGGCTTCTACATCAGCAGAACAGGCAGTACATGAGCACCCAGGGCACGGTCAAGTGGTTCAACTCGGAGAAGGGCTTCGGCTTCATCTCCCCCGACGACGGAGGCGCTGACGTCTTCGCGCACTACTCCGCCATCCAGTCATCCGGCTACCGCTCTCTCGAAGAGAACCAGCGGGTCGAGTTCGATGTGGCGCAGGGTCCCAAGGGCCTGCAGGCAGAGAACATCCGCCCCGTCTGAGGCGGAAGCAACACCGGGAACTCCCCGTCGGATCCACGCGCAGGCGCTGACCCGGCGGGGAGTTTCGTCTTCCCTGACGGCCCTGGAGCCGGTCAGGGCAGCAGGAGTGCGCGCAGCTCGTCTACGGTCGAGACGCGGAACGCCGCGTCGTCGCCCTCGTGCGGGTCGCTGAAGCCCCAGCCGACGAAGATCACGGGCACGCCGTTGGCGAGACCGCCCTCGACGTCGTGGTGCCGGTCGCCGACGAGGACCGGGCGGGAGGTGTCGGCACCGAGCGCGCGCAGCCGTCGCAGCGCCTCGGCCACGATGTCGGTCTTTGACGCGAGCGTGGCCTCGTCCGGCGTGGCGCCCACGGTCGTGAGGAACGACGGCCGCAGTCCGAAGTGATCGACCAGCGCGTCGACCTGGTTCTCGGGCTTCGAGCTCGCCGTCGCCTGGGGGACTCCCGCCGCGTGCAGGTCATGGATCAGCTCGGCGACCCCCGGATACGTCTGCACGTCGGTCGTGTACCCGTCGGCCTTGCCGAGGGTGCGGTAGAACGCCACCGCCTCGGCCGACTGCTCCGGCGTCATCCCCGCCTGGTCCTGGAAGGACTGGAACATGGGAGGGCCGATCCAGTGCACGAGCTCCTCGCGCGTCGGCGCCGGGTGGCCGAAGTGCGTCAGGGCGATGTTCAGGCGACGCAGGATCCCGACCGAGGCGTCGACGATGGTCCCGTCGACGTCCCAGAGCACACACGAGTAAGGCGAAGAGGGCATGCCTCCAGCCTAGGGTCCCGCGAACGGGTGCCCGCCCGTCCTGCACAGGTGTGCACGAAACGGGTTCATCCACCGAACGCGTGAACACCCTTCACGCCGATCTAGAGTCGTGACAGCGGCGGGATCACGGGTGAGAATGGGGGCATGTACGTGTCGGTGGAAGTCATCACGATGCTGGCGACGGCCGCGACGACTCTCGTCGCGATCATCAGCGGATTCGGGTGGATGATCGGTCGGATGGACACGCGGTTCGCCGCGGTGGAGGCGAAATTCGACCGGATCGAGCACGAGCTCACCGAGGTCAAGATCGCGATCGCGCGGCTGGAGGGCCCGCGGCCGCGACTGGTCTCGACGCGCTGAGGTCAGAAGAGGCGGGGGATGCCCGACTCGATGCCCTTCATGTCGTCGTAGTCGAGCACGAGGCACCGGATGCCGCGATCCTCGGCGAGGACGCGGGCCTGCGGCTTGATCTCCTGGGCGGCGAACACGCCCTGCACCGGGGCGAGGTGGGGGTCGCGTCCCAGGAGGTCGAGGTAGCGGGTGAGCTGCTCGACGCCGTCGATGTCGCCGCGGCGCTTGACCTCGACCGCGATCGCCACGCCGTCGGCGTCGCGCACCAGCAGGTCGACCGGGCCGATGGCCGTGGGGTACTCGCGCCGGACCAGGGTGGCGCCCTCGGCGACGCGGTCCACCTGTTCCGCGAGCAGGCGCTGCAGGTCGGCCTCGACGCCGTCCTTCTGCAGACCGGGGTCGATCCCGAGCTCGTGGCTGGAGTCGTGGATGACCTCGTAGATCTGCACGCGGAGGGCATCGCCGGTCTTCTTGTGGGTCACGCGCCACACCTCGACGACGCCGGCGCCGGCCTCCTCCTCGCCCGGTTCCTCGGTCGCGAGCACACACGGCGGGCTCATCCAGTTCAGCGGCTTGTAGCTGCCGCCGTCGGAGTGCACGAGCAGACTCCCGTCACCCTTGTGCACGAGCAGGCGGGTGGCGAGCGGAAGATGGGCGTTGAGTCGGCCGGTGTAGTCGACCGAGCAGCGGGCGATGACGAGACGCACCCGACGAGCCTACTTCGTCGTCGCCGGTCACGCGGTCAGAGGAACGCGTCGAAGAGTCCGAGCTCCGTCGCGGCCGAGCGGGCGATGAGGAAGCCGATGATGCCGATGATCCACGCCGTGTTCTCCGCGCCCGTCCGCTCCATCCAGGCGGCGAAGCGCTCCAGCGGACGCTGCACGAGCGGGGCCGCCACGAGTCGGAGCACGAGGAGCACGAGCGCCGGGGCGATCATCAGCGCGCAGTACCCGGCGAGGGAGAGCACCCGGAGCGGCGTGTCGACGCCGGCGTCCGCGAGCATCGTCATCGCCACGATGTACGGGAGCATCGTCGCGACCTCCACGAGCCCCGCGGCGATGGCGACGGCCATGACCGCGAACCCCCGAGTCTGCGGGTCGAGCAGGCGTTCCCGCCACCGAACGATCCGACCGGGACGCGCAGCGGCCGTCGCGGCGGCGGACGGAACGGGAGGGGATGCCGGGGCGTTCGGCCCGGACAGCGGTTCGCCGGCCGGTCCGCCGGGGCCGGTCGCCGCGGTGGTGGCCGCGGGCGCTCCGACCGGCGCCGCCTCCGCAGGCTTCGTCGGCATCACGAAGGCGGTGACGAGCAGCGCGGCACCGACGACGAGACGGGTGATCATGCCCGCGGGAGAGCTCAGGAAGTCGGAGGCGACGTCGACGAGGTTCACCAGCCCCCAGAGGAAGAGGAGACCGACCACGAGATAGAACACGGCGATCGTCGCGAGATAGAGGAGGATCCGTCCGGCGCGTACGCGTCCGGGGTGCAGGAGGAGGAAGACCGGGATGAGCAGCGTCCCGACGCTCAGACCGTCGATGAGCGCGAGCACGGCGAGGGAGAGGGGCAGCGGCAGCCCGCCGAAGAGTTCCATGCTTCCACGATCCCGGCGGCACGCCGAGCGCGGATCGGGCGAAAGTCGGGGTCGTCCGGATGCCCTCATCCTTTGGTCGGATGCGACGCCGATCGCGCCGTGGTTGCATGAGGACATGCACGATCCGGCCGACGGAGGGCCCGCCGCCTGGTACCGGCGGCACCGGTGGTGGGTGGACCCGCTGGGCATGGCCGCTCTCGCGACGGTCATGGCGGCGCTCGGGTTCCACGGCATCTGGGGACCCTTCTCCCTTCTACCGGAGGACGTCTCGCCGTGGTGGGCCCTGGTTCTCGCGATCCCGGCCTGCGCTCTCGCGCTCGGCAAGCGGCGTCATCCGTGGACGGTGCTCGCGCTCGTCGCCGGGCTCTTCGTCGCCGACCTCCTCACCGTCGGCGGCGTCGGGACACTCGTGGTGCTGCTGGATGTGCTGTGGACGGCGGCCTTCCTCGCCGGCCCACGCGGGCGCCGCGTGCTGCTCGTGCTCCTGGGCGCGGCGACCGTCGTCCTCTTCCTCGCCGCCCTGCTCCTCTCGGCGGCGACGCCCGCGGTCGCGGTCCTGTTCGCGGTGCAGTTCGGCGCGATCTTCGGTACGGACTACTGGTGGGCGGTGGCGGTGTCGCAGGCGCACGAGTTGGCCGACCTGCACCGTCAGCGGGCGGAGGACGCCGCAGCGACCGCCGCCCGCGATCGGGCACAGGCCGTGCAGCGCGAGCGCGAGGCGATGGCGCGCGAACTCCACGATGTGGTGGCGGGGCACGTGATGGCCATGGCCATCCGGGCGGAGGCGGCGCTCGCCGCGCCCGCGGCACGGTCGGACGATCGCGCCGCGCTGCAGGCCGTGCGCGATGCCGGGCTGGACGCGCACGGAGCCCTGCGCACCATGATCGGGGTGCTGCGCCGCGGCGACGGGGCGCTCGCGCCGACCCCGGGATGGGCCGACCTCGAGGGCCTCGCCGCGGAGGCCCGACGCTCGGGCTTGGACGTGCGCCTCGCCGTCGAGGATCCGGGTGCGCTCGGCGGCGGCGGAGAGCAGGCGGTCGTGCGGGTGGTGCGTGAGGCGTTGGGGAACTGCGTCCGCCATGCGAACGGCGCCGTGGTCGACGTGGCCATCGGCCCTGTCGACGGTCAGGCGCACGTGACGGTGCGGTCGCGAGGCGGCGCGCCGACCGTCACCGCCGGGCAAGGCGGCGAGGGGTGGGGGCTGCAGATGCTTCGCGAGCGCATCACCGCGCTGGGCGGGACGTTCCGGGCCGGTGCGGAACCCGACGGCTGGCTGGTCGAGGCGCGACTGCCGGTGGGGGGCCGGGCATGACCGCACCGACCGTGCTGCTCGCCGACGACCACGGCGCGATCCGGGCCGGCCTGCGCATCATGCTGGAGACGCACGACATCACGGTCGTCGGGGAGGCCGCCGACGGCGAGGTGGCCGTGCGCAACGCCGCAGCGCTCCGGCCGGATGTCGTCCTCATGGATCTGCGCATGCCGGGACGCGACGGGGTCTCGGCCACCCGCGAGATCGTCGAGCGCGGACTGGGGGATGTGCTCGTCCTGACGAGCTTCGACGAGGACGAGCTCGTGCTCGCGGCGATCCGGGCGGGAGCGGTCGGATTCCTCCTGAAGACGGTCGACGCGCCGACTCTCGTCCAGGCGGTGCGTGCTGTCGCCGCCGGAGAGGGAGCGCTGGATCCGCGGGTCACACGCCGCGCGCTCGCCGCGGTGGCGGCGTCCACCCCGGAGCCGGCGCCGATGACGACGTTCGCGCTGCCGGAGCTGACGCCCCGGGAGCGCGACGTCCTCGACGGGATCCTGCAGGGGTGGTCGAACGCCCAGCTCGCCGCGCGCCTGCGGATCTCCGTCCCGACGGTGAAGACGCACGTCTCGAACGTCCTCACCAAGCTCGGCGCGCGCAGCCGGTCGCACGCGGCCGCGCTCGTCCGCGGGGTCGAGGACTGAGTCAGCCCTCGACGGTCGGAACCGCCGGTGCCTTCTCCTCCGCGCGGAGCGGGCGGGCGGCGCCGGAGAAGAGCCCCGAGAGCACCACGAGCGCGACGAGGATGAAGAGCGTGTTGAGCAGCCCGATGTGCTCGCTGATGACCCCGAGCACGGGCGGGCCGCCGAGGAACGCCACGTATCCGATGGTCGCCGCCGCGCTCACCCGTGCGGCGGCCTTGGCCGGATCGTCCGCCGCGGCCGACATGCCGAGGGGGAAGCCGAGCGACGCACCGATGCCCCACAGCGCCGCGCCGACGAGGACCAGCGGCAGCGTGGGCGCGAGGATGAACAGGAGGATTCCGGTGGCGGCGGTCGCAGCCAGGATGCGCAGCACCAGCACCCGGCCGAAGCGGTCGACCAGCGGTCCGCCGAAGAGGCGCACCACCGTCATGCCCACGGAGAAGACCGCCAGGGCGACGGCGCCTGTGCCCTCCGCGAAGCCGTGTCCCTGCTCGGTGCCCAGGGCGATCCAGTCGTTGGCGCCGCCCTCCGCGAAGGACATGCCGAGCATGACGGTTCCCAGCAGATACGTGCGCGGTTCGCGCCAGGCCTCGAGCGCGGTGTGCATGCGCTGGCGGAACGCGGGCTTCTCGTGGTCCTCGGGGTCGAGGGCGGCCTCGCGCACGGGCACCTGGAAGAAGCAGACGACAGCGATCACGGCGATGAGGACGCCCATCGACACCGCGTGCGTGCCGACGTCGACCTGGAGGGCCGCGGCGAGGGCGCCGATGCCGGCGCCGAGCACGGTGCCGAAGCTGAAGAACGCGTGGAAGACCGGCAGGATGGTGCGGCCCATCTGCTGCTCGATGGCGGTGGCCTCGACGTTCATCATGACGTCGACGCAGCCGTTGCCGAAGCCGAAGAGCACCATGCCGATGAGGACGACCGGCACGGAACCGAAGACGGTCGCGCCGAGGCCGACGAGCGCGATGCCCGTGGCGAACGTGAGCATCGCCAGGAGCATCCCGCGCCGCGCACCGGTCCGGGCCATGACGGCGGGGCTGGTCGAGATGCCGAGGATGGACGCCACGCCCATGCCCAGGAGGATCAGGCCGACCTGCGCATTGTCGAGGTCGAGCGCCTCCTTGATCCCGGGCACGCGGGAGGCCCAGGTCGCGATCGAAAGGCCGCTGGCGAGGAAGATGGCGAAGATCGCGGTGCGCCAGCGCACGAACTGCGAACGGGAAAGGGCGGTGTCCATGGCGGACAGCCTATCGAATCGATTCGACCTTGCGCGACCGAACCGGGCTATCCTCGGAGTATGACCAGGGAGACGCCGCGCCGGCCCACGATCGCCGATGTGGCTCGCGAGGCGGGGGTCGCCACCTCGACCGCGTCGGTCGTCTTCAGCGGCAAGGCCAAGGTCGCACCCGCCACCCGCGACCGGGTGCTGGCCGCCGCGACCGACCTCGGCTACACGGGGCCCGACCCGCGCGCCGCCTCCCTCCGTCGCGGACGCAGCGGCATCGTGGCGGTGGTCCTCGAGGGGCATCTGCGCGCGGCCTTCCTCGACCCCGTGACGACCGCCATGATGGACGGCCTCACCGACGGCCTGGCCGACCTAAGCGCCGGAATCCTCCTCATGCGCGACGAGCCGGGCGAGGACGGCTCGGCCATCGCGAGCGCCCCCGTCGACGCGGTGGTGCTCATCGGCTGCTCCGGCCGCACCCGCGCGTCTCTCGAGATCGTGCGCGGACGGGGCCTCCCGGTCGTCGTCATCGAGGGGGACGCGGGGCTCGACGTCCCGCGCATCACCCTGGACAACGTCGCCGCCTCCGCCGAGATCGCCCGGCACGTGCGCGACCTCGGACACCGGGACGTCGCGCTCGTCACGCTCTCGCTGGACGCCGAGCGCGAGCGCACCCTCATCACGCCGGAGCGTCTGGCCCACGCCACCGTCGACGTGACGGTCGACCGCCTCGCCGGCATGCGGGAGGTCTTCCCCGACGCACCGGCGATCTCGGCCTCGGGCAGCCTCATCGACGAGGGCATCCTCGTCGGGCGGATGCTGCTCACGGATCCCGACACCCGCCCGACCGCGGTGCTCGCGCAGAGCGACCTGCTGGCCGTCGGTGTGATCCGCGCCGCGGAGGAGCTCGGACTCCGCGTTCCCGAAGACCTCTCGGTCGCGGGTTTCGACGGCATCCCCCTCGATGGCCTCGGCGATCTCACCCTCACCACGAGTGTGCAGCCGGCGGTCGAGAAGGGGAGGGCGGCGGGAGAGCAGGTCGCCAGGATGCTGCGCGGTGAGCCGGGCATCACGCAGGACCTGCACTGCGTCTTCCGCGCCGGCACCACGACCGCGCCGCCTCCGTCGCGCTGACCGCGCGCACCGGTCAGGAACGCGCTGGCCCGAGGGGAAGCGTCGCCGGCGCGTAGTCGAGGATGCGGTAGCGCCCGCACGCGACGACGTCCGTGGGCGTCGCGGCGGTCGGCAGGTTCCACGCCACCGTCTGCGCGTCCTCGACGAGGAACGACACCTCACCCGCCGCGAAGTCGCGGCGGTCCACCAGCCACGCGTACCCGTGGAGCTCGTGGTCGACCTGCACGAGCCGGGCCGGGTCGGTCGCGTGCAGCTTCGGCAGCCGCACGGTCCAGAACTGTCCTGCCCCGGTGCGCCCCGACGAGTCCACCCAGTCCGTGACGCAGGCGAGGTCGGGGTCGGGAGCGCTCGCCGCCTGCACGATGCGGGGTACGGACGCGGCGCCACCGACGAGGAGGACGACGGCGACGACGGCGGAGACGACCCGCGTCAGCGTGGCTCGCCGCGTCCGGACGCGCGGCACGGTGAGGAGAGCCAGGATCGGGGCGAAGACGAGCGGCTGCAGGTATCGCGCCGCGTGCGTCCCCGCCGCGATGCCGCCGACGAGCACGATGAGCGGGAGCGCCCAGGCGGCCGTGGCCACCAGGCGGTCACCGGCGTCCGACGCGTGGGCCGTCCGCACGACCGCGAGCAGCGTCAGCGCCAGGACGGCGACCGTGCCGAGCACCCCGCCGGGGGACGACAGCCGATCGATCGCGAGGCCGGCGTAGTACGCGGCGGAGTGGATCCATTCCGCGGGCTGGATGTAGCCCGCGCCGGAGTTCGCGATCCATGCCGAGAAGGGAATGCGACCGAGGAAGCCGAGAATGCTGCCCCCGACCAGCGCGGTGATCAGCGCGAGACCCCGGCGCCGGACCGCGAGCGTGGTGAGACAGAGGCCGCCCAGGACGAGGGAGAGGGGCACCGCGGCCCAAGCGGCGAACAGCGGATTGCTGAGGGTCGCCACCGTCGCGACCATCCCCAGAGACACGGGCAGTGCCGCACCCTTGCGGGGGCGATCGAGGAAACGCCGACACAGGCCGACGGCGAGCAACACGCCCACGACGGTCGCGGAGTAGTACGTCGTCGTCAGCACCAGCGATGCGAGTTCGAGCGCGTCGCGGGACGGCGAGGACTCCGTGACGATGAGGAGACAGAACACGGCGAGGGCGCCGACCGACCAGGCGACCGGTGCGCGACCCTCGACGCACCGCCCGGCGACGAGCCGGATCGCCCCGTAGAGCGCGAGCACGTTCACGACCGCATTGACCGCCAGCACGCCGTTCACGTCGAACGGCAGCACGGCATCGAGGGCCGTGAACACCGCGATCTCGGGCAGGAAGAGCACGCTGGACAGCGCCCAGTCGCCCCCACCCCCATCCAGGATCGATCGGCCGACGAGGGCAACGATCAGCGAGTCCCCGTCGTCGAACATCAGGAGCGATCGGGGTGACGTCGCCAGGTGTCCCACGGCGAGGAGCGCCAGCGCCAGCGCGGCCGCCCACCCCGCCAGCTCGCGCCCCCAGACCCGCCGCATGCGACCACTCTGACACGCGATCTCGAAGCTCGCGGGGCCGACAGGCGCCTCGGCCCGGTAAACTGTACGGAGACCGCCCGCCTGAGCCACACGGCCGACGAGCCCCGAGGAGCCGCGTATATGCTGATGCTCCTCGCAGTGTTCCTTCTCGGGTCGCTCTTGATGCCCGTCCTGGTGCGCTGGCTGGGAGCTCAGGCTTTCGCCGTCGCCGCCCTCGTTCCGGCCGCCGCGTTCGTGCATGCACTCGTGCTCACGCCGCAGGTGCTCGACGGCCCCGTGCCGTTCGTCTCCGTGCCGTGGATCCCGCAGCTCGGACTGAACCTGTCCATGAACATGGACGTCCTCGGGTGGGTTCTCACGCTCATCGTCACGGGCGTCGGCGCGCTCGTGCTCCTCTACTGCCGCTGGTACTTCCACGACGAGGCCGCCGGCATCGGGCAGTTCGCGGGCGTCCTCCTCGCGTTCGCCGGCGCGATGTACGGTCTGGTCCTCACCGACGACCTCGTGATGCTCGTGATGTTCTGGGAGGCCACGAGCATCCTCTCCTACCTCCTCATCGGTCACTACCGCCGCCGCGCCGCCAGCCGACGCGCCGCGCTGCAGGCCCTCCTCGTGACCACCCTGGGCGGACTGGTGATGTTCGTCGGCGTCGTGCTGCTCGTCGTCGACACCGGGACGTCGAGCATCCGGGAGATCCTCGCCATCGCGCCGACCGGCCCGATCGTCGATGCGGCGATCGTCATGCTCCTGATCGGCGCCATCAGCAAGTCGGCGCTGTTCCCCTTCCACTTCTGGCTGCCCGGCGCCATGGCGGCCCCCACCCCGGTCAGCGCCTACCTGCACGCCGCGGCCATGGTGAAGGCCGGCATCTACCTCATCGCCCGCTTCGCGCCCATCTTCGCCTTCAGCCCGACGTGGCGGCCGATCGTGCTCACGCTCGGCATCCTCACCATGCTGCTCGGCGGCATCCAGGCGCTGCGGGAGACCGACCTCAAGCGCGTGCTCGCGTTCGGCACCGTGAGCCAGCTCGGCTTCTTCGCGGTCGTCGTCGGCTACGGCACGCAGGCGGCGGCGCTCGCCGGCATCGCCCTCGTGATCGGGCACGCGCTGTTCAAGTCGGCGCTGTTCCTCATCGTCGGCGTGATCGACCGGCAGCTGTCCACCCGTGACGTGACCGAGCTCTCCGGCGTCGGCCGCCAGGCACCGGTCATGGCCACGACCGCGTTCATCGCCGTGGCGTCGATGGCCGGCGTGGCCCCGACCATCGGATTCGTGGCGAAGGAATCGACGCTCACGGCGCTCCTGGACGACGCCCTCGGCGGCTCGGTGTGGGGCCTCGTCGCCCTGATCGGCGTCGCTCTCGGATCCATGCTCACTGCGGCATACGGCGTGCGCTTCCTCTGGGGCGCGTTCTGGACCAAGCGCGATGCCGAGGGACAGCGGCAGCCGGACACGGTCTGGCCCGACCCCCCGGTGGGTTTCCTCTCCGCGCCGATCATCCTCGCCGGAGTGACGCTCGCCGCGGGTATCGGCGCCCCGGCCCTCGACGTCGCCCTGCAGCCGTATGCGCTGACCGCGACCCCGGGACTCGACCACGAGGGGGCAGCCGTCGAGGGACCTGGTCACCTCGCCCTCTGGCACGGCCTCGAGCCCGCTCTCGGCATCTCGATCCTGTCGGTCCTGCTCGGCATCGGACTCTTCCTGCTCACGCGCCGGACCGGGTGGGACCGCCGCCCCCGCCTCCTGCCATTCACGGCCGCCGACGCCTATTACGTGGTGATGCGCGGCATCGACCGGCTCTCGGTGCTGAGCACGACGCTCACCCAGCGGGGCTCGCTGCCCGTCTACGTGGGGACGATCTTCGTCGTCTTCGTCGCCGCCGAGGTCACCGCGCTCGTGGCGAGCGACATCGACCGCTATCAGCTCTCGCTGTGGCACACGCCGGCCCAGCTCGCCGTCGCGCCAATCATGGCCGTCGCCGGCGTCGTGGCGGTGCGTGCGCGCAAGCGCTACACCGGCGTCGTGCTCGCCTCGGTCACCGGCCTGGGCATGGTCGTGCTCTTCGCCACCAGCGGGGCACCAGACCTCGCGCTCACCCAGATCCTCGTCGAGACGGTGACGATGGTGACCTTCGCGCTCGTCCTGCGCCGACTGCCGGCGCGCATGGGCGAGCACAACGCCTCCGTGAGCCGCATCCCGCGCGCTCTCCTCGGCATCGGCGTCGGCCTCACCATGGCGTTCGTGGCCGTCGTCGCGACCCAGTCCCGCGTGGCCGACCCGATTTCGGCGATCTTCCCGGAGATCGCGTACGAGATCGGCCACGGCAAGAACGTGGTCAACGTGGCGCTCGTCGACCTCCGCGGCTGGGACACGATGGGCGAGCTCTCCGTGCTCGTGCTCGCCGCGACCGGTGTCGCCTCACTCGTGTTCGTCACGCACCGCGCCGATCTCCTCGCCGCCACGAAGACCCTGCCCCGCTCGGTGCGGAAGTCCGCGCGCAGTCGGCCACTCGTGGAGACCACGGACGGTGTGCGCTTCCAGACCGCGGAGAACCGCTCGGCGCCGCGCGCCTGGCTCGTCGGCGGCCAGAAGATGAAGCCCGAGAACCGGTCGATCCTGCTCGAGGTCATCGTCCGCATCCTGTTCCACACGATCATCGTCGTGTCGATCTTCCTGCTCTTCGCCGGGCACAACCTCCCCGGCGGCGGCTTCGCGGGCGGGCTCGTCGCCGGCATGGCGCTCGTCATGCGCTACATCGCGGGAGGGCGCTGGGAGCTGGGCGCTGCGGCGCCGACCGATGCCGGTCGCCTCCTCGGCACGGGTCTGATCCTCGCCGTGGGCACCGCGGTCGTGCCGCTGTTCTTCGGCCTCGCGCCGCTCACCAGCACCTTCTGGGAGTGGGAGATCCCCGGCATCGGACACATGGAGTTCGTCACCTCGACGATCTTCGACATCGGCGTCTACCTCGTCGTGATCGGACTCGTCCTCGACGTGCTCCGCAGTCTCGGTGCGGAAGTGGACCGGCAGGCGGCACAGCGCACCGGCGCGGGCGTCGCCGTCGACTTCTCCTCGCGGACCGGGGGGAACGGCTGATGGACGTCTCGCTGGCCCTCATCGCGATCATGGCCGTGCTCTTCGCGTGCGGCGTGTACGCGATGCTGGAGCGCAGCCTCACCCGCGTCCTCATCGGTTTCCTCCTGCTCGGCAACGCCACGAACCTCCTGCTGCTCATCGTGATGGGCGTGCCGGGCAACGCGCCGTTCTTCGGCACCGAGGGCGACCTGAGCGACCCGCTGCCGCAGGCCCTGACGCTCACCGCCATCGTCATCACGTTCGCGGTCTCCGCGTTCCTGCTCGCGCTCATCTACCGGTCGTGGCAGCTCGGCCAGGCGGACACGGTCGAGGACGACGAGGCCGACATCGCGCTGCGCGAGCGCACCGACGCCGACGAAGACCTCATGGACGACGAGTCCGAGTCGGGCGACGACGACGCCACCACCGACTTCGTGGGCGTGCAGACCGCTCCGATCACCGTCCTGCACATGCGCGACAACCCGGCGATCCACGATGACGCGCCGTACGACGCGCCCTTCGTCCCCGAGCCGGAGCCCGAACCCGACGGTGCCGCCGACGGCGCTGCAGACCGGGACGACGACACGACAGACGGGGAGGGCAGGCCATGACCACGCTCGTCCCGCTCCTCGTCGCCCTGCCGCTCCTTGGTGCGGCGATCACTCTGGTCTTCGGTCGCAATGCGCGCCTGCAGGTGTTCGTCACCGTCGCGACACTCGCGGTCGTGTCCGTCATCGCGGCGGTGCTGCTCGTCGTCGTCGACGCGGGCTCCCCGCTGGCGGTCTCGGTGGGCGGGTGGCCGGTGCCGTTCGGCATCGTCCTCTACGTCGACCGTCTCGCCGCGCTCCTGGTGCTCGTCTCCAGCGTGGTGCTGCTCGCGGTCCTCCTCTTCTCCATCGGTCAGGGCGTGGCCGACGGGCCGGACGAGACCCCGATCTCGATCTTCAACCCCTCGTACCTGATCCTCGCCGCCGGCATCTTCAACGCCTTCATCGCCGGCGACCTGTTCAACCTGTACGTCGGGTTCGAGATCCTCCTCGTGGCCTCGTACGTGCTGATCACCCTGGGCAGCACGGAGTCGCGCATCCGCACCGGCGCGGTCTACATCGTCGTCTCGCTCGTCTCGTCGATCCTGTTCCTCGCGTCGATCGCGATGATCTACGGCGCCCTCGGCACGGTCAACATGGCCCAGATCGCCGAGCGGATGGCGGAGCTGCCGCAGGACACGCAGCTCGTGCTGCACCTCATGCTCGTGGTCGCCTTCGGGATCAAGGCCGCGATCTTCCCCGTGTCGTTCTGGCTGCCCGACTCCTACCCGACGGCCCCCGCGCCGGTGACCGCCGTGTTCGCCGGCCTGCTGACCAAGGTCGGCGTGTACGCGCTGATCCGGACGGAGACGCAGCTCTTCGCCTCGAACAGCATCGACACGCTGCTGCTCATCATCGCGCTGGCGACGATGATCGTCGGGGTCCTCGGCGCCGTCGCGCAGGCCGAGCTCAAACGGATCCTGTCGTTCACGCTCGTCAGCCACGTCGGCTACATGATCTTCGGTCTCGCGATCGCGACCCCGGCGGCGATCGGCGCGACCGTGTACTACATCGTCCACCACATCGTCGTGCAGACCACCCTGTTCCTCGCGGTGGGACTCATCGAACGTCGGGCCGGCAGCACCTCCATCCTCCGGGTCAAGGGTCTGCTCAAGATCGCGCCCGTGATCGCGCTGCTGTACTTCATCCCGGCGATCAACCTCGGTGGTCTGCCGCCGTTCTCCGGGTTCATCGGCAAGTTCGCCCTGTTCGAAGCGGCCGCGTCCGTGGGCACGCCGCTCATGATCGTGCTCATCTTCGGCGGCATCATCACGTCGCTGCTCACCCTCTACGCGCTCATGAGGGCCTGGAACCTCGCGTTCTGGCGTGAGGAGGAGGACTCGACCGAGACCGAGGGGCGCATCTCGTACCTCACCGGAGCCCCCGCCGCGGATGAGCAGCAGGAGCGCCGGCACATCCCCAAGATCATGACGGTGGCCACCGCCGGGATGGTCACCGTGACGGTGGCCCTGACGATCTTCGCGGGACCGCTGTACGCTCTGTGCGACCGTATCGGGGCGGGCCTGCTGCAGCCGGTCAACCTCGTCCAGCTGGAAGACGAGGTGGAGGGATGAGCCCCGAGACCAAGAGCGTCTGGCGGGACATCGGCATGCAGCTGCCGTTCCTCGCCTGGCTGATCGTGCTGTGGATGCTGCTGTGGGCCCAGTTCACCGTGCTCTCCTTCCTCACGGGACTCGTGGTGGCAATCTTCGTGACGCGGGTGTTCCGCCTGCCCACGGTCGAGCTCTCCGGGCGCATCAACCTCTGGTACGGCGCGCTGTTCGTCGTGCAGTTCCTCTTCGCGATCCTCCGCGGCGCGCTCTCGGTGACCGTGCAGGTGTTCGACTTCCGCAGGCAGCCCGGCACCGCCATCATCGCGGTGCCGCTCCGCTACGCCGACGACCTCGTCATGACGCACGTCGCCGTGGTGTCGTCGCTCATCCCGGGCTCCCTGGTGGTCGAGGCCGACCGCGACCGCGGGATCCTCTACCTGCACGTGATCGGCGTGCGCAGCCGGGAGGACGTCGAGACGCAGCGGCAGGGCGTGCTCGGCTGGGAGAAGCGCATCGTCCGGGCGCTCGGCAATCCGACCCAGTACCGGGCGCTCAAGGCCGACGAACGTGCCGGCCGCATCGACCCCGCGACGATCGGCGGTGCCCGATGAACACCCTGCTCCTCATCATCCTCGCCGTGTTCGGCGTGGCCGCGATCCTCGCCGTCATCCGCATCGTGCGCGGTCCGTCGATCCTCGACCGTGCCGTCGCCGCCGACGTGCTGCTGACCGAGGTCATGTGCGTGCTCGGCGCCGAGATGGCCATCAACGGCCACACCCGCAACATCCCCGTGCTCCTCATCATCGCGGCGGTCGGTGTGTTCGGATCGATCGCGGTCGCCCGGTTCGTCGCGAGAAGGGACAACACGACACCATGAACGTGTTCGGTCTGATGATCCCTGATGCCGTCGTCGACGTGGCGGTGCTCGTGCTCATCCTGCTCGGGGCGATCCTCTGCCTCTCCGCCTCCGTGGGACTCCTGCACTTCCGCGACGTGCCCACGCGACTGCACGCCGCGACGAAGCCGCAGGTGCTCGGGCTGCTGCTGATCTGCGTGGCGATCGCGCTGTCGCAGCGGTCCGTCGGCGGTGTGCTGTTCGGCCTCGTGCTCGTCGCCCCCGTGGTGCTCATGCAGTTCGCGACCGCGCCCCTGTCCGCGCACATGGTGGGCCGGCAGGCCTACCGCAACGGCACGATCGAGCAGCGCGGTCTCGTCGTCGACGAGCTCGCCGAGTCGAAGCAGACCCCTCCCGCCGCCGGCTGACCGTTTCGAGTCGCGCACTGTGCTCAATCTGGGCCGCAGATGCCGCACAGTGAGCGATTCGAAGGACTAGGTGCGGGTGGCGAAGGCCTCGATGAGGCGGGCGGCGGGCTCGGAGTCGCTGATGAGGGTGCCGTGTCCGTGGTCCGGGATGACGGCGAGCTCCGCCCCCGGGATGGCGTCGAGGATGTCCTGGCACCAGCTCATCGGGGCCAGCGGGTCGTCCTCGCCGCGCAGCACCAGCACCGGGCAGGCGATGCGCACGAACGCCTTCTCCGGCTGATGCACGATGGTCGCCCGCATCTTGCGGATCAGGTGCGGGCCGCCGCGGAGGTACTCGCGGGCACCGCGCCAGATCACGAGGGGGCGCTCGCCCAGGAGGTCCTGGAGGAGGTAGCGGGCCTGGGCGCCGATGTTCCGTTCGGCCTTGTCGACGGTCGGGCCCGCCAGCACGACCCCGGCCACGAGGGACGGATGCCGGGCGGCGAGTTCCGCCGCGATCTGACTGCCCATGGAGTGCCCGATCACCACGACGGGGTCGGCGTCGACATGCCGGAGATAGGCGGCCACCAGGTCCGCGTGCCGCTGCATCGTCAGCGTCCGTGTGGGCTCCGGGGCCTCGCCGAAGCCGGGGAGGTCGAGCGCGATCACCCGCCCCTGCAGCCGCTGGGTGAGGTCGAGGTAGACGCTGCGCCCCATGCCGATGCCGTGCAGCAGCAGGTAGGTGGGCGGACCGTCGCCGAAGGTCTCGGCGATCAGGGTCGCACCGCCGTGCTCGAACTCGAGGAGGGTGGCCGGCGTCCCCTTCGGGGCGAGGTAGCTGGTGGGCACCTGTCCACGCTAGCCGAGCACCCTCCACCCGCCTCTCAGCCGGCGGGCGTGAGTGTCAGGGTGTCGACCGCGGCCGCCTTCACGGCCTTCGGCGTGAACGCCCAGCGACGCTGGACCCCCGTCGACCAGTCCTTCGTCTGATCGACGTAGTGCGCGTGGAACGCGTGACCGGAGGCGCCGGTGAGGTGGATCCAGGTCGAGTCGTCGAAGTCGGCGAGGTCGACGACCATGCGCATGGAGGGGACGGTGGTGGTGGCGTACGAGACGCCGAGCTGCCACCCCGTCGCATCGACCACGGAGGCCCCGCCGCCCACCGGATAGGGCCCACGGTTGAAGAGGGCCTCGATCGGGGCGATGCCCGAGGAGCCGAACGTGTCGCTGGTGAGGGTGAGGGCGTGCAGGTCGCCCCAGTTCCAGCGCGCCACGTCCGTGCCCTGGATCCCGGACAGCTCGTCGTACGCCTCCTCGGCCGACAGCGCGAGCATCTCGTCCCGGCCGTCGACATCGAGCTCGGGGTTGCTCCACAGCGGGTCGTCCGGATCCTCCAGCATCGCGCCGACGACGGTGAACAGGCGGCCCTGGCCGTCGATCGGGAGAGGCTGCTCCCGCTCGGCGAAGATGTTCTGCACGAGGTTCGACCACAGCACGTTCGCGTACGCGGCCCCGGCGGACGACGCGATGTTCTGCCCGTCCCACGCGCGCAGCAGCTCGACCGCGCGCTGCGGACCCGCTCCCTCGACCTCGACGTCGGCCATCGCGACCACGAGCTGCGTGCCGATCCACATCTCGCCGTCCATCTGGATCTCGCGCATGTCGTCGGCCGTCAGTGGCCCGGCGGCGGCCCGCCGCTCGATGAGGTGGGCGATGCGGGCGGCGCGGTAGCCCTGGTCCCAGTCCCGCGAGAGGAAGTGCTCGTAGTCGTCGGTGACGATGGCGTTGTTGGCCGTGACGATGTATCCGGAGCGGGGGTTGTAGGACACCGGCAGCTCCTCGAACGGGATGTACCCGGTCCAGTCGTAGCTGCTGTCCCATCCGGGCTGCGGCATCCAGCCGTCGCCGGCCCCGCGGATCGGGAGGCGGCCGGGGGTCTGGTAGCCGATGTTGCCGTCGACGTCGGCGTAGATGAGGTTCTGCGCCGGCACGTCGAACAGGGAGGCCGCGCGGCGGAAGTCCTCGAAGTCCTGGGCGGTCGACAGCGCGAAGATCGCCGTCGCCGTGGTGCCGGGGTCGAGCGCCGTCCACCGCAGGCTCACGGCGTACTCGGCATCGTCGGACCCGGGGGCGTCGGGCACGGTGCCCTCCGCTGTGAGCCCGGGCGTCGGGTCGTCCGCGATCGCGGTGAAGTCGTCCGTGAGGCCGGAGATGATCGGTCCGTGCACGGTGGAGCGGATGGTGAGCTCGATGTCGTCCCCGCCGGCGACCTCGATGGTCTCCGTGCTCTCCTCCAGCGGCACGAGTTCGCCGTCGCGCCAGTAGGAGTCGCCCTCGATGCGCTCGACGTACAGGTCGGTGACATCGGTGGTGAGGTTGGTGAAGCCCCAGGCCACGCGCTGGTTGTGGCCGATGACGATGCCGGGCAGTCCGGAGAAGGAGAACCCGCCGACGTCGAACGGGCAGTCCTCGTCCACCGTCGAGCACTTGAGCTGCACCTGGTACCAGACCGACGGGAGCGAGGCGCCGAGGTGCGGGTCGTTGGCGAGCAGCGGCATCCCGGACTCGGTGAGGTCACCGGAGACCACCCAGGAGTTGGAGCCGATGCCCTCGCCGACGTCGCCGACGAGCATGCTCGCCGCTTCGATGACGGAGGACGTCTCCTCCCACTCCACCGTGGTGAGCGCCTGCTGCGCCTCGCCGTCGCCCTGAGGCGTGGGGAAGGCCGCAGGCTCGGCGCCGGGCTCCAGCGGCGGGACGGTGGAGATGGTGGGCACGATCACCGGGTTCCGGTCGAAGGGGTAGTCCGGGTAGAGCGTGCCGAGCAGGGCCTCCACGTCGGCGTCCGGGTCGTCGGCGAGCTGCCCGGCGAGCAGTGCGCGCTCGGTCTCGTCCTCGACGTTGGTGCGGAGATCCCAGGCCATCGCCTTCAGCCACGCCACCGAGTCCGCCGGCTCCCACGGCTCCGGCTCGTAGTCGGGGTTCTGCAGTCCGAGGACCGCGTACTCGAGCGACAGCTCCGCGCCCGAACGCGAGGACAGGTAGGCGTTGACGCCGGCCGCGTAGGCCTCGTAGTAGCCGCGGGTGACGTCGTCCATCGCCTCGACCTCGGCCTCGGCGGTGGTGCGCCAGCCCAGGGTGCGCAGGAACGCGTCGGTGCCGGCCTGGGAGGCGCCGAACAGCTCGGCGACCCGCCCGGAGGTGACGTGGCGGCGGAAGTCCATCTCGAAGAACCGGTCCTGCGCGTGCACGAAGCCCTCGGCGAAGAAGAGGTCGTCCGAGGAGTCGGCGGTGATCGTAGGCACCCCGCTGGCGTCGCGCTGCACGGTGACCTCCGCCTTCAGGCCGTCGAGCGTCGTGGTGCCGGAGGTCTGCGGGAAGGAGCGCTGGATCGTCCACGTCACGAAGAACGCGGCGGCGACGGCCACGATCACGATGGCGGCGACCACGAGGAACGCGATGCGTCCGATGCGGGCACCCAGGGAGGGGCGCGGGGGAACGGCGGACGCCGGCGAATCGGTCATCATCGTCGAGAACTCTTTCGGGTAGCCAGGTGGGACTCAGTCCCACCGAGCCCCAGTACGCGTTTCACGGGTACGCGCTCTCGCATCATAGCCGTCCCGCGCTCGCCGCGGGACGGACCGCGGCGAGCGGGAGGCTCAGCCGATGAGGCTGGGCTGCAGATCCCGCAGCGTGCGGCGATGCGTCATGCGGGTCACCCCGATCATCGCCAGCAGCAGCGCCCCCGCCAGCCAGGCGCCCAGCACCGCCAGATCCCAGCCGGCCCGGGCGTAGTCGCCGCCGTACATGAGCTGGCGCATGGCATCGACGACGTAGCCGAGGGGCAGCACGTGATGCAGTGCGGCGAGGGGAGCGGGCAGGGTCTGCCACGGGAACGTCCCGCCCGCGGTGACGAGCTGGAGCACCATGAGGACGAGCCCGAGGAACTGCCCCACGGAGCCGAGCCAGACGTTGAGGGCGAGGATGATCGCGGCGAACGTGGCCGAGGCGAACATCATCACCCCGAGGGTGCCCAGCGGATGATCGAACGTGAAGCCGAGTGTCAGCGCCAGGATGCCCATCAGCCCGAGCATCTGCACCGCGCCGAGCATCGCCGGCGTCAGCCAGCCCGCGAGCGTGATCCGGATCGGGGAGTGCAGCGCCGTGACGGCGCGGCGGGAGATCGGCTTCACGATGAGGAACAGCGCATAGATGCCGATCCACGCGGAGAGGGCGGCGAAGAACGGGGCGAGGCCCGCGCCGTAGTCCTCGGCGGAGGCGACCTTGTCGCTGGAGACCTTCACCGGGTCGGCGATCGTGTCGGCCTGCAGTGAGCGCAGGTCGGGGGTGGAGGCGGGGATGGCCTGCACGCCGTCGGCGAGGCCGTCCCGCAGCTCCGCGGTCCCGGAGGACAGGGTCTGCAGACCGTCGCGGAGCTGGGCCGCGCCCGCGTTCGCCGCGGCCGCGCCCGTCGCGAGGGTGCCGGCGCCGCCGGCGAGATCACTCGCCCCCGCGGCCAGCGAGGCGGAACCGGCGGCGAGCTGATCGACCTTGCCGACCGCGTCCTGCACCTGGGCGTTGCCCTCCTCGATCCGGGTGCCGAGAGGATCCAGGCGCGCGAGCACCGCGTCGATCTCCTCAGGCGCGAGTCCCTGCTCGGTGAGGACGTCGGTGATGTCCGCGCGCACCTGCGGCAGCGCATTCGTCGCCTCCTGCACTGCGGCTCCGGCCCGGTCGGCGACGTCGGCGAGTTGGCGGTTGCCGGCACTCACCTGCTGGGCGCCGTCGGCGAGGGTCTGCGCCCCGGAGGCGAGCTGCGCGGAGCCCTCGGCGAGCTGCGCTGTGCCGTCGGCGAGCGACGTGCTGCCGGAGGCCGCGGTGCTCGCGCCGTCGGCGAGCTGCGTGGCGCCGTCCGTCGCGGAGACCAGGTTGTCGCGCACGTCGCTGAGCCCGGTCAGCAGTCTCTCCGCGGCCTCGCTGCCGACCATCTCGGCGACGGAGCTGCGGATCTTCTCCACGGCCTGCGAGCCCATCGACGAGGCGAGGTAGTTGTTCGCGTCGTTCGTCTCCAGCTCGATCCGGGCCTGGTGCGGGTCGTCGCCCGCCGCGGAGGTGAGGGCGGCGGAGAAGTCGGCCGGGATCGTCACGGTGAAGTCGACCACGCCGTGGCGCAGGGCGTCGGCGGCCTCGTCCTCGGTCATGCGCTGCCAGTCGAAGGCGTTGCCCTCGATGAGGTTCTCCGCCACGTCCTCGCCGTAGTTGACGGTCTCGTCGGTCGCCGGCTCGGTACCGGTCGTGGGGGCGGGAGCGCCCCCGTCGTCGACCACGAGGGCCACGGGGACCTCGGAGAACTTCGCATACGGATCCTGGTTCGCCCAGAGGTAGAGGCCGCCGTAGAGGATCGGCACGCAGATCAGGGCCACGAGGGCGAGGATGCCCATCCGGCTCGCGGTCAGGCGGCGGAGCTCGGCGGCGATCATGGCGGGAACCTTCATCGCGCTTCTCCTTCCTCGTCGGTCGTGGGTTCGCCCTGGTCTGGGGCGTCATCGTCGGTCGCGGATTCGTCCGCCGCCACGCTCTCCTCCGGCGCGTCCGCCGCGGGTTCCGGACGTTCGAGCACCAGGGGCTCGATCGGTCCGGACGCGTTGATCGCATCGAACTCGTGCATCCGCTCGAGGGCGACGGCGGCGGAACCGCCGACGATCACGAGCATCGCGTACCCGCGGTCCGCGAACTCGGCCGCGATGCGCCACCATCCGTCCGGGCTGCCGCCGTGACGATCCGGGGCGACGAGGACGATGCCCTCGACGCCCTCGCGGAGCACCGCGAGCTCGCACAGGATGCGCACGCGCGCGGCCGGGTCGACCGAGCCGATGGGGACGGAGGCGAGCTCCTGGTACCCCACCCGGCCGAGCCAGCGCCGGGCGTGGAGCGGGGTCGCGCCGCGTCCGGCGAACATCAGCTCCTCGCCCACCACCCCGGCGACGGTGATGTCCGGGTGCGGGTCGCTGACGTCCGGGGCGTCCACGAGCGCGATGCGGCGGCGCAGCTCCTTCGGGCTCGCCGCCGCATCGATCGTGACGCGGCCCGTGTCCGGACGCATCCGCCCGCTCGCGATGAGGCCGAGCACGGTCGGCCGCTGCTCGGTCTCCGCGAGGGCGTAGCGGACGGCGCCGGAGTGGAACTCGAGACTCATGGACGGAAGCGCCTGGCCGGCGCGGCCCTTGCTGACCTCGTGCAACGTGATCCTCATGCGCGGACCTCCTGGTCCTCGGCGGTGATGTCCTGGTGAGTGGAGAGCAGCTCGTCGGCCTCGCGCCAGGAGAGCCCCGCGATGCTGAGCACGGCCCGGACGGCGACGTCGCCCGCGCCGCGGCTCTGCGCGTCGGTGCGGGAGACGACGGTGCGCGCCATCTCCTCGATCAGTCGGGCGAGCGTCGGGGCGGCGAGGTCCGTGCGGAAGCTGCCGTCCTCCTGTCCCCGTCGTACGAGGGCGGCGACGCTCCGGCGCAACGGCGCAAGGGCCGCCGCGGTGTGCTCGACGTGCGCCTCGTCGAGGGCGAGCGCGGCGGCGACCTGGATGTGCCCCGCCTCCTCCCAGAGCCGGGCGGCCAGTCGGGCGAGAGCGAGGCGGGCGTCGGGGTCGTCGATCGAGGCGGCGATGGCGTTGAAGCGCTGGGCGCCGGTGGAGACGAGTTCGCGGATCAGGGCGTCCCGATCCTCGAAGTGCCCGTAGAGGGTGCGGCGGGACAGGCCGGCGGTGCGGGCGATCGCATCGAGGGAGGCGTGCGGGTCGGTGGCAAGGGCGCTGCGAGCCGCGGACAGGATGCCGGCGCGGTTCTCCGCAGCGTCGCGACGAAGGGCGCGAGTGGTCATCCCTTCATGGTAATAACGTGCACAGCTCTGTGCAAGATAACTCAGCAACCTCGCAGCGTTCCGGCCGTGCGGGAGGACGCGGAGGTTCCTCCGGGCCGCGCCGTGTTATGTTACGCGTCGCGCTTCGGCGCATCTCAGCGGAGAGACCGGTCCGGACCGGAACTCCGGCGGGATCGGTCCAGGGAACGGCGGGGGGACGCCATGATCGAGAAGAAGGATGATGTGCGCGCGGGGAGTGCGACATCGGTGGCAGGGGATCGGCACCGCAGTCTGCAGGACAGGCTGACGGACGCGATCGTCTCGGGGGCGCTCGCGCCGGGGACACGGCTGGACGAGCGAGACCTCGCTGTCGCACTCGACGCCCGGCCGGCCGAGGTGCTCCGCGCCCTCGACCGCCTCGCCGCGGTCGGGCTCGTCGCGGTGCGCCGCGATGGCACGCGGTGGGTGACCGCGCTCGACGGAGACCGGGCGCGTGACGTGGTGGCCTTGTTCGGCGACGTCTGGATCGGCTCCGTCCGGCGCACGATGACGGTGCTCCACGCCGACGACCTCGCCTACCTGGACGAGCTCGTCGACGATGTGGCCCTGGCTGTCCGGTGGCGGGACGGAGCCGCGTTCGGCGGAGGCCTGCGTGCTCTCGCCGTGGCCTTCGCCCGGATCGAGGGCAACACGGAGCGTGCCGAGCTGGTCGGGAACCTGGGCACGCTTCTCGCGTGCGTCGCCCGTCGCGCGGGAAGTGTCTTCGACTGGACGGATGTGCGCGCCGCGGTCGCACGGATCGCCGTCGTGCTCCCGGGACGAGACGCCGCGGCGATGCGCGCCGCCCTCATGACGCTGTTCGATGACGTGCTGCCGGGGATCGTCGACCGCGCGGTGGCACCGACGCGTCCGCTCGCCGCCGCGTCCTGATCGCGGCCCCAGGAAGGGGCGCCCGGTGAGCCGCGGCGCCCCGTGCGCTCAGTCGGTGCCGGAGTCGAAGGCCGCGCGCTCGGAAGCGGTGTCGACCGCGTCCGCGAGATTCTCGTCGGCCTCCGAGATCGAGCCGTGCACCGATTCGGTGATCTCGGCCGACTCGCCCGCGGTCACCCGTCCGACGAGCTCGCCCGTCGCGCCGCCGACGAGGCCGAGGCCCGCATACTGCTCCAGGCGGGCGCGGGAGTCGGCGATGTCGAGGTTGCGCATCGTGAGCTGGCCGATCCGGTCCACCGGGCCGAACGCGGCGTCGCCGACGCGCTCCATCGACAGCTTCTCCGGCCCGTACGACAGGTTCGGCGAGACGGTGTCGAGGATCGTCCAGTCGTCGCCGCGGCGCAGGCGGATCGTCACGGTGCCCGAGATCGTCGAGCCGACCCAGCGCTGGATGGACTCGCGGAGCATGAGCGACTGCGGCTCGAGCCAGCGGCCCTCGTACATGAGGCGACCGAGGCGGCGACCCTGCTCGTGGTAGGTGGCGAGGGTGTCCTCGTTGAGGATGCCGTTGACGAGGCGCTCGTACGCGATGAAGAGCAGCGCCATGGCCGGAGCCTCGTAGATGCCGCGCGACTTCGCCTCGATGATGCGGTTCTCGATCTGGTCGCTCATGCCCAGGCCGTGGCGCCCGCCGATCGCGTTCGCCTCCTGAACCAGGGCCACCGGGTCGCTGAACTCGACGCCGTTGATCGCGACCGGACGGCCGCCCTCGAACGTCACCGAGACGTCCTCGGTCTCGATGGCGACGGACGGGTCCCAGAACTTCACGCCCATGATCGGGTCGACGGTCTCCAGCGACACGTCGAGGTGCTCGAGCGTCTTCGCCTCGTGGGTCGCGCCCCAGATGTTCGCATCCGTCGAGTACGCCTTCTCGGCCGAGTCGCGGTACGGGAAGCCGTGCGCGACCAGCCATTCGCTCATCTCCTGGCGACCGCCGAGCTCCGTGACGAAGTCCGCGTCGAGCCAGGGCTTGTAGATGCGCAGGCGGGGGTTGGCGAGGAGGCCGTAGCGGTAGAACCGCTCGATGTCGTTGCCCTTGTAGGTCGAGCCGTCGCCCCAGATGTCGACGCCGTCCTCGCGCATCGCACGCACGAGCAGGGTGCCGGTGACCGCGCGACCGAGCGGCGTGGTGTTGAAGTAGGTCTTGCCGCCGGAGCGGATGTGGAAGGCGCCGCAGGAGAGCGCGACGAAGCCCTCCTCGACGAGCGCCGTCTTGCAGTCGATGAGGCGCGAGGCCTCGGCGCCGTACTCCAGCGCGCGCCCGGGGATCGAGGCGATGTCGTCCTCGTCGTACTGTCCGAGGTCACCCGTGTAGGTGAAGGGGACGGCGCCCTTGTCGCGCATCCAGGCGACGGCGACGGAGGTGTCGAGTCCTCCGGAGAAGGCGATGCCGACGCGCTCGCCGACGGGCAGGGACTGGAGGACCTTGGACATGGCTCCCAGTCTATCGGCGGCGGCGTGTCGTCCCGTCTCGCCTCAGACGAGCCGCGTCATGACGCCGAGCACCGCATAGGTGCCCAGCGCGCGGCGATCGCACGTGACGAGCGGGACGCCGGCATCCCGTGCGGCGAGGCCGACGAGGCCGTCATAGACCGCCCCGCCGGAGATCCCCGCATCGGCGAGAACATCGACGGCGGTGAGCGCGGTGTGCCCCGCGAGTGACGCCGAACGGGGAAAGGCGGTGCGGATGGCGAGCGCCGCGGCCGAGGGGGTCAGTCGATCGGGGGGCGGCAGGCGGGTCAGGACGGAGTACGTCTCTGCCGAGGCGTGTCCGGCGAGACCGAGGGCCGCACCGGCGCAGAAGGTCTGCACCGCGCCGTGCGCCGTGTGGTCTTCCACGAGAAGAGCGACCGCCGCACTCGTGTCGAGGACGAAGTCAGCGCTGGTCGGCAAGGCGGAGCTCGCGAACGTCATCAGGTGTGAGGGTGGTGCCGGAAGAGCGGACGACGAGGCGGCCGTCTTTCTCGACGAGGTTGTCGGGGGCCTCGATCTCGATCCGGATGCCGTTGCCGTCGAGGACGAGGTCCAGTGGCCCGGGAACCAATCCGACACGCTCGCGGAGTGCGGCAGGGATCACGATTCGTCCTGCCTTGTCCATGGTTGCCTTCATGCCGAGAGAATACCATTCGGGTGGGTGGCACGAGTCTCAGCTGCGGGAAGTGAGAGAGTGGGCGCACGGGAGGTCGGACATGGGTGGAGCGATTCTGTGGGGAGCCGTCGCGGCGGCTCCGCTGTTCGTCGGCGCGGTGCTCGCGATGCTGCGCAGCTGGCCGCCGCGGTGGCTGGGCATCGTGCTGGGTTTCGGCGCCGGAGCGCTGATGGCCTCCATCGCCTTCGAGCTGTGGGAGGAGGGGCTCGACCGGGGTGGTCCGATCCCGCTCGTCACCGGCGTCGCCCTCGGAGCCCTCAGCTACTACATCGCCGCCCGCATCCTCGACGCCAGGGCCGCGAGGAAGAAGGGCGAGGCCGGGGGAGGCCAGCTCGCGGTGGGCGCCCTCCTCGACGGGATCCCGGAGCAGCTCGTCCTCGGCATCGGTCTCGCCTCGGGGGAGCCGGTGAGCATCGCGCTCGTCGTCGCCATCCTCGTCTCGAACCTCCCGGAGTCCATCGGCTCCGCCGCCGACCTGCTCGACGGCGGCATGCGACGGTCCAGAGTGCTGCTGCTGTGGGCCGGCGTCGCCGTGGTCTGCGCGCTGGCGACGGTCGCCGGCTTCGCGCTGGCCAGCGTGACCGGCGAGGTCTTCCGTTCGGGGGCGAGCGGTTTCGCCGCGGGCGCCCTGCTCGTCATGCTGGTGGACTCGATGGTCCCGGAGGCGCAGTCGAAGGCGAAGGAGTCCACGGGGCTGGCGACCGTCCTCGGATTCGCGCTCGCCGCCGGTCTCGCCTTCGCGTCCTGAGCGGAACGCGCGCTCGGCGGCTCAGACGCCGCCCGTGCGGGCGTCGCGGCGGACGCTGCGTCCGGTGATGCGCTCGATGCGGAACGACAGCGGGAGGTCGCGGTCGTCTCCGGCCCACGGATGCACCCGCGCCGCCGCCCCGGCCGCGTCCTCCTCGGGTACCTGCGACAGGACACCGTGCATCAGCACGCTCCAGCCCAGGCCGCCGATCGGATCGTGGTAGTCGACCTCGAACGACGCCTCGGCCGACTCGCGGGAGAGGGCCGCAAGGTGGCCATCCGGAGATGTGCGCAGGAGCAGCTCGTGCCCCGAGACGACGAAGTTCACCGGATGGATCTGCACCAGGCCCTCGTCGACGAATCCGATGCGGCCCACCGTGGTGGTCGCCAGCAACTCGTAGGACTGCTGCTCGTCGAGTTCGTGGATCATGCGGACGCTCCCTCCCCCTGTGCCGCCAGTGTAGCCACGGCGCGTCGGATCATCGAGGGCGTCCGACCGGAATCACCCGGTGAGCGTCAGTCCGACCACCGCTCCAGCTCGGCGGTGAGCGCAGCGAGGTACGCGGGAGGGCCGGCCTCCGCGAACCACAGCCACAGCTCCGCGGCGTGCACCGGGTACCACGCGCGGACCCGGGCGGGATCGGCGCCGTAGCCGTCGATGAGCGCCCGCTCCGACCGCGGATCCTTCCGGGCGGCTCCCCACGCGGCTCGCGCCAGCTCCCGCAGCGGATCGCCACGGTGGGACGCCTCCCAGTCGACGATCCCGGAGATGCGGCCGTGCTGCGCGAGCAGGTTGCCGTCGGTCCAGTCGCCGTGGCAGAAGACGGTCCCGGACGACGGCGGGATGCGCAGCGGGAGGGGAGGCGCACCGGCGGCGCGATACCGCTCGATGATCATGGCGTCGTCGGGTGCCGGAAGAAGGTCGTCGGGTGGGTCGAGCCGATGCAGGGCGCGGAGCAGCGGTGCCGACGAACCGAGGCCCAGGATCCGGGCGTCGGCGGCGGCGTCGTCGAGGCGGGTGCCGGGGAGCGCCGTCATGAGGATCGCCCCCGGCCGCTCCTCGACCACCTCGGGCACCGGGAGCGCGGAGCCGACGAGTCCGCGGAGGGCCCGCAGCTCGTTGTCGTGCCGTGCCGGATCGGCGAGGCGCTTCTCGACCAGCCGGCGTCCGCCGTGCTCGACGAGCCGCACCGCGCCGACCGCTCCCTGCCTCATCCCGTCATCCTCGCACCGGGCGGGTGGTCACTCGAAGCCGGGATAGTCCTGCAGCCGCTCCTCGAACTCCGCGCGGTCGGCCTCGCTCAGCACCTTGCCGGCGATGACCACGAGCTGGAGCCCCTCGACCGGCTCGCCGGTGCGCGCACTCTGCGCCTCCCGCGAGGTGCGGAAGCCGCCGTCGGCATCGTTCGACAGGTCATAGATGTTCGCGTAGAAGCGCAGCGGGTCGGGGTAGTTCTCCGTGTAGTACTCCCACGTCGTCTGCGTGCGCGGGTCGTCACTGCCGTAGAGCTTGGCGATCATGGACGGGTCGATTCCGGAGTTCGCCGGGTCGTTGAAGGAGTACAGGTTCCACAGGCCGTGCGCGGCCACCACCTCGTCGATCGCGGCCATCACCTCGAGCTTGCGCGCGTAGCCCTGCACGGGCTGCTCGGTCGCCCAGGCCGCCGAGGTGTACTCCGACAGCATCGACTCACCCCCGTACCCGTTCCGCTCCGGTCGCACGTCCTCCTCGCCGACCTGGACCCAGGTGAACCCGAAGTCGGCGCTGAGCCGCTCGCGGATGTCGGCGAAGAGAGCCTCGGCCTCGGCGCGCACCTCCTCCATGGACTGCTGGGTGAGCGCTTCCTGCGGGGCCGTGCCCTTGATCCCGGGGTAGGCCTCCGCATGCCGCTGCTCCGCGGTCTTCACGCCTTCGTAGTTGCCGGACGCCGAGGTGCGCAGTGCGCTGAGCGCCCCGACGGTCGCGACGTTGAACAGGATGGTGAGGACGAGCGCGATGATCCCGAGCCGCCGTCCTCCCGGGGTGAAGAGCGCGGCCACGATGACGGCGAGCACCACGAGCTGCAGCGTGATCATCGTCACGCCGTACAGCAGGTCGGTGCCGCCGACCACGAGCGTGCCGAACAGGATCAGGACGAAGAGGATCGCGGCGACCAGCGCGATCCAGCCCAGGGCATTCGCCGAGGGCTTCTTCTCCTCGGGCGGCAGCGGGGAGAGGGCGGGCGGCGTGGGACCCACCTGGTGCTGCCGCCGGGCGCCGCGATAGCCCCCGGGCGGCGGGACCGGCGGGGCGCCCTCGGTGCCGCCCACATACCGGGCGCGCTGTCGCTCGTGATCGCTCACCATGGCTTGTCCACCCCGGTGCCGCCGGGCTCATCGCCCTGCTGCTGATCGCGTTCCTGCGTCCCCTGCTCGAGCTTGTCCTGGAGATCCTGCAGCTTGTCCTCCGACGGCTGCGGCTCCTCCTGCTCGTCCTGCGGCTCCTGCGGCTGCTGTTGCTGCTCCTGTTCCTGCTGCTTCTGCTTGAGGCGGTCCTCGGTGCTGTCGAGAGTGTCCGTCATGTCGCGCTCGGGATCGGGAGACTGCTGCTGCGCCTCCTCGCTGTGGCACTCCTCCGGGGTCTCGACCGTGATCGTCAGCGCCTCGCCGTAGAGGGCGGTCGCCCCGGCACCGTCGCCCTCGGCCCTGGCGGCGTCGCCCATCCGCTCGACCACGAGGGCGAGGTTGATCCGGACCGGGCAGACCTCGAGCCCGGTGGCGAGATCCAGGGCACGCTCCAGTTCTGCGCGGGAGGCGGGGAGTTCATCGGCCCCGGCCAGTGCGGTGCCGATGTTGTACGGCGCCTTGAACGGCTCGAACCAGTTCAGGACGTCCTGTCCTCGCGCCGAGGACTCGGAACCCGCGAAGTCGTCGACGACGTAGGCGGTGATGGCCTGATGGGCGAACGCGTACATGCTGAGCAGCTTGCCGACGAAGAGCAGCGCGGCGAGGGTGAGCGGGATCGTCCCGATCGCGACCCAGCGGCGGATGAGCCGGCGACGGCGGTTCGAGCGGAGGAGGTCTGTGGCGGCCTCGTCCCGGGCAGGCATCACGACGCACCTCCTCCCCTGTCGTCGGCGTCTGAACATCCTATCCGCGGCCAGCGGACGGGAGGCTCCAGACGACGGACGCCGGCCCCGAGGCGATCGAGGCCGGCGTCCGTGCGTGAGCGGTCCGGTTACTCCGCCGCCCTGACGCGGAACGTGTCGAAGGACACGCCGAGCGGTGCGGTGGCGCTCGCAGAGCGGCTGCCACTGAGACCCACGCCACCCGCCGGAAGCGGGGCGGCGTCGGTCGCCCGCAGCTGCCAGTCGGCGGGCTCCGCGGCATCGGTCGCCCAGAGCTTCGCGACGAGGGAGGCCTTGTCCGCCCCCGTCACGGCCGCCTTGAGCGTGTAGGTGGTGCCCGGGGTGACCGTGACGCCGTTCAGTGCCCGGGTCGCGAGGAGCGTGCCGTCGCGGTGCGCCACGAGCCAGACCGTGCCGTCGGGGCGGAGCCAGGCGCGCACGAGATACCGGCCGGCGGACGAGTCCCGGGCGATGACCCCGATGTAGGAGCCTCCCGTGCTCGACGGCTGATCCACGCGGAAGGTCGTCTCCAGCGCCGGGTTCGGCACCGACGGGGCGTTCAGCGTGGCGTGGCGGGTGTCTCCCGCGGCCAGCTTCAGCTGCCCCGAGCCGTCGGCGACGCTGGTCGCGGCGGCGGATCCGCCGGTGATCTTCCAGGCGCCGCCGGCGAGGGCTTCGCCCCAGCCGGGACCCGCCGCGCGCTCGAACTCGTCGCTCGCGAGCGGCGCGGGCTCCGCCACCACGGCTTCCCGGGTGGTCGTCGCCGAGCCCCCGACGTCGTCCGTCACGGTGAGGGTGACCGTCCGCGTGCCGGCGGTGGCGTAGGTGTGCGTCGCCGACGCGCCTTCGCCGGTCGTGCCGTCGCCCCAGTCCCAGCGGTAGCTGCGGACGCTGCCGTCGGCGTCCGTCGATGCCGACGCGTCGGTCGACACCGTCAGCCCCGAGGCCGAGAGCGTGAACGAGGCCGTGGGCAGGGTGTTCGCGCCCTGGACGACGATCTGCTTCGTGACCGAGCCGACGAGGTTCTGGTTGTCGGTGACCGTGAGCGTGACCGCGTACGTGCCGGGCTTCGCGTACGTGTGCGTCGGCGTCTTGCCGGTGCCCGTGGACCCGTCGCCGAAGTCCCAGCGGTAGCTCGAGATGGTGGCGGATCCCGGGGGCACGGAGGTGCTCGCATCGAACGCGACGTCGAGCCCGGTCGCGGTGGCCGTGTACGCGGCGACCGGGGCGATGGAGCCGGTGCCGACGGCGTAGTGGGTCTTGACCTGGGCGGCGCTCAGTCCGTACGGGTACACCGCGAACTCGTCGACGGCGCCGGTCAGAGAGACCGACTTCGGGATGTTCGGCCAGTTGGCGAGTTTGCCGCTGCCGATCTTCCAGAAGCCCTGGTAGTCCTGACCCTTGGTCACACCGGTGATCTGGTCGTTCAGCTGCCCGTCGACGAAGAGCTTCATCCCTTCGGGGCTCACGGAGGCGACCACGTGGTGCCACCGGTTGTCGTTGTAGGCGGCCTTGGTCGTGATGACCTTCGTGCTGCCGTCGTAGACCCCGAAGTTGAGGCGGCCGTCGTTCGACAGGTAGACGTTCCGATCGTGGTTCCTCGAGAAGCCCGCTGCCGAGCTCTCGAAGTCGAAGAGCAGTCCGCCGCTGGTCGTCGATGTCTGGAACCACATCTCGGCCGAGTACGCCCCGGGCGCCGGCATCTTGGTGGTGGTGTCGACGCGGCCCGTCTCGGTGCCGTCGAGCGCCGTGGCGCCCGCCACTCCCTTCGGCACGCCCGACGTCGACGGCTTCGCCCCCGCGCGGAAGATGGGGTTGTTCGTGCCGGCCACGTCCTGACCGACGGTTCCCAGCGGGTAGTAGAGCTGCGGTGCGTCGGCGAGCACGGCGTCGGAGTACGGAGGGGTCGAACCGGCCACCATGACGGTCGCCGTCTTGCTCGTGACCGTGTTGCCGTCGCCGTCCGTCGCCGTGAACGTGTACGTCTGCTGCGAGCCGACCGGGGCCGTCGTGTCCTCGAAGGTGACGGCGGGCAGGTTCCACCAGGTGGAGTCCACCTTCGTGGTGAGCAGCGGAGCGGGCGAACCGGCGCGGCGGAGCTCGTAGGTCAGCGTCAGGTCGTCCCGGTCCCAGTTGGCCGGGATCGAGACCTTCACGGCGCCCGAGGCGAGCGAGGTCGCCGTCGGTGTCCACTTGTCTCCGGAGAGGCGGGGGCCGTCCTTCGGGCCACCGGGCGGGGTCGTCGAGAAGCGCACGAGGCCCTCGAACCGACCGTTGTTGACCGAGCGGAACTCGCCGCCGATGGAGATCATGTCCCCCGTGCCGGTGATGGAGAGACCGGCCTGGCCCAGACCGGTCGTCACGCCGACCGCCCAATCCGGAGACCAGGCATACGGCGACGGAGCGGGGCTTCCGCCCCAGTCCTTGCGGCCCGGGGCGCCGGGCTGCGGGGCCAGCGTGCCGCGGGCGTCAGCGGTGTACGCCTCGGAGTAGCGGTGCACGCGCGGCGCCTGCTCGGGGTGGAGACCCAGTGTCTCGCAGGTGTGCGTGTGGCTGGTCGTGTAGACGACCTTGCCGGTGGAGTAGACGCCGTAATGGTCGCCGAGGCAATCCGCGATCCAGCGCACCTTACCGGTGCCGGCCTCGGCGGCGAAGGTGCCCTCGAGGCTGCCCGTCGCCGCGTTGGCGAAGCCCCAGCCTGTGCCGTACACGCCGGTCGCGTCGGTGGCGAGACCGAACGTCCCGGCCTTGCCGGCGTAGATGCCGGAGCCGGCGCCGTTCTTGACCGTCTTCGCAAGCTCCCACTCGGTGTTGAGGGCGCCCGTGGTCTTGTCGACGGAGGCGCTGCCGCGCATCTCGGTGTTGCCGTTGACCTGGGAGAAGCGTCCGCCCACGATCGTGTCCGCGCCGGCAGGGTCCATGACCATGGCATCGACCTGGAGGTCGGTCTGCGGGGCCCACGGACGGAGGGCGCCGTTGGTGGTGTCGAAGGCGGCCAGGTTCTTCCGCGGCGTGCCGTTGGCCTGGGTGAACAGGCCGCCCGCGTAGACCGTCGTGCCCGACGTCGCCAGCGCGTAGACGCCGGATCCGCCGATGGAAGGCACGAAGCCCGGGACGAGCTCGCCGGTCTTCGCGTCGATCGCGGCGATGTTCCAGCGGTCCTTGCCGTTCACCTTGTTGAACGAGCCGCCGATGTAGATGCGGGTGCCGTCTGGCGAGGCGGCGACGGCCTTGATCACGCCGTTCACCTGCGGGGCGAACGGCAGCAGCGCACCGGTGTCGATGTTGTAGGCGAGGACGTTCGAGCGCGCCGTCAGTGCGGTCCCGGGAGGGGCCTTCGGCTCGCGGGCGTTGTCGAACTTGCCGACCGCGTACACGGTCGAGCCGATCGTCGTCTGGGCCCAGACGTACCCGTTGTCGATCTGCACGGTCGGGATCGGATCGGAGGTGACGACGTTCTCGTCCCGCTGCAGCAGCGGAGGCAGTCCGCCCGGATCGTCGGCCGCCGCGGCGGCACCGCCGCCGAGGGCGACCAGTCCCGCGGTGACCATCACCCCCACGATCGCCCCGGCCACGCCCGTGCGTGCGCGCTTCCAGACAGCACTGTTCCCCATGTGTGTTCCCCAGTCATTCGATGGCCGACCCCACGTCGGCACGACATCGTCGGACGATCGACCGCGAGAGCTCCCCCAGAGATGCTCGGACCGCGGCGGTTCGTCCCGACGAACCCCCACCGAAGGCACAAAAGCCTCCGGCGGGTAACACAATACCATCGCCGGACGCGGAGTACACGCCGTACCCGCACGGATGCCCGGGGTCTCGGGGCCTGTCAGGGGGTGTCGAGTGGAGCGGGCCGTGCCGAGCGGGGAGCGCGCAGCCCGCGGAGCCGGGCGACCAGGATCGTCGCGCGCGTGAGCTCCACGCCGAGCGCGGCGAGGACGACCAGCGCGGCGACCCAGTACAACTCGATCACGGTGCCCACCTCGCCGGCGTCCGCGTAGGCCGTGGTGCTCGACGGTGCGGCGGGGAGCGACGGGGCGACATCCGCCTCCCGGCGCTCGTACTCGACGCCGAGCTGCCCGGCGATCGTCTCGAGGTTGCCCTCGTCGATGACGGACAGCGCGTCCGCACCCTGGTACTGGATGTACTCGGAGTCACTCTGATCGAGGCCCCCCGTCGTCACGCGCATGGGCCCGCCCTCCGCCGTCCCGTATCCGAAGACGGCTCCGGCGTCGGTGTAGCGCGCGCTGTCGGCGAAGGACTCCGGGGCGGACCCCGTGGTCTGCTCGCCGTCGCCGAAGTAGAAGACCATGCGCGAACGGTCCGGCGACGACTCCGCCGCGGCGGCGAGGGTCTCGCTCAGCAGCGGAGCGGCCACGCCGATCGAGCTGCCACGCGACTGGCTCGTGACCTCGGGGCGCAGCACGTCGAGTGAGCCGAGCAGGGCGGTGGTGTCGGTGGTCAGCGGGATCCGCAGCTGGGCTGCCGCATCCGAGGTGAGGAGGGCGAAGCGGGCGCCGGGGTACTCCTCCACGAGCGCGCGCACGTCGGCGCGCACACCGTCGATCCGGGGGGAGCCGTCGTCCCAGTCCTCGGCCACGATGCTCGCGGTGGTGTCGACGACGAGCACGATGTCGGTGTCGGTCGCCAGGGTCTGCGTGGAGCCTCCGGGTAGCCCCGGCCGCAGCAGCATCACGGCGCAGGCGAGCACCATCACGAGGCGCAGCGCCCAGAGGGACCGATGCACGGCGAGAGCGCGTCGGTCGGTCACGACCTCGCCCCCGGCCCGCGGAGCACGCACGAGCATCCAGACCGCCACGCCGGCGACGCCGGCGCACAGCAGCAGGATGAGGAACACGGGGAGCACGGGCTGGAAGATCACAGGCGCACCCTCCACACCAGCACGACGAAGCCGAGCGCGAGGACCGACAGGACGGCGATCCACAGGTTCGGGGTGTCCGTCCAGACCACCTGCGCCTCGCCGCGCAGCGCCGTGGCCTCCTGCTTCTGGACCTCGTCGATGATGTCCCCGACCGTGGTCGTGTCGCGGAGCCCGTAGGCGGCGCCTCCCGTGGCCTCGGCGGCGGCGGCCAGCTCGGCGCTGACGTCGGCGTCCTTGCCCTCGACCGGGTTGATCGCGAACACCCGCACGTCCTTCGAGGCCGCATACGCCGCGGCCTCGTCGAGCGTCACGATCGAGGCACCGTTGATCTCGTTGTCCGTCGCGAAGATCACCGACCGCGACCGGTCGTCGTCCGGGTGATCGAAGCCCATGGTGCAGGCCGCGAGTCCGTCGCCGATGAGGGAGGCGCCGTCGCCGTTGAGCGTGCCCAGCCAGTGCTCCGGGATCTCGTCCACGTAGTCGAAGCTCGACATCATGCTCGCGAGGTGCTCGCGGATGAAGTCGTAGTCGTCGGTGAGGGGGAAGATCTGCACGGGAGAGCTGTTGAAGATCGTCAGGCCGATGCGCTCGCCCTCGAAGCCGTCGAGCAGCTCGTCGAACACGGAGAGCACCTCGACGTCGACCTCCGACATCGACCCCGAAACGTCCAGGCAGAGCATGATGTCGCGGCTCGTGTCGACGGGTTGGATCGTCTGGGCGGACATCGGACGCGCGGCCACGACGCCGGCGACCAGCGCGGCCCCCGCACCGAGGGCGAGCAGACCCGTCAGGGCGACGGCGCGACGGGACAGCGCCTGGCGGAAGGACGGCAGCGCTCGCAGCCGCTCCGCCCTGGCCACGCGAGCGGTGTCCGCCGCGCGCCGGTCCCGGTGACGGCGCAGGCCGACCGCGAGGCCGACCGCCACCGCGGCGACGACGACCGACGCGGCCAGGACCAGCATCCAGACGTTCGCTAGTGCCACGCGCGCACCACCGTCCTGGCGGCTTCGGCGCCGGCGGCCGGATCGATGGCGGGTCCCTGCCGGAAGATGCTCGGATAGTAGTGGCGGCCCATCGCGTCGATGAGCGCCGGGTGCACGCCGCGGGAGACGAGGTCGTCGAGGGTGAGCACCGGTGCTTCCAGACCGCTGTACTCGTTGACGAACGTGCGCACGACGCGGCTCAGCTCCAGGTTCGCCTGCCGCGCGGAGAGATGGCGGTCCCGGTAGTCGTGCTCGACGCGGTCGATGCGGTCGAGGTACTCCGAGCGCAGAGCAGACAGCACGTCGAGCGTGGACGGCTGACCGGCACCCGAGGCCGCTGCGGAGGCGGCGGTGCGGGGGCGCGTGAGCCGGAACAGCAGCCACGTGCCGACGATCAGCAGGGCCAGGATGCCAAGGGCGAGCAGCATCCATCCCCACCCGTACTGCGCGGGCGGGTAGAGCTCGTCAGAACCGGGCATCGGACCTCCGGTTCAACAGGTGCAGCAGCTGCGGAACGGCGTCGTCCTGACCGTCGAGCGCGGCGTGACTGATCTCCATCCGCGTGAGCAGGTCGGCGAGTCGGGCGGCGTCGGCCGCCCGCTGCGCACGGAGCTCGTTCACGATCGTGCGGTCGCCCTGGATGAAATCGGGGACCTCCCAGAGGCTGTCGACGTCGGCGCGCAGCCGGGCGGAACGATGGTCGAGCACCGGTTCGGCGTCGCGCAGGGTGAGCCAGAGCACGTCGTGCTGCACGCGCAGGCGGCGCAGCAGGCGCTCGGTCTCCGTGGTGACCGGGGCCTCGTCGGTGAGCACGACGACGATCATCCGCCGCGCGATCGTCCGCGTGACGAAGGACAGCAGGGCGTCGCGATCGCTGGGGGCCGCCGCGTCGTCGACCGCGCGGTCGATCGTCCGCAGCGCGTGTTCGAGGGCGCCCTCGCTGCGCCCCGGCGCCAGCCGGCGGACGCGGGAGGCGTCGCCGTAGACGACCGTGAAGTCGTCGCCGTGCCGGAGTGTCAGCACCCCGAGGGCTCCCGTCGCCAGGATGGCCAGGTCCTTCTTCGAGCGCTCGTCCGCGGCGAGAGCGGTCATCGAGCGTCCCGTGTCGACGACGAACATCACCGTATGCATGCGCGTGGCCCGCGACCGCTTGACCAACGGTGTGCCCAGGCGGGCGGTCGCGCGCCAGTCGATGTCGCGCACCTGGTCGCCGTACTCGTACTTGCGCAGGTCCTCGAAGTCGAGGCTCCGCCCGTGCAGCAACGACGCGTAGGCACCGTCGAGCGCGTGCAGCGACTTGCGGTTCGAGTGGATGAAGAGCTTGCTCTTCACCTGCGTGATGAGGCTGGGCATCGGGCGCGGGATCCCTGGACGTGTCGGCGGGTCAGGGGGTGGGCACGGCGGCGAAGATCTGGTCGATGATCTCCTCGCTGCGGATGCCCTCGGCGTCGGCCTCGAACGTCAGCAGCACGCGGTGCCGCAGCACGAGGTGGCGCAGGGCGCGGATGTCCTCGGGAAGGACGTGGGTCCGGCCGCTGAGGAGGGCGAGGGCGCGGGAGGCCTGGAGGAAGGCGATGCTGGCCCGAGGGCTCGCGCCGTACTTGATGAAGCGGGCGCGCTCCTCCCCGATGTACGGCGCGGGATTCCGGGTCACATACGCGATCGACACGATGTAGTTGCGGATCGCGGGGTCGACGTAGATGCGGCTCGCGACGTCCTGCAGCAGGTGCACGTCATCCAGGGTGACGGCGCTGTGCACGTGCCGGTCGGGGTCGAGCACTCCCGAGTCGATGCGGCTGAGGATCTCGAACTCCTCCGCCGGGCTCGGGTACTCCACGATCTCCTTGAGGAGGAACCGGTCCATCTGCGCCTCGGGCAGCTCGTAGGTACCCTCCTGCTCGATGGGGTTCTGCGTCGCGATCACGAGGAACGGCTTCGGCAGCGGGTGGATCTCACCGCCGATGGTGGTCTGGTGCTCCTGCATCGCCTCGAGCATGGCGCTCTGGGTCTTGGCGCTGGAGCGGTTGATCTCGTCGAGCAGCACGAAGTTCGCGTGCACGGGGCCGAGCACCGTCCGGAAGCTGCCCGTCGCGGCGTCGTAGATCTGGTTGCCCGTGATGTCGCTCGGCAGGAGGTCGGGCGTGCACTGGATGCGCTTGAACTTCGCCTTCACGGTGTCGGCGAGCGTGCTGGCGGCGGTGGTCTTGGCCAGGCCGGGCACGCTCTCCAGGAGGATATGACCGCCGGCGATGAGCGCCACGAGCAGGCTGGTGCGCAGGCGCTCCTGGCCCACCATCTTCGCGGAGTACGCGTCGGAGATCGTCTGCAGCACGGCACCGGCGCGCGCCATCTCGGCGTCGGTCGGAGCGGCGGCGGGGGCCGCGGCGGCGATCGGCGCGGCGGACGCGGGGGGCGGCGGGGGTGCGGAGATCGTCGGCGGGGTCTGCGCGTCGGCGTCGGTCATCGGTCTTCGTCTCCCTCGGTCACACGCGGGCCCGCACGGCGCGCCCCTCCGCCGACCAGCGTAATCGCAACCTGCGCGGAGGTCGCCGCTAAGCGGCCGGATGAGTCTGCTCCACTGTCTCCATTGACATGCAACGTTTTACCCGCTGATACTTGGCTCGTTCGATACCGACCCGACTATGCGAGAGGAGGAGCTATGTCGTTCACAGTTCGGGCAACCAAGGAACGTGACATCAGCTGGGGTGTTCTCTGAGAACGCGCACGCCACCCCGTATCGCTCGGCTTACTCGGTCGAGCGATACGGGGCCGAAAGGAACTTCATGCGACCGCAGATCAAAAGAGCGCTACCCATCTATTGGCTCGCTGACGATGTCGTCCGCATCGGCGCGCAGCAGGGGATCACGAAGGAGCTCACCGACCCGCAGGGCCAATTGCGCGTCCTGTTACCGCTGCTCGACGGCAGGCGTGAGTACGGCGACGTCCTTCGAGAGGCGTGCCAAGCCCTCGGCGACCTGTCTGAAGACGACGTGCGCGAGGGGATCCAGTATCTCGACGCAAGCGGCCTCATCGAGGACGCGTGCTCTTACGACAGCCTGCCCGTTCGGCTGGAGGCCAATCAGACGTTCTTTGCGGCCGCCGCCGAGAATACGCAGGCAGCGGCGAATCGTGCCCAGCATGTTCTCCGCGAGTCTCATGTCGTTCTGCTCGGGCTCGGAGGGGGCGGAAGCGCAAGCCTCCCGCAGCTTTTGGCGTGCGGCCTCCGAAAGCTCACCATCCTCGACTATGACGTCGTAGATGAGAGCAACCTCAACCGGCAGACTCTGTTCCGGACGAGTGATATCGGGCGGAAGAAGACCGACGTAAGCGCAGAGTATTGTCGAGCGTTCGCTCCGGACGTCGATGTCGAGGTGTTCGATCTGAAGGTCGCCTCGGTGGACGACATCGTTCGGGTTGCGCGGGGAGCCGACGTCATCATCTGCGCCATCGATGAGCCTCGGTTCATTGCCCAACGCCGTGCGAACGCCGCGGCGGTGCGACTCGGAATCCCCGTCGTCATCATGCTCACTCAGCACACCAGCGGCCGCTTCTTCTCGGTGGTTCCGCGAGAGTCCGGCTGCCTCGATTGCTTGCACATCTTCGACGAACTCAACACGGATGGCTTCCTGCGGCAGTTCCATGCACTGATGTCGCCGGCGAGAGACGCGGCGACCGCGGCGATTGCGCCGCACATTCAGAGGCTCACGTCCTTCGGCGTGGACGAGGCGATGCGCCTGATCACCGGATACGCGGCCCCTTTGGGTCTCGGCCGACAGGTCGAGGTGAACTACATCACAGGAGCGCTCCGCATCATCATGAACTGGGATCGACACCCGGGCTGCCCGACGTGCGGATCGGGCGACTCCCAGTTCGACTACATCTTCGATGCCGACCCGCTGTGAATCCGCCTCGGCTGGGTCTCTGGCGCGTCCGCGACTATCGGGCGTGGTTCGCCGGTGACACGCTCACCCAAGTCGGCTTGAGCATCGGGGCCTTCGCCTTCACTCTTCTCGGCTACTACGTCACATCCGACGCCTTTCTCGCAGGGCTGATCGGCACTGTCTCGGCCGTCGCGCGGGCGGTGTCGACCCTTCCTGGTGGCGTTCTCGCCGACAGGTTCGACGCCCGAAGGCTGATGATCTGGTCGGGCGCGTCCGCGTTCGCGATCTACGCAGGGCTGTCGGCGATGTACGTCACGGGCACGCTGACGACAGCTGTGCTCATCGTGATCGCGGCAGGAGAGGGGCTCGTCGTGGGGCTCTTCTTCACGGTCACGGACGTCGCGCTCCCGCGCATCGTCGGGAAGCGATTCCTGGCCGAGGCATCCGCAGCCAACCAGTCTCGCGACGCAGCCATCCGGCTTGCGGCGGCACCGGTATCGGGGCTGCTCTTCGGTGTGCACCCTTCGTTGCCGCTGATCGTCTCGGCGGTCGCTCGGCTCGGAGAAGTCGGATCCGCCCTCGCGATACGTAAGGACCTCAGCCCCGAGGGCCTCGGTGACGAAGCGGGGGTGCGATCGCTCGCCGCAGGTCGTCGTTGGCTGGCGGTGTGGCGTCAACCGCGAACCCTCATTGGTCTGATCGTGCTGGTCAACTTCTGCCTGGGTGCCTGTGGAATGACCATCGTGCTCAGCCAGCAACAGACAGGCACCCCCGCGTGGCAGATCGGAACCATCCAGACCATGCAGGGCGCAGGCGTGCTCGCAGGTGGAGCCGTCGCGGGATGGATACTCCGCCGATACAGCGGGCGCGCGATCGTGCGCCTATCGATCTGCATGATCACTCTGGCGTTCACCGCTCTTCTCGTTACTCAGAGCGTTCCCGCTGTGGCGGTCATCGGCTTCGTCGCCTCGATGCCGTTGATACCTCTCAACGCCGTGCAGGGGTCGTACCTCGCGTTGATCATCCCCGACCAGATCCGCGGTCGCGTGCTGTCGCTTTCGTCCTTGCTCGGAGCGCTCGCCGGCGGTGCCGCGCCTCTGCTGGCCGGAGCGCTTCTGGAGTACGCCGGTTACTACCTTGCGGTCGGGGTGCCTCTCGCCATCCTCGCGGGGACGGCGGTGGCCGCTGCGCTCTCCAGGGCGGTCGGAGCTATTCCCCGGAGGAGCGAGTTCGACCAGGTCGAACCGCTTCCCCTGTCCGCGGGTGCCATCGCAGACGCGTGATGAGCACGCCGAGCAGGCACAGCGCGCCGCCCACGAACATGAGCGGGGTGGGCACCTCCCCGAGGATCAGCCACGACAGGAGGATGGCGAGGGCCGGGACCACGTAGGTCGTCGCGGAGGTCTTCCCCGCGGTGCTGCGCTGCAGCACGTACGCCCAGGTGGTGAAGGCGATGGCGGTGGGGAAGATGCCGAGGTAGACCACCCACAGCGTCGCGTCGAGGGGCGCCGTCTGCACGTCGGCGATCAACGCGCCGAGCCAGGGAATCAGGGCGATCGTGCCGGCGGCCGCCCCGAGCCAGGTCAGCGTGGTGGCGTCGACCCCCGAGGTGAGCAGGTGTTTCTGCAGCAGGGTGCACCCCGCGTACATGACCGCGGCGAGAAGGGCCAGCAGGAGGCCCGTGAGGTCGGGGCCGGTGCTGCTGGTGGAGTTCATGCCGATGAGGACCACCCCGAGGAAGGCGATGGGGGCGCCGAGCACCAGGGGGCGGGGGAATCCCTCCCGGAGGAAGAGACCGCTGAAGACGACGACCATGAGCGGCGCCAGGTTCACGACCATCGCGGCGGTCCCGGCGTCGAGGGTCCGTTCGGCACTGTTGAGGGCCAGGTTGTAGATGCAGAACCATCCGACACCCCACGCGGCGATCAGCAGCCAGTGGCGGCGCTCCGGGAGCCGGATGCCGTGCCGCAGCGCGATGATCGTCAGCACGAGGGTGCCCACGGCCATGCGCAGCAGCGCCAAGGCCCCGGGGTCGTAGTGCGGTCCTGCGCCACGGATCCCGATGAAGGCCGAGGCCCAGAGCACCACCGTCACCGCGGCCGCGAGCAGGACCAGGGCGCCGCGCGATCGCGCCGGCGAGCCCTGCGGGTCGAGCCGCTCCGATGCCCTGATGTCCTGCCGCACCGTCCGATCCTGGCACCGGCCGCCGACATCGGCGATGCGCGGAAGCGACAGCCGTCGTCGCATTCCCGCCAGGGTCGCCGCGGGGCACTGCTAACGTCGAAGAGCAGCCACTGTCCGGGCAGGTCGAGCGTTCCGCTCCCACCGGGGAAGAACTGTCCTCCTCTCCCGGATACGGCTGCGCCCGATACATGACGGAAGAGTTTGAGGACGATACGTGACGAACAGTGAACGAGTAGCGATCATCGGCGCCGGCCCCTCGGGGATGGCGCAGCTGCGGGCCTTCGAGTCCGCGGCCCGTGCGGGGGCGGAGATCCCCGAACTGGTCTGCTTCGAGAAGCAGGCCGACTGGGGCGGCCAGTGGAACTACACCTGGCGCACCGGGCTGGACGAGTACGGCGAGCCCGTGCACTCCAGCATGTACCGCAACCTGTGGTCGAACGGCCCGAAGGAGGCCCTGGAGTTCGCCGACTACACCTTCGACGAGCACTTCGGACGGCCGATCTCGTCGTACCCGCCGCGTCCGGTGCTGTGGGACTACATCGCCGGGCGCCTCGCGAAGACGCAGGTGCGCGACCTCATCCGCTTCGAGACCGTGGTGCGCTGGGTGGAGTTCGACGAGGACCGTGAGGTGTTCCGTCTCACCAGCGAGCACCTGCCGACCGGACGCACGACCACGGAGGAGTTCGACCGGGTCGTCGTGGCCAGCGGACACTTCTCCTTCCCGAACGTGCCGCACTTCGACGGCATCGAGACCTTCCCCGGATCCGTCGCCCACGCGCACGACTTCCGGGGCGCGGAGGCCCTCGCCGGGCGGGACGTGCTCGTGATCGGGTCGAGCTATTCGGCGGAGGACATCGGCAGCCAGGCCTTCAAGATGGGCGCCCGCTCGGTCACCGCGAGCTACCGGACCGCGCCGATGGGCTACGACTGGCCGGAGGGCTTCGAGGAGCGTCCGTGCGTCGAGCGCTTCGAGGGCCGCACCGTGCACTTCGCCGACGGCACCTCGAAGGAGGTCGACGCGGTCATCCTCTGCACCGGCTACCTGCACAAGTACCCGTTCCTGCCCGCGGAGCTCGCCCTGTCCTCGCCGAACAACGTCTACCCCGACGGGCTGTACCGGGGCGTGCTCTGGCAGGGCAACCCGCGCCTCGCCTACCTCGGCGCGCAGGACCAGTGGTTCACGTTCAACATGTTCGACGCGCAGGCGTGGTTCGTGCGCGACGTCATCCTGGGCCGGATCGCCCTGCCCGACGAGGGCGAGCGCGCCGCGTCCATCGCCGCGTGGCGGAAGCGGTTCGCGGAGATCGACTCGGCGGCGACGGAGATCCGCTTCCAGGCCGACTACATCCGCGACCTGCTGGAGTGCACCGACTATCCGGCGTTCGACCTCGATCGCGTCGTGGAGATCTTCCTCGCCTGGAAGCACGACAAGAAGGCCGACATCATGGGCTACCGCGACCGCGTGTACCCCTCGGTCATGACCGGGACGCTCGCCGCCGCACACCACACCCCGTGGCTGGACGAGCTCGACGACTCCCTCGAACGCTATCTCGAGGCCGACGCGCTCCTCGTCTGATCGCCGACCCACCCCCTTCCGGTCGTCCCACCCCTTTTCGTACGTCCGCAAGGGGGTGGGGCGCACGGGAAGGGGTGGGTCACGGCCGGGCCCGACGCCGCCCGATCCCCACGACGAGCGCGGCCGTGGCGAGGATGATCGCGGCGATGAGGAGCACCCAGAGCGCGACGCCGCCGTAGCCGCCGTTCAGCGCGGGATCGAGGAAGGGGTACGGGTACCACCACGGGTTCCCGGTCGCGGGTGCGGTCACGAGGTTCGCGCGGAGCAGGGTGTAGACGACCCACACGATCGGGAAGACCGCGGCGATCCCTACGGTGCCCCAGCCGAGCGCCCGACGACGCGGCGCGAACAGTACGTCGGCGAGCAGGACGAGCGGGATGACGACGTGCAGCACCTCGTTCGACCAGGCGACCGTGGCCCCCTGCGGCAGCGCGATCCCGCGGAGCAGCGTGTTGTAGACGACGCCCGTGACGATCATGTAGGTGCTCGCGCACACGAGCAGCGTCGCCAGCCACGTCGGCTCGACTCTCGCGTCGCGGTGCGTCAGCCCCCAGATCCCGCCGACGGCCAGCACCACCGCGGCCAGCACGTTGGAGAGGATCGTGAAGAAGCTGAAGAAGTTCGCTAACACGGTGGGCAGGTGCGCGCCCCACGCGGTGTCCGCGGCGAGGGCGATCTCCAGCGTGCGCACGAGCTGCGCGACGATCGCCGCCACCGCGAGCGCCGCCGCCGAGAGTCGGACATAGGGCCACCACCGCGTCATCGCCACCTCCGTCGCCACTGTAGCGGCCCCCTCTGCCGTCCCGCCCGGCACGATGCGGGACCGAAAAGGTGCCTCCGCGGCCCCGGGAAGGTGCGTGTTCCGTCCCGTATCGGCCTTCCCGGGGGCTGTCCGAGGCCTGCCGATAGGATGGGAGCGCCCGAAGAGGGCCAGCTCATCGGCCGGTGCAAACCCGGCGAAAGCCAAGGGGTTACCCATGCCAGGAATCGTTATCGTCGGCGTGCAGTGGGGCGACGAAGGAAAGGGCAAGGCCACCGATCTGCTCGGTGAGCGCACCGACTGGGTGGTGAAGTTCAACGGCGGCAACAACGCCGGGCACACCGTCGTCGTGGGCGATGAGAAATACGCCCTGCACCTGCTGCCCTCCGGCATCCTGTCGCCCGGCGTGAACCCGGTCATCGGCAACGGCGTGGTCATCGACCTCGAGGTGCTCTTCTCCGAGCTGGAGGCCCTGTCCGCCCGCGGCATCGACGTCTCGCGGCTCAAGGTCAGCGCCAACGCGCACATCATCACCCAGTACCACCGCACGCTCGACAAGGTCACCGAGCGCTTCCTCGGCAAGCGCAACATCGGCACCACCGGCCGCGGCATCGGTCCGGCCTACGCCGACAAGATCAACCGCGTCGGCATCCGCGTGCAGGACCTCTTCGACGAGAACATCCTGCGCCAGAAGGTCGAGGGCGCCCTCGACCAGAAGAACCACCTCCTGGTGAAGGTCTTCAACCGCCGCGCCGTCACCTGCGACGAGATCGTCGACGACCTGCTCTCCTACGCCGAGCGTCTGCGTCCGATGGTCGCCGACACGGGCTACCTCATCGACCAGGCCCTGAACCGCGGCGAGGTCGTCGTGTTCGAGGGCGGCCAGGCCACGATGCTCGACATCGACCACGGCACCTACCCGTTCGTCACCTCGTCCTCGGCCACGGCCGGCGGCGCCTCGACCGGCTCCGGGGTCGGCCCCGGCGCACTCGACCGCATCGTGGGCATCGTCAAGGCCTACACGACCCGCGTCGGCTCCGGTCCGTTCCCGACCGAGCTGTTCGACGAGCAGGGCGAGTGGCTGCGCAAGCAGGGCTTCGAGTTCGGCACCACGACCGGGCGTCCGCGCCGCGTGGGCTGGTACGACGCCCCCATCACGCGGTACGCCACGCGCATCAACGGCATCACCGACCTCGTGCTCACGAAGCTCGACATCCTCACCGGGCTCGAGAAGATCCCGGTGTGCGTGGCCTACGACGTGGACGGGGAGCGGTTCGACGAGGTGCCGGTGAACCAGACCGACTTCCACCACGCGAAGCCGATCCTGGAGTACTTCCCGGGCTGGAGCGAGGACATCTCGACCGCGCGCACCTTCGAGGACCTTCCGCAGACGGCGCAGGACTACGTGCTCGCGCTGGAGGAGATGAGCAACACGCGCATCTCGGTGATCGGCGTCGGTCCGGAGCGCGATCAGGTGATCGTGCGCCACGACCTGCTCGACTGACCGGCATGACGCGGTTCTGGCTCGGGGGCTACGGCCCGGCGATGGAAGGCTCCGCCGAGGGGATCGGCGTGCTGGCAGGCGACGAGGGCCGGGAGGCCGCGACGCTCGCCTACCGCGGACCCGTGACGCAGACGCCGTCGCCGTCGTGGCTGGCGGCGCATCCGTCCCTCGACGTCGTGTATGCGGCGCTGGAAGGCGATGCCGCCGTGCAGGCGTTCGCGCGCACCGGGGAGCTGGCGCTGACGCCGCTCGGCGATCCGGTGGCGACGGGGGACGGCGTCTGTCATCTCGCGGTGTCGCCGAACGGCCAGACGCTCGTCGCCAGCTGCTACGGCGACGGGCGGGTCGTCCGTTTCGGACTCGCCGCGGATGGTCGTCTCGTGCCGGCGAAGGAAGATGCGGCGGCAGCCCTGCGTGCCGCCCTCTTCGGCGACGGCGATCCGGATGCGTCCCCCGCCACGCCCGCCGGGGACGGCATCGCGGCGGTCGACCCCTACGGCGCCGCGGGCCGCGCATCTCACGCGCACGCCGCCGCCTTCCTGCCGGACGGCCGCGTGGCGACGACCGACCTCGGCTTCGATCTCGTCCGGTTCTGGCGCCTGCAGGGCCCCGGGCTCGTCCTCGACCAGGAGGTCGTGCTTCCGCGCGGCACCGGTCCGCGCCACATGGTCGTGCATCCGAGCGGTCACCTGCATGTCGTGACCGAGTACTCCTGCGAGGTCTTCACGCTCGCGGCCGCCGCCGACGGCACCTGGGACGTCGTCTCCTCGGCTCCGGCCAGCCCCATCGCGCAGGTCGGCGTGGACTTCCCCGCCGAGCTCACCCGCTCCAAGGACGGTCAGTTCCTCTACACCGCCCTCCGTGGCAGCAACACCATCGCGGCGCTGCGGGTGCGCGGCAGCGGCGAGGCCCTGGAGCCGGTCGCGCTCGCCGACTCCGGAGTCGACTGGCCGCGACACCACCTCGTCTACCAGGGCAAGCTCCTCGTCGCCGGTCAGCGCTCCGACACCGTCACGCTGCTCGACCTCGACGAGCGGACGGGAGCACCGCTCGGAGTCCGGCACGAGGCGCAGGCTCCCGCGCCGACGAGCATCCTCCCGCTCCGCTGACTCCCTTCCGGACCTGCGTCCATCCGGGACTTGACCTCAACCATTCTTGAGGTTCTAGCGTCGTCCTCATGACGACCGAGACCGGGCGCACCGCGCCGTCCACGCCCGCCCCGTCCCGCATCCTCGGCGGCGAGTACGTCTGGATCACGATCGGCGCGTGCGCCCTCGTGTTCCTCGGCGCCTTCGAATCGCTGGCGGTCACCACGGTGATGCCGGCGGTCAGCGCCGACCTCGACGGCGAGCGGCTGTACGCGCTGGCCTTCGCCGGACCGCTCGCGACGAGCGTGATCGGCATGGTGGTCGCCGGCAACTGGTCCGATCGGCGGGCCCCGTGGCGCCGCTATACGCGTCCGTCGCCCTGTTCACCGTGGGACTGCTCGTCGCGGGGCTCGCGCCGACCATGGAGGTCCTCGTCGCGGGACGCTTCGCGCAGGGGCTCGGCAACGGCGGACTCATGGTGGCTCTCTACGTCGTGGTCGCCCGGGTGTACCCGACGTCCCTGCATCCGGCGATCTTCGCGGGGTTCGCCGCCGCGTGGGTCATCCCCTCGCTGATCGGTCCGACGATCGCGGGTGCGGTCACGGAGGTATGGAGCTGGCACTGGGTCTTCCTCGGGGTCGTGGTGCTCGTCGTGCTCGCGCTGCTGATGGTCGTCCCGGCCCTCCGCGGCCTCGCGCGCAGCGGAGACGCCACCACGCCGTGGGCTCTCGGACGGCTGGGGTGGTCGGTGCTCGCCGCCTCCGCCGTGCTCGCCCTCGACCTCGTGGGCGAGGTCCCGGTCGCCGGGCCGTTCCTGTCGGCGGCCGCGGTGGTGATCGCGATCGCGGCGGTGCGCCCGCTCCTTCCGCGGGGCGCGCTCATCGCCCGCCGGGGCCTGCCGTCGGTGATCCTGGTGCGCGGTCTCGGGGCGGCGGCGTTCTTCGGGGCGCAGATCTACCTGCCGTACCTGCTCACCGATCGGTACCTGCTGTCGCCGACCCTCGCCGGGCTCGCGCTGACCGGGGGTGCGCTCGCCTGGTCGGCGGCGGCGACCGTCCAGGGGCGGATGGGCGAGCGCCTGTCGAGCGTGACCGCGGTGCGGGTGGGGACGGTCCTCGTGGTCATCGGGATCGCCTTGATCCTGGCGATCACGGTTACGCAGGCCACCCCGCTGCTCGCCGCCCTCGCCTGGGTCGTCGCGGGTGCGGGCATGGGGTTGATGAGCCCGCGATCCAGTGCGCTCGTCCTCGCGATGTCCTCCCCGGCGGAGCAGGGGTTCAACAGCGGGGCGATGACCGTGGCCGACTCCTTCGGAAGCGCGCTCGCCCTCGCCGTCACGGGCTCGCTCTTCGTCACGCTCGGGGCCATTGCCGGAGTGGATGCGTTCGCGGGAGTGTTCGCGCTCGCCGCGGTGATCGGTGCGGCGGCGGCCGTCCTCGCCCCGCGGACCAGGAGTGTGGAGCCCGCTGCGGAGTGATTTGCGCGGGATGTGCGGGCGCCCCTACCCTGGTGAACGGTGTTCAGGTGAACACCGTTCAGGAAGGGACACCCGATGGCATCCACCCCCCGCGACACCTCCGCGACCCTCGGCCGCGTCGCTGTCTTCGCCGCGCTCATCATCGTGCTCGGCACGGTCGTCGTCCTGCTGCCCGGTGGGGTGCCCATCACCGGACAGACGCTCGCCGTCATGCTGGCCGGTCTCGTCCTCGGCCCCCGGGTCGCACCGTGGTCGGTCGCCCTCGTCCTCGTGCTCGCGGCGGTCGGTCTTCCCGTCCTCGCGGGCGGACGCGGAGGTCTCGGGGTCTTCGTCGGCCCCACGGCCGGGTACCTGCTCGGCTGGATCGTGGGCGTCGTCGTCATCGGACTCCTGATGCGCACCGGCCGCCCGACCTGGTGGCGTACCGCGCTCGCGGCCCTCGTCGGCGGTGTGTTCGTCGTCTACGCCTTCGGCATCCCCGTCCAGGCCCTCGTCACCGGCGTTCCCCTCGACCTCACGGCCCTCTCGACCCTGGCCTTCCTCCCGGGCGACCTCATCAAGGTGACCGCGGCGACCCTCATCGTCGTGGCCCTCCGTCGCGCCTATCCCCGGGCCTTCGCCGACACGCGTCCCGCGCGCCCCGCCGTCGTCGCCTGACCCCAGGGCCGTCCCGGACGGTCCCGTCGGCACCGTCCGTCCCGTCGACTCCGTCTGTCCCGTCGACTCCGTCGGTCCCGTCGACTCCGTCGGTCCTGTTGCGGATGCACGACCAGGACACGGCTGCCGGCGGATCGCCCCGTCCCGGTCGTGCATCCGTCCCCAGGTCGTGCATCCGGAACGTCGTGCATCCGAAACGTCGGAGGAAGGAACGTCGTGCATCCAGGTCGTGCACCCGGAACATCGGAACCGGGAACCGAACGGGAAGGACGGGCATATCGGCGGACGGGAACAACTCACCCGTGACTCGACGTTCCTCATGAGCGAGACTGGGCCACGGACCGCCGCGGCCACGAGAGGGGCGAGCATGACTGCTGCCGACAAGACCGACGAATACGACCTCATCGTGCTGGGCGGTGGTCCGGTCGGGGAGAACGTGGCGGACCGTGCCGTGCAGGGTGGTCTCACAGCGATCATCGTGGAGAGCGAGCTCGTCGGCGGGGAGTGCTCGTACTGGGCGTGCATGCCGTCGAAGGCGCTGCTCCGCTCGGCCCAGGCGCTCCGTGCCGCGCAGCACGTCGCCGGCGCCGCGCAGGCCGTGACCGGCTCCCTCGACGTGCGCGCGGTGTTCGAGCGTCGCGACTCCTTCACGAGCAACTGGTCCGACGACGGGCAGGTGAAGTGGCTGGAGTCCGCACACATCGACCTCGCCCGGGGGCACGGCCGGCTGACCGGCGAGCGCGAGGTGACGGTGACCGACCAGGACGGCGGCACCCGGGTGCTGCGCGCGCGCCACGCGGTCGCCATCAGCACCGGTTCGGATGCGGTCATCCCGCCCATCGAGGGTCTGCGGGAGGCCTCGCCCTGGACGAGCCGCGAGGCGACCAGCGCCGAGGAGCTGCCCGACAGTCTCGCGGTCATCGGCGGCGGCGTGGTCGCGGTCGAGATGGCCACCGCGTACGCCGCGCTCGGCTCGTCGGTGACGCTGCTGGCGCGCAGCGGGCTGCTGGGCGGGATGGAGCCCTTCGCCGGAGAGCGGGTGGCCGACGGCCTGCGTGAGCTCGGCGTCGACGTCCGCACCGACACCGGTACGACGGCGGTGCACCGCGACGGTGAGCGGGTCACGATCACCCTCGACAACGGCGAGACGGTGACCGCGGCGGAGGTGCTTGTCGCGACCGGACGCTCTCCCCGCAGCGCCGACATCGGGCTCGAGGCGGTCGGGCTCGAGCCGGGCCGCTGGATCGAGACGGACGACACCCTCCGCGTCCCCGGGCACGACTGGCTGTACGCCGTCGGCGACGTCAACGGCCGCGTGCTGCTGACCCACCAGGGCAAGTACCAGGCGCGCGCCGCGGGCGACGTCATCGTCGCGCGGGCGAATGGCGACGCGGTGGACGACGCGCCCTGGGGCCGTCACGTCGCCACGGCCGACCACGCCGCGGTGCCCCAGGTCACCTTCTCGATCCCGCAGGTCGGGTCCGTCGGACTCACCGAGGCGGCAGCGAAGGACGCCGGCACCGCCGTCCGCGTCGTCGACTACGACCTCGGGTGGGTGGCGGGCGCGAGCCTGTACGAGGACGGCTTCGCCGGGCAGGCGCGCCTGGTCGTCGACTCCGACCGCGACGTCGTGATCGGTGCCACGTTCGTCGGCCCCGAGGTCGCCGAGCTCGTGCAGGCCGCGACCACCGCGATCGTCGGCGAGGTCCCGATCGCCCGACTCTGGCACGCCGTGCCCTCCTACCCCACGATCAGCGAGATCTGGCTGCGGCTGCTGGAGGGCTACGGCCGCGACTCGGCCTGATCCGGGCAATCCGATCCCGGTCGCGTGACGAACAGAACGCGCATTGTGTCCCAGATTGACGACCACGCGCGCAACCCCGTGCCGGATGTCGCACCCGTCTTATACGCTCGAACCCACATCCGAGGAGGCAGGACCATGAAGGCTGTACTCGCAGGAAACGTCATCGCCGAGGCCGACCAGGACGACCTCATCCGCATCGAGGGGAACTGGTACTTCCCGCCGGCAGCCGTCGCGCCGGACGTCCTCGTCGAGAGCCCCACGCCGTACACCTGTCCGTGGAAGGGCGAGTGCCAGTACTACTCCGTCCAGGTCGACGGAGAGCTGCACAAGGATCTCGCGTGGTCGTACCCGCACCCGTACCCGTCGGCGTTCGACCGGGTCGGCAAGGACTTCTCCGGCTACGTCGCCTTCGCCCCGGGCGTCGAGGTCTCGGCCTAGTCCCACACGACCCACGACCGCACGTCCGCACGACCGTCGGAGAGACACCCTCATGATCGAGTTCCGCAACGTCACGAAGCGCTTCCCCGACGGAACGCTCGCCGTAGACGACTTCAGCCTCGTGCTGCCCTCCCGCAAGACCACCGTGTTCGTCGGCTCGTCCGGCTGCGGCAAGACCACCCTGCTGCGGATGATCAACCGCATGGTGGAGCCGACGTCGGGAGAGGTCGAGATCGACGGGGAGAGCGTGCTCTCGGGCGACCCGGTCGCCCTGCGCCGGCGCATCGGCTATGTGATGCAGAACTCCGGGCTCATGCCGCACTTCACCGTCATCGACAACGTGGCCACCGTGCTGCGGCTGAACGGAGTGAAGCGCGCGCAGGCGCACGAGCGTGCTCGCGAGCTGCTCACGACCGTCGGCCTCGACCAGGCGCTCGCCGACCGGTACCCGAGTCAGTTGTCGGGTGGTCAGCAGCAGCGTGTCGGGGTGGCCCGCGGGCTCGCCGCCGATCCGAATATCCTCCTCATGGACGAGCCGTTCGGTGCGGTCGACCCCATCGTCCGCGCCGACCTCCAGCAGGAGACCCTGCGGCTGCAGCACGAGCTCGACAAGACGGTCGTGTTCGTCACGCACGACATCGACGAGGCCTTCCTCCTCGGCGACCAGGTCGTCATCCTCGACAAGGGCGCCCGGATCGTGCAGGTCGGCAGCCCCAGCGAGATCATCGAGAACCCGGCCGACGACTTCGTCTCCTCCTTCATCGGGGCCGACCGCGGCCGCCGCGCGCTGCACCTCAAGCAGACCCCGCGGGGAACCGTGGTCGTCGACTCCGAGGGCCGCACGCAGGGGGCGATCGTCGATGCGCCGGAGGGCGTGGTCGACGGAGCCGACACGGTGAAGGCGGCCCCGTGAACTGGGTCGGCGACAACCTCGGGCTGATCCTCGAGCTCACCGCGGTGCACCTGCAGCAGAGCGCGATCGCGATCGTGCTCGGTTTCGTGCTGGCGCTCCCGCTGGGGTGGGTGGCCTGGCGCTATCAGCTTGTGAAGGGTCCGGTCATCGTCCTCACCGGGCTGCTCTACACGATCCCCTCCCTCGCCCTCCTCATCCTGCTGCCGTCGGTGGCGGGCTACCCGGCGCGCAGCCCGGCCAACCTCGTCATCGGCCTGACGATCTACGCGATCGCGATCCTCGTCCGCGCGGTGTCCGACGGCCTGGACTCGGTCGACCCCGCGATCCGGCAGTCGGCGGTCGCGATGGGCTACGGCGGGTTCCGCCGCTTCTGGACGGTCGACTTCCCGCTCGCCGGGCCGGTCATCCTCGCGGGCCTCCGAGTGGCGGCGGTGAGCACCATCTCGCTCGCGACGGTCGGCATCCTCGTCGGCGTCACGAACCTCGGCTACCTGTTCACGAACGGCCTCCAGCGCCGCATCCTCGCCGAGGTCTTCACCGGCATCGTCGCCGTCGTCGTCATCGCCCTGGTCATCGATCTCCTGCTGGTCCTCCTCGGGCGGGCCCTCATGCCGTGGACGCGGGCGGCGGCCACCCCTGCCGCTGCGCGGCGGACGATCACGTTGAGGACGGCCGCATGAACGTGTTCACCGAGGCCTTCGCCTGGCTGTTCTCTCCCGACCGCTGGGTCGGGACGTACTCCCTCCCCGTCCTGTTCGGCCAGCACGTCTTCTACACGGTGGTCTCCGTGCTGATCGCCGCGGTGATCGCCGTACCGCTCGGCTGGCTCATCGGGCACACCGGGAAGGGGCGGGAGATCGCGGTCGCCGTCTCCGGAGCGGCCCGCGCGATCCCGTCCTTCGGCCTCATGGTGCTGCTGGTGCTCCTGCTCGGGGTGCTGCGCACGCCCCTCGCGGCGATCATCACCTTCGTCGTCCTGGCGATCCCGTCCCTGCTGGCCGGCGCCTACACGGGCCTGGAGGCGGTCGATCGCCGCACCATCGACGCGGCGCGGGCGATGGGGATGACCGGCTGGCAGGTGTTCTGGAAGGTCGAGGTGCCGCTCGGCATGCCGCTGCTGGTCGGCGGCCTCCGCTCGGCGCTGCTGCAGGTCATCGCCACGGTGACGATCGCGGCCTACGTGAACCTCGGCGGCCTCGGCTGGCCGATCATCCAGGGCATCCCGCTCCGCCGCTTCGACCAGGTGCTCGGCGGCGCGATCCTCGTCGCGGTGCTCGCGCTCCTCGTCGACCTCCTGCTCGCGCTCGCCCAGCACGCCGCGGTGCCCCGCGGTGTGCGCACCCGTCCGCAACGCCGTCGCGCTCGGGCGACCGCCCCCGCGGCCGCACCCGCCTGAACCACAGCATCGTCCCCCAGAGAAGAGGAAGTCCATGTTCACTGCACGAAAGTCCCGCCTCGCCCTTGCCGGCGGCGTCGCGCTCGCCGCCGCCCTCGCCCTCTCCGGCTGCGCCAACAGCAACCCGCTGGACGCGCCCACCGACGACGCCGGCGACGGTGGGGGCAGCGACACCATCGTCATCGGTTCGCAGGCCTACTACTCGAACGAGATCATCGCCGAGATCTACGCGCAGGCGCTCGAGGCCGCCGACTTCGACGTCGACCGTCAGTTCAGCATCGGCCAGCGCGACGCCTACATGCCGGACGTCGAGTCCGGGGCGATCGACCTGTTCCCCGAGTACACGGGCAACCTGCTCGAGTACCTGGACAAGGATGCGACCGCCACCAGCCCGGACGACGTCTACGCGGCCCTGAAGGACGCGCTCCCGGACGGCCTCACCGCGCTCGACTACGCCGAGGCCTCCGACCAGGACACCTACACGGTGCTCAAGAGCTTCGCCGAGGAGAACGACCTCACCTCGATCGCCGACCTCGCGGACGTCACCACCCCGGTCACGATCGGCGCGGCTCCGGAGTTCGAGCAGCGTCCGTACGGTCCCGCCGCGGCCAAGGAGGTCTACGGCGTCGACCTGGCGTTCTCGGCCACCGGTCCCACGACGCTGGAGTCGCTGCTTGCCGGCGAGATCCAGGTCGCGGACATCTACTCGGCCGACCCGGCCTTCCAGACCGAGGACATCGTGGCGCTGGAAGACCCAGAGAACATCATCCTGGCCTCGAACGTGGTCCCGATCGCTTCCAGCGACGTGGCCGACGAGATCGCCGACGTCATCAACGGCATCAGCGCCAAGCTGACCGCCGAGGAGCTCGTCGCCCTCAACGTGCAGAGCACGGTCGACCAGAAGTCGGCGGAGGACATCGCGAAGCAGTGGCTGACGGACAACGACCTCATCTGAGTCGTCTCCCCGCGAAGCGCCCGGCCCTCAGGGGTCGGGCGCTTCGTCGTTCTCGACCGCCGCGTGCACAGCTTCGGAGATCTCGCCCGACACGCCGCGGAGGACCCTGGGCTCACGGCGTGTCGCCTCGGATCTCCGAAGTTGTGCAGGGGTGGGGTCAGGTGCGGGAGTCCTGCTTCGGCACGACCACCTGCTTGACGATGATGAGGATCGAGGCGGTGACGGGCACGGCCACGAGGGCGCCGAGCAGACCGAGGAGCGTGCCGCCGGCGAGGGCGCCGATGACGACGAGCGAGCCCGGCACGGCCACCGCCTTGTTCATGACCCGGGGGGTGAGCACGTACGCCTCGATCTGCATGTAGACGAGGTAGATCGCGGCGAAGACCAGCGCGGCGATCGGGTTCGTGAACAGCGCGAGGATGGTGCCGATCATCCAGAACAGCACGGAGCCGACGAGCGGGATGAGTGTGACGCAGAAGGCGATCGCGGCCATGAGCGGCGGGAACGGCAGGCCGAGCACGGTGTAGAGGATGAGGGCGAGGGTCGCGTTGCAGAACGCGAGGACGACCATCCCCATCACGTAGCCGCCGACCGAATCGGTGATCTGCTGGGAGATGTCGCCGGCGCGGTCGCGGTCGCGGGCCGGGACGAGACGCAGCATCCCCTGGCGCATGGCCGGCAGGGTCGCGAGGAAGTACAGCGTCAGCACGAGCACCACGATCGCGCCCGAGATCCCGCTCGCGATGGACGCGCCCACCTGGAGCGCCCCGCCGCCGATCGTCGCGAGGTTGCCGAAGTCGGAGAGGAACTTCTGCACCTCCGACACGAGGTCCTGGAACTGGTCACCGAACTGGTTGTTGAGGGTGGCGTAGAGGTCGGACTTCGTGAAGTCCTGGATCATGCCGGGGACCGACTTCACGAACCCGGCGATCTGATCGACGACGATGGGCACGATCATCCAGAGGACGAGGGCCACGACGACGATGAGGGCGAGGATCGTCACCACGACGGAGAGCGCGCGGGAGATGCCGCGGCGCTCGAGGAAGCGGACGGCCGGGTCGAGACCGAGCGCGGCGAACAGGGCGAGCGCGATGTAGATGAGGACGGTGGAGAGGTTGTAGAGCGCGCTGCCGATCACGATCGCCCCGAGACCGCCGAGCGTCACGAGGAACCCGAACACGAACGGCCGATCGATCCGCGTCCAGAACGACCGGTTCGGCGTGGTCGGCTCGATCAGCACAGGGCGGGACGGCTTCGCGGCGGCGTCGGGCGCCTCCACCGCAGCGCCGACCAGCGCGGCATCGACGGGGACGGCTTCCGGGGCGGGACCGCCCTGGCCGTCGTGCGGAGCGGAGGCCGGCGACTGGTCGTTGCTCATGAGCACACGATAGCGGTGCCCCTCGTCGGAGGCCGGGTGATCTGCGGCTCTAGAGTAGGGGCATGACTGCCGCTGAGGATCCGAAGGCCGAACTGCTCCGGCTGCGTGCGAGCATCGACAACATCGACGCGGCGCTGATCTTCCTGCTCGCGGAGCGGTTCCGCGCCACGCAGCAGGTGGGCCACCTCAAGGCCGAGCACGCGATGCCGCCGTCCGACCCGAACCGCGAGGAGCAGCAGGTCGCCCGGCTCCGCGCGCTCGCAGAGGACGCCCACCTCGACCCGGAGTTCGCGGAGAAGTGGTTCAACTTCGTCGTGGCCGAGGTCATCCGCCACCACACCGAGGCCGCGGAAGGGCGCTGAGCCCGCGCGTCAGGCCCCGCGCTCGGCGAGCAGCCGGTCGCGCACCTCGCGCCGCAGCACTTTGCCGATGAGCGACCGCGGGAGGTCGTCGACGGCGGTGATCCGGCGCGGCACCTTGTAGGCGGTCAGGTGGGTGCGGCAGAAGTCGCGGAGCCCGTCCATGTCCGCCGCCGCGCCCTCGCGGAGCACCACTGCCGCGGCGACCTCCTCGCCGCCACTCGCCCGAGGGAGCCCCACGACGGCGGCCGCGACGACGTCCGGGTGGGCTTCCAGCGCGCTTTCCACCTCGCTGGGCGCGACGTTGAAGCCGCCGGTGATGATGAGCTCCTTCCGGCGGTCGACGATGGTGACGAACCCGTCGGGAGAGACCTCGGCGATGTCGCCGGTGCGGAGCCAGCCGTCCGGCAACAGGGTCTCGGCCGTCTCGCCGGGGCGCCCCCAGTATCCCTGGAAGACCTGCGGTCCGCGCAGCAGCAGCTCACCGGGCTCGCCCGTGGGCACGTCGACATCGGGGTCGTCGGGGTCGACGACACGGATCTCCGTGCTCGGGAACGGGACGCCGACGGTGCCGGGACGCCGCGTCGGACCCATCGGGTTGCCGAGCGCGACCGGGGAGGCCTCGGTCATCCCGTACCCCTCGACGAGCAGTCCCCCGGTGGCCTCCTCCCAGCGTCGCACCGTCGCCACGGGGAGGCTCATGGCCCCGGAGATCGCGAACCGCACCGTCGAGAGGTCCACCGTGCCGCGGGCGGCGCGCGGGCCAGCTGGTCGTAGATGGGCGGGACGGCGGGGAGGAAGGTCGGCGGGCTCGTGCGGGCGGCGTCCATGACCAGGCTCACATCGAAGGCCGGGAACAGCACCACCTTCGCCCCGATGCTCAACGCGAACGTGAGGCACAGGGTTAGTCCGTAGGCGTGGAAGAGCGGAAGCACGGCGTAGAAAGTCTCCTCGCCGTCGCGGAGTCCGGGCACCCAGGCCCGCCCCTGCATCGCGTTGGCCCGCAGATTCGCGTGGGTGAGGATGGCGCCCTTGGGGACCCCGGTCGTCCCGCTCGTGTACTGCAGGACGGCGGTGTCGCCCAGCGACGGCCCGGGGGTGCGGCGGGGGAGCCGGCGGTGCGACACGAGCTTCTTCCACGGCGTCAGGTGCCGCGCGCGGGGCGTGCCGGTCAGCTTCGCCCGCGATGCCCGGGCCTTCGGGACGGGGAGTCGCAGCAGGAGGCGCTTCGACAGGGGCATCGCCCCCGTGAGGTCGACGCTCACGATGTGGCCGACCCGGAGGTCGTCGGGGAACCCCGCGACGGTGTCGGCGACCTTGTCCCACACGATCGCGACGCGGGCCCCGTGGTCCTCGAACTGGTGGCGCAGCTCCCGCGCGGTGTAGAGCGGGTTGTGCTCGACGACGATCGCGCCGAGGCGCAGGACCGCGTAGAACGCGACGACGTGCTGCGGGCAGTTCGGCAGCACCAGCGCCACCCGGTCGCCCTTCGTGACCCCGAGGTGGCGGAGTCCCTCCGCGGCGCGGTCGATCTGCTCGCCGAGCTCCCGGTAGGTGGTCACGGCACCGAAGAACTCGAGGGCGGGGCGGCGCGCATACCGCCGGACGCTGGCGGCCAGCATCTGCGGCAGGGTCTGCGTCGGCTCGTCGATGTCGGCCGGCACGCCCTCGGCATAGGAGCGGAGCCAGGGACGGGAAGACAGCGGCGCGTCGGTCATGCCCTCATCTTCCGACACGGACCTGTGCTCCGTCTCCCCCTTGCGCTCACCACCGCTCGGCGTGCAGTCACCCGTCCGCGAGGACGCCCATGACGATGGCGTCGACCCACTCGCCGTCCCAGCGCAGCGCCTCCCGACGCCGGCCCTCGACGACGAACCCGGCCTTCTCGTAGGCGCGCTGCGCCCGCGGGTTGAACGCGTACACCTCGAGCTCCACGCGATGCAGTCCCACGGTGTCGAAGGCGTGCCGGATGACCGCGCGCGTCGCCTCGGTCCCGTATCCGGCGCCGAACCACCGCGGGCCGGCGAGGGCGATGCGGAAACCGGCCGAGCCGTTGTCCTCGTCCAGGTCGCTGAGGACCACCTCGCCGATGTGCGCGCCGTCGTCGCGACGGAGGATCGCCCAATCCGCCCGGTCGTCCCGGTCGGCGAGCGACCGGAGCCAGGTCTCGACGCCCTCGCGGGTGAAGCGCGCGTGGGTGCCGGTCAGCCGCAGCACCTCGGGCTCCTGCAGGGCCGCCCAGGTGCCGTCGAGATGCTCCGGTCCGAGCGGCACGAGGTCCAGCCGCTCGGTGGTCAGGGTGGGGACGGGAGTGAGGGAGAGCGCCATCAGACGGGGAGCACCCGCCCCGAGACGATGCCCTCGACCGCGAGCACGTACGCTTGGCCGACCTCGTCGTCGGTGACAGGGCGGTGGCCGGGGAAGGTCGAGAAGTACCCGGGGGAGTTCGCCAGCACGTCGGGGGAGACCGCATTGATGCGGATCCCCCGCGGGGCCTCGGCCGCCGCCGTGATCACGAACGACTCCAGGGCGCCGTTGGCCATCGCCGCCGCCGCTCCCGTCGCGATCGGCTCCCGCGCGAGCACGCCGCTGGTGAGGGTGATGGAGCCGCCGTCGGTCACGTGGTCGAGGGCGACCCGCACGACGTCGAGCTGCGCGAGGGTCTTCCCGGTGAAGGCGGCGAGATAGTCGTCGCGGTCGAGATCGGTGAGCGGCTTGAAGGGCACGGAGCCCACGGCGACCACGACGGCGTCGACCGGGCCGACCCGCTCGAAGAGGCTGCGGATGGAGGCGGGGTCGGTCACGTCCACGTTCTGCTCGCCGGAGCGGGACGCCCGCACGACCTCGTGTCCCCGCACGTCGAGGGTGGCGGCGACCACCCCGCCGATGCTGCCGGTCGCGCCGATCACGAGTACCTTCATGCGGATTCCCTCCCAGGACGGATCGAGACGACGGACGGCCGCCTCGCGGGATCGAGTCTCCCATCCCTTCCGGGCGGGAGGGGACGGATGACGGGCGCGTCCGTCAGCGCGGGCTGAACTCGGCGGCCACCACGCGGGTCGCCGCGCCCAGCAGGACGGCGTCGTCGAGCGCGCTCGGCACCACGGTCGGTCCGAGGGAGGGGTGCGAGGCGGCACGGACCGCGGCGGCCGTCGCGTCCACGAACTCCGGGGAGACGATCCCGTCCGGACCGCTCAGGACGATCGTGGGCAGGTCGACGGCGGCGGCGATGACCGAGAGCGACGTGCCGAGCCGGGCGCCGGCGGCGGTGAGCACCGTCGCGTGGTCTGCGCCCGGGGTCTCCAGGCGCCGGGCGATGGCGGGAGCCGCCGCCCACGCGTGGACGCAGCCGTCGCGGCCGCACAGGCACAGCTCACCGGGGTCGCCACCCGCACCGACGTGCGCGAGCTCGCGGGCGCCGATGGAGCGTTCCACCGGGGCGCCGTCGTCGCCGACGACGCGGATCGCGGTGCCGATGCGGGTGCCGATGCGGACGAGCAGGAAGTCGGTGCCGACGGAGCCGAACCGCTGCGCGGCGTCGGCCACGAGATCGGCGTCGTCGAACAGGTGGACGGGCGCGTCGAGGACGTCCGCGAGTCGAGGGCCGAGACCGAGCAGCGCGGAGGAGCCGGTGGGCACGCCGATGCCGATGCCGAGCGCGGGACCGTCGGCGAGGGCCCGCAGCTCGGCGACGAGACCGGCGATCGCGGCGGCGGCGTCCGCAGTGCGCGGCCGGCGGAGGCGGTGCGCGATGCGGCCGTCCGGCGAGGCCAGTGCGCCGACGATGTCGTCGGGTGCGGAGAGGTCGAGTGCGATGACTTGGACGGCACGCTGGTCGAACTCGAGCATCACGGCGGGCTTCCCCGGCCGGGACTCCTGGCTGGGTCCGCTCTCCCGGATCACACCGTCGGCGAGCAGGTCGCGCACGACCTCGGAGACGGTGGGGCGGGCGAGGCCGGTGAGCCGGGACAGATCGGCGCGACTCAGGGCGGACTGCTCCATGAGGGTGCGGAGGACGAGGGCGCGGTTCCGCTCCCGGATACCGCGGGCGTGACCGTTGCCCGGTGGCTGCGCGGCTCGTGCCCGATCCGCGGGGCGCTCTAGGATCTGGGGGTAGCGCACGATGCTCCTCCCGATCGACGCTCGGGCTGACTAAGTTCAATGAATAAACTAACGGACCGAGCGTACGGAGCGGTACGCGCGCTGTCAATCGACGGACCTCGGCCCCGAGAAGGAACCCGCAGATGTTCACCCACGACGACGCGCTGGACACCCAGGCGGCGGTTCGGCGAGCGAACCTGCGACGGGCGCTCCAGCTCGTCTTCCAGGCCTCCGGTTCGCAGACCCGTGCCGGCATCGCGCGGGCGACCGGACTCACGGCGGCGACCGCGTCGTCCCTCGTCGCCGAGCTCATCGAGAACCGCTTGATCGCGGAGGGTGAGCAGGCGGTGAGCACGGGGGGCAAGCGCGCGACCACGCTCAGCATCGACGCGGAGCACCACCTGATCCTCGTGCTCGTCGTGCAGCCGACCAGCGCGTACCTGGCGCTCGTCGCGCTCGACGGCTCCGAGGTCGACCGCCGCAGCATCGCGTACACCGTGCAGACGCGCAACCGGGTCCTCGACGAGACGGTCGCGGAGGTCGTCGCCGCAACCGGGTCGCGGCTGCTCGCGGTCGGTGTGCAGGTCCCGGGGACGACGGACGGCCGCACGGTGCTGGAGAGCGTGCAACTGGAGTGGCACGAGGTGCCGCTGGCGGAGCGCTTCGAGAGCATCGCGGGCGTCCCGGTCCTCCTCGTCAACGACGTCGATGCCGAGGCCATCGCGGAGGCCGGGCTGGACGCCGCCCCCTCGGGCTACCGCCTGTTCATCCACAGCGGCGGGGGCATCGGCGCCGCGGTCACCCTCGACGGGGAGCTCGCGCCCGGACCCCGCGACCGTGCCGGGGAGATCGGGCACGTGCAGGTGGTGTTCGGCGATGCCGCCCGCCCGTGCCGCTGCGGGCGGCGCGGCTGCCTGGAGTCGGCGGCCGCGATGGGACCGATGCTCGGCGAGGAGTTCTCGGACGCCCTGGACGCGTCGGCGGTCCGTGCCCTCGTCGCCCGGGCGGATCAGACGCTGATCGACGACGGGGCGCGGGCGCTGGCCCGCGCCATCAAGCTCATCGGGGCGCTGCTCGATCCGATCGAGGTCGTCATCGGCGGCCCCGCGACGGAGCTCGGCCCCCGGTTCCTGGAGCGGGTGCGGGCCGAGAGCGGCTACCCCGCCCGCGGCACCGCCGACATCCCGATCCGGTACGCCGATCCGCGCGTCGCCCCCTCCGCCGGCCCCGCGCAGGCCGCCCTCACCGCCGTCCTCGGCGTGCGATGGAGCCCCGAGCAGCTCCGCGCCGGCGGCCCCCGCCCTTGATCCCGCCCCCGACCCGCCCCTGACCACTCCCGTCGGATGTTCCGGCTGCACGATCCGGGTACGGGCGCACGACCGGATCCGCCCGGAACCCCTGCACGCGCGCCCCGGTCGTGCAGGGGCGCCGGATGGGAACCCGGGGGGGTGGACGGGAACCCGGGGGGGGGACGGGAACCGGGACGGGCTACTTCACGCTGCCGGCGGTGAGGCCGCCGACGAGACGCTTCTCGATGAGCATGAAGAGGATGATGACGGGCAGGATCGCGACGATCGAGACGCCGAACACGTACTGCCAGCTCGTCTCGTACTGACCGACGAACTTCGTGAGCGCGACCGACAGCGGCTGGTTCTTGTCCGTCGACAGGATCACCAGCGAGGCGGCGAACTCGTTCCAGCAGGCCACGAACGTGAACACGATCGCGGTGACGATGCCCGGCCAGACGAGCGGGAGGTTGATCCGGAACAGGACAGTGAGGCGCCCGGCACCGTCGATCTGCGCCGCCTCGTCGACCTCCTTGGGGATGCCGGCGAAGAACGAGTGCATGATCCACACGGCGAACGACAGGTTGAAGGCCGCGTTGATGAAGATCATCGCGGTCCAGGTGTCGCCGAGGCCGAGGACGGTGAACTGCCGGAACAGGCCCGACGTGAGCACCGCCGGCTGCAGCATCTGCGTCACGATCACGAGGAACAGGAACACCATGCGGCCGGGGAACCGGAACCGGGCCGTGTAGTACGCCGCCGGGAGCGACACGAGCAGCACCAGGAGCGTCGCGAACACGGAGATGACGATGGTCGAGACGAGGTTGTACGGCAGCGGCGTCTCGGGCGTCGACCACATCGTGAGGTAGTTCTCCCAGTGCCACTCCACCGGGAGGTAGGTCGGGTCGACCGAGCGGATCTGCGCCTTCGTCTTCACCGATCCGAAGAACATGATGAGGTACGGCAGCACGAAGACCGCGAGCACGAGGAACCCGGCGGCGGTGCGCAGGATCACCCGGGGCAGCGTCACCTGATCCGCGGTGTAGCGGCGCCGGCGGCCGGGGATCGGCGGGGTGCGTCGTCCGCGGGAGTCGGCGGTGGTCACGAGGGCGGTCTCGGTCACGGTCATGATCAGACCTCCTTCATGGGCTTGACGATCTTGACGTAGGCCGCGACGATCGCGATCACGATGAGGAAGGCCACGACCGACAGGGCGCTCGCGACGTCGACCTTCTTCTGCAGCTCGATGTATTTGAAGATGAGCGTCATGATCGTGTCGGCGCCGTAGCCCGGGATCGACCCGGTCATCACCTTGAGGATCGGCAGCGAGTTGAAGACGTTGATGATGTTGATGAGGATCGCCACGGCGAGGGCGCTCCGCAGCTGCGGCAGGACGATCGACCAGTAGGTGCGGGCCGCTCCGGCGCCGTCCATCTTGGCGGCCTCGATCGCATCGGCGGGGACGGACTGCAGCCCCGCGAGGATCGTGTAGGTCGTGAAGGGCAGCGACACGAACACCGCGATGACGATGGACCAGGCGAACGCCGTCGTCGGGTTCTTCGTCCAGCCGTAGCCCACCGCGTCGTCGGAGAGCCCGATGTCGTAGAGGAACTTGTTGAAGACCCCGAAGTACGGCTCGAGGCTGTAGTAGAAGACCATCGTGGTCATCACCACGGACGCGGCCCACGGCACGATGACCGCCATCCGCACGAGCTGGCGACCCGGGAACGCCTTGTTGAGGATCTGCGCGAGTCCGAGCGAGATGACGACCGTGAACAGCACGACCGACACGACCCACACGATCGTGCGGACGAAGATCGGCCAGAACTCCGGGAACGTGAAGACGGTCACGAAGTTGTCGAAGCCGACCGAGCCCTTGTCCAGGCCCGACAGCGAGATGTCGCGGGTGGAGTTGAAGAACATGACGCCGGCGGGGAACAGCACCACGCCGATGATGAGCACCAGCGCGGGGGCGATCCACGGCAGCGCCTGCAGGAGGTCCCGCCCGCCGGGGCGACCGCGCACGGCCGTCCCGGCGTCCGGGGTGCGGGGGCGGCCGGTGGCCGCCCCCGCGAGGTTCGAGGATTCTGTCGTCTGGCTCATGGGGGATTCCCGAACCTCTCCGTTCCGCGGGTCAGCCCGCGTCCACCTGGTCCTGGATCTGCTTCAGCACATCGGCCGCCGGCTGATCCTGGATCTGTCCGAACAGCGACTTGAAGGCGCCGTCCGCGGCCGACCACTTCGGGTTGGTCGACGGGTAGAACTGCGCGTCGGGCAGCACGTCGAGGAACGGCTTGAGGGCCTCCTCGCCGGACAGCTCCTCGGCGCCGGACTTCGTGACGGGGAGGAAGCCCTCCGCCTGCACCCACGGCACGTAGACCTCGGGCGAGTAGAAGTAGTCGAGGAACTTCGTGATCGCCTCCTGCTTGTCGCCGTCGTTCTCGAACGCCATGAGCTGGTCCATGACGCCGAGGGTGAACGGCGAGCCGTCCTTGGTCGGGATCGGGACGATCGAGTAGTCGAGGTCCGGGTTGTTGTCGGCGATCTGGCCGACCGTCGGCGGCAGGCCGACTTGCATGCCGATCTTGCCCTGGATGAAGATGTCCATCAGCGGGGAGCGCTGCGTGGAGCCGGGATCGGCCTGGGTCGCCCCGGCGTCGATCATCTTCTTGATCTGCTCGGCGCCGACGAGGTTCTCCGGGGTGTCGATGGTGATCTCCGACGCGTCGCCGAAGGATCCACCGCCGCCCCAGAGCCAGACGGCGGCCTCGGCCTGCGCCTCCTCCGAGCCGAGCGGCATGCCGTAGCCCGCGACACCGCCGCCGAGCCCGGACACCTTGGTCGCCGCGTCGAGCAGGGAGTCCCAGTCGGTCGGCGCCTCGACGCCCGCCTGGGACAGGAGGTCGTTGTTGACGAACAGGGCACGCGCGGAGGCGATCATCGGCAGGGCGTACGCGGTGCCGTCGACCTCGGCGTTGGCGAGGAAGGAGTCCTGGAAGTCGGAGTAGACGTCGTCCGACACGACCTCCTCGACCGGGTAGAGCAGCTCGTCCTCGACGAAGCCCGCGAAGGGGCCGCCGTTGTAGATGTCGGGCGCCTCGCCGGCCTGGACCTTCGTGGAGATGACCTTCTCGAGGTTGTCCCACGACTGCACCTCGAGGTTGACGGTGATGTCGGGGTTGTCCTTCGTGAAACCGTCGATGACGTCTTCCCAGAGACCCTTCGTGGCGTCGGAGTAGCTGGGGACGAGCAGGTCGAGCGTGCTGGCGTCGTCGCCGCCGCCGCTGTCTCCTCCCGATCCACCGAAACCGCAGGATGCGAGCGACAGCGTGGCGACGGCCGCGACCGCTGCGGCCCCGTATCGCCGTGACTTGTTCATGGGCATTGCATTCCTCACTGTGGGTGCTGCTCCAGCGGGCGGGATCCGCTCTCCGGAGAGGGGGGTGGTGCACAGTCGCAGAACACTCCACGCGACGGTGCGTGTTGATCACGCCGCCGAGGTGGTCGCGATCGTCCGAGCGGGGGCTCGGGGGAACTCGTCCCGATTATTTGTCAGGCAAACAAACAAATCAAGATGTTGCTCTCTTGGGACGAAATACTATGATCGGATCACGCCCGAAACAATCACAAGTACGCAACAACTCGTCCGAAAGGCCTCCTCATGACCGATTCGCTGCCCGGCGCGCACATGCGCGAAGAGCTCCGCTCCCAGCCGCAGATGTGGGCCACCGCCGCCGAGCTCACCGCCGAGCAGGCCCTCCTGCCGACCCGCGGGGCACGGGTCGCGGTCGTCGGCTGCGGCACCTCGTGGTTCATGGCCCAGTCGTACGCCGCGCTGCGCGAATCGTCCGGCCATGGCGAGACCGATGCCTTCGCGGCGTCCGAGGCCTTCATCGACCGCGGCTACGACGCGGTCGTCGCCCTCACCCGCTCCGGCACCACGACCGAGGTGCTGGAACTCGTCGACCGCATCAAGGCGCGCACCCGCACGATCGGCGTGATCGGCGACCCCGACTCCCCGCTCGTCTCGCTCGTCGACGACGCGGTGCTGCTGCCGTTCGCCGACGAGCAGTCGGTCGTGCAGACGCGCTTCGCCACGACCGCGCTTGCCCTCTTCCGCGCGTCGCTGGGCGAAGACCTCTCCGGAGCCATCGCCGACGCCACCGCCGTGCTCGCCGAGGAGGGCGACGACACCGAGCTGCGCGACGCCGAGCAGTACACGTTCCTCGGGCGGGGCTGGACGATCGGCCTGGCCCACGAGGCCGCCCTGAAGCTGCGCGAGTCCTCGCAGTCGTGGACCGAGGCGTACCCGTCGATGGACTACCGTCACGGTCCGATCGCCATCGCCGCGCCGGGCCGGGTGACGTGGCAGTTCGGAGAGGCACCGGAAGGCCTGGCCGCGGAGGTGCGCGCCACGGGCGCCCGTTTCGAGCACCGGGCTATCGACCCGCTCGCCGACCTCGTGCGCCTGCACCGGACGGCCCTCGACCGTGCCGTGGCCCGCGGGCTCGACCCCGACCAGCCGCGCAACCTCACGCGATCCGTCATCCTGGATGCATGACGCCAGCGATCCCCGGAGCCGAGCGATGACCCCGAACGACGCCGCGGACGCGATCCCCGACGTCGCGAGGGACGAGGCCGGCGAGAAGCTCGCCGCGGTGCGCACGCTCGGCGCCGGGTCGCCCGTCCTGGCCTTCGACGTCGGCGGGACGGACATCAAGTCGGCGCTGTTCGATGCGGACGGGCGGGCGCTCGGCCTCCGTCGCACGCCCACCCCCACGGCCGCCGGCGACCGCACCCCCGCGCTGCTCGACCGACTGCAGGTGCTCGCCGCGCAGCTCCGCGACGAGCATCCCGACGTGACGCCGCGCGCCGCCGGGCTCGTGGTGCCGGGGATCGTCGACGCGGCCGCCGGGGTCGGCGTGTTCGCGAGCAACATGGGCTGGCGGGACGCGCCGCTGCGCGCGCTCGCCGCGGAACGTCTCGGCCTTCCCGTCGCGTTCGACCACGACGTGCGCGCCGCGAGCTGGGCCGAGCACGAGCTGGGCGGCGCGCGGGCCTACGACGACGCGGTGATCCTCGTGATCGGCACCGGCATCGCCGGCGCCCTGCTCGTCGGCGGCCGCCCCTACACGGCCGGGGGCTACGCCGGCGAGATCGGGCACTCCCCGATCGCCGACGGACCGGTGTGCCCGTGCGGTGCCCGTGGCTGTCTGGAGGCCGTCGCCTCGGCGGGCGCCATCGCGCGCCGCTACCGGGAGGCCACGGGGACGACCCCGGACGGCGCCAAGGACGTCATCGCCCGAGCGGCCGCCGGGGATCGGGTCGCCGCCGACATCTGGGACTCGGCTCTGGACGCGCTCACCCTGTCGCTCGCGCAGCTGACCGCCGTGGTCGCCCCCGAGGCCGTGGTGATCGGCGGCGGACTGTCGCGGGCGGGCGGCGCGCTCTTCGACGAGCTGCGCACCCGCCTCGCCGCCCGCCTCAGCTTCCACCGCCTCCCCGCGCTCGTCCCCGCCGAGCTGTCCGGCAACGCGGGCCTGATCGGCGCCGCCCTCCGTGCCAGGGAGCTCGCATGATCCTCACCGTCACCCCGAACCCCGCGCTCGACCTCACCTGGCAGGTCGATCGGCTCGTGGCCGGCGGGACCCACCGCGCCGAGACCGGGGCGTCCCGCGCCGGCGGCAAGGGCCTCAACGTCGCCAGGGTCGCACACGCCGAGGGGGCCTCCGTCCTCGCGCTGACCACGGCCGGCGGTCCGGTCGGCGCGGAGTTCGCCGCGGAGCTCACGGCCAGCGGGGTGCCCCATGTGCTCGTGCCCGTCGCGGCCGACACGCGTCGCAGCATCGCCCTCGTCGACGAGGGCGCGGGCGACACCACGATCGTCAACGAGCGAGGGGTGAACCCGACCGATGCCGAGTGGGGCGGGCTTCTTGCGGAGGTCGTCGACCGGCTTCCCGGCGCCGCGGTCCTCGTCGTCTCAGGGAGCCTTCCGCCCGGGGCGCCGGAGTCGCTCGTGCCGATGCTCGTCGCGGTGGGTGCGGACGCCCGCGTCCCGGTGATCCTCGACACCTCCGGCCCGGCCCTCCTGCGCGCCGCCGACGCCGGGGCGACCGTGCTCAAGCCCAACGCCGCGGAGCTCGCCGAGGCCACCGGGATCGCCGACCCCGTCGAGGGCGCGCGCTCGCTGCTGGCCCGCGGTGCCGAGCTCGTGCTCCTGTCGCTCGGTGCCGACGGCATGCTCGCGGTCACCGCGACCGATCTCCTGCACGCCCGACTCGACGAGCCGCTCTCCGGCAACCCGACCGGCGCCGGAGACGCCGCGGTCGCGGCCTGCGCCGTGCTCACCGCGGAGGGCGAGCGCGACCCCGAGGTCATCCTCCGTCGCGCGACCGCGTGGTCGGCAGCCGCCGTCCTCATGCCGCTCGCCGGCGACATCTCCCCCCGCTGGCGCGCGCTCGAGGAGCAGCTTCGCGTCTCCCGCCCCGACCCCGCCTCCTTCCGGAAGGACCCTTCGTGACCCTCGTCTCCGCTCGGGAACTCGTCTCCGCGGCTGCCACCGCCGGCACCGGCATCGGCGCGTTCAACGTCATCCACCTGGAGACCGCAGAGGGCCTCGTGCGGGCCTCCGCGCTCGCCCAGCTCCCCGTGATCCTGCAGATCTCGCAGAACTGCGCCGACTACCACGGCGGTCTGGAGCCGGTCGCCCTCGCGACGCTCGCCGCGGCACGACGCGCGGAGACCCCGGTGGCGGTGCACCTCGATCACGCGGAGCGGCCGGAGCTCGTGGACGAGGCCGTGGCCCTCGGCTTCGGCTCGGTCATGTTCGACGGCGGCGCGCTGCCCTACGACGAGAACGTGGCGGTCACCGCCGAGGTCGCCGCCCGGGCCCGCGCGGCGGGGGTGTACGTGGAGGGCGAGCTCGGCGAGGTGGGCGGGAAGGACGGCGCCCACGCCCCCGGTGTGCGCACCGATCCGGACGAGGCGCGGGCGTTCGTGGCCGCCACCGGCGTGGACGCCCTCGCCGTGGCCGTGGGGTCGTCGCACGCCATGACCGACCGCACCGCCTCCCTCGACCTCGACCTCATCGGCCGCCTGCGTGCGGCTCTGCGTGGCGCCGCCGCGGACGGGACCGACGTGCCCCTGGTGCTGCACGGCTCGTCCGGAGTGGCCGACGCCGTGATCGCCGATGCCGTGCGCGCCGGGATGACGAAGGTCAACGTCTCCACCCACCTCAACGGCTTCTTCACCCGCGCGGTCCGCGAGGTGCTCGCCGCCGACGAGCGTCTCGTCGACTCCCGCAAGTACCTCGCTCCCGCCCGCGCCGCCCTCGCGGACGAAGCCGCCCGGATGCTGCGACTGTTCGCCCTGCTGCCGTCGCAGAATCCCGCTCCGGTCGCAGAGGTTCCCGGCACGGCTGCGACCTCGACGCGAAACGACGACCGGTGAAGCGCGCGGCCCGACTGCACGCGATCCTCGACCTCCTCGCGGCGGACGGGGAGGTGACGGTGGAGGAGCTGGTGGAGCGGTTCGGGGCCTCCCCGGCCACCACCCGCCGCGACCTCGACTCCCTCGCCGAGCAGCGGCTGCTCACTCGCACGCACGGCGGTGCCGTGGCCCAGACCGTCGCCTATGAACTGCCGCTCCGCTACAAGAGCCATCTCCGCACGCACGAGAAGGAGAGCATCGCGCAGACCGCGGCGGCGCTCATCACCCCCGGCATGGTGGTCGGCCTCTCCGGCGGCACGACGACCACCGCCATCGCGGCCGCGCTCGCCGCCCGCGAGGACCTGGCGGCGGAGGGCGGGATCACGGTGGTCACCAATGCCGTGAACATCGCCGCCCAGCTCGCCACCCGGCCGGAGATGAAGGTGGTCGTCACGGGCGGGGTCATCCACTCGCGCACCTACGAGCTCGTCGGCCCGTTCGTCGAGCAGCTCCTCCGCGGGGTGCGGCTGGACCTCGCGTTCATCGGCGTGAACGGGATGGACGCGGCAGCCGGGGCGACCACGCAGGACGAGCGCGAGGCGGCGGTGAACCGGATGATGGCGGAGCGGGCGCGGCGGGCGGTCGTCGTGACCGACGGCAGCAAGCTCGGGGCTGAGGCCTTCTCCACCGTCGGCGGGGCGGAGCTCTTCGCCACGGTCATCACGGATCGAGGGGCCGACGGGGCCGCCGTCGACGCGCTGCGCGCTGCGGGCTACACGGTCCTGCTCGCCTGAGGCCTCAGGCCGCACGCGGACGCCCCGAGGGCCTCGGCGTCCCCAGATCGCCGAGGCCCTGCGGGAGCATCGCGGCTGCATACCGCGACGCTCCCGGAGCAGATGGTGTCCGTCTCGTCTTCCCGCTCCCCAGCGGCGTTTCCCCAGAACCGACGGCGCCTCCCTCGTGCCTCTCCCTTCGAGGCCTTTCGCTCGACACCTTCCGAAGAACAGGAGAAGGCGGGTGCGATTCTGATACCCCGATCCGGGAAAAAAGTCAGAATCCGTTGCCGTGACACTGGAACGGGGCGGAAACCCCCGTCCTGAGCGCGGCGCTCGCCAGGGCGTCGGCGGGGGACGCGCCGCCGGCGAGGCCCTCGTGGACCGCCGTCAGGAGCTCGCACGCGTCGTCGTCCGGCACCGTGACGGGAGCCGCGATCACCGCCTCCGCGCCCGCGTGCAACCACACGCGCGTCATGCCCAGGGCCTCCTCGCCCCAGCGCACGGAGGACCGACCCAGCTCGCACGCCGAGAGGATCACGGTCCGCGGCACCCGGTCGATGAGGTCGACGTCGTAGCCGAAGAGCACGCCGTCGGCGAGTTCGAACCCGGAGAACAGCGGATTGTCGACCGCGTGACGCCCGTGCGCGGCGATATGGAGCACGTCGACGGAGGCCGCCAGCGCGGTGACGGCGCTCACGGTCGCGGTGGTGTCCTGCAGCGTCCGGGTCGTTCCCCGTCCCGCCCACGACTCCGCCGCGCGCTGGACCTCTTCCGCCGCCCGCGGCACGCGCGGTCCCGCCGCGAACCCGACGCTCGGGGCTGAGGGAGCAGAGGCCTCCCCGTCGAACCAGCGCGAGACCGAGGTCGCGAGGGTGAACGGCACGCCGTGCATGCCAGGGAGCATGGCCCACGGCACCCCGCCGAGGATCCCGGGAACGGTGATCACGAACCGCGCGGCGCCCGCGGCGGCCCGGCGCATCGGCCCGAGTAGCTCGTCGTCGAGGACAGCGAGACGCGCCGTCAGAGCGCGCGCGGTCACCGGCCCCATCGCGCCGTCCCGGGTGAGGGCGGCCATGTCGAGGTCGGCGCGCAGGCCGTCGAGAGCGGCCCGCACCCGCGGCCAGGACAGGTCGACGAGGGTCGCGCCGTCCGGCTGCACCACGACCCCGTGCAGTCCGGTGCCGGTGAACACGAAGGCGAGCGCCGCGGTATCGGCCGAGAGGAGCGCGGTGGTCTCCGCCAGTGTTCGGCGCTCCCTCGTCGCTCCGGAGCCGGTGGCCGACCACTGCCGCTCGCGCACCCGGTCGCGGAGCGCGCGGACGGTGGGGTCGGTCGTCCAGTCCGCCCCCGCGAGGTCGGCACGCAGCATCCGGAGCTCGGCGAGGTCGGCGGCGAGGGCGTCGTCGTGCGGGGGGCGGACCGGGGCGACCTGCTGACTGAGGTGCCGGGCGCGCTCGGACCACTCGAAGAGCGTCGCCGGGTCGCGACGGCGGACGGCAGCGGCGAGTCCCGTGAACACGAGGTCGCTGGCATGCATGGCGACGGACGCCTGCAGGTCGAGGGCGCCGAACGAGCGCTGCCATGCCGACAGCAGGTCGAGCCCGGTGGCGGCGGCGCGCAGCGCGTCCCCGTCGCCGACCGCGCCCGGGCCGGCGCGGGCGGCGCGGACCTCCTGCGCGCGGAGTCGGAGCGGCGTCGGGGCCGAAGCGGGGATGCGGGGGAGGCGGCCGGTGCCGTCGCGGCGGGCGCTCAACCGCAGGGCCGTGGCCTCGGTGCGGAAGCCGCTCCGGTCGAGCTCCTGCGCCACCTGCTCCCACGCGGCGGCGTCGAGCGGGCGATCGGGCCGGATCCGCTGTCGGGCTTCCAGCTCCACCGCCGCGGCGCGGGCCGCCCAGCCGCTGCTGCCGAGGGCGGTGAAGCGGCGGGCGGCCGTCCTCGCCGCCCGCGCCGCGGCTCGCGGGTCGTGGCGGACGAGCGAGCGGGCGAGGTGGAACTCCGCCTCCCCACGGGCCTGGCGCATCCGCTGGGCACCGAACTGCACGGCCACCTGGGCGAGCAGGGCCTCCGCCTCGGTCGTCAGCCCGGCGTCGCGGAGCACCTCGGCGCGGTCGAGGTCGCTGATGGCGGTGGCGAGGGCACTGGTGGCGGCGAACGTCGGCCGGGACGCGGCCATCAGGCGCAGCGCCGAGACGAGGTCGCCGCCGAGGAGTGCGGCATAGCCGAGGTTGTGCGTGGCCTCGGCGAGGGAGTCCCGTTCGTCGTGCGCCTCGTAGATCCCGATCGCACGGCGGAGGTCGGCCATGCAGGTGTCCAGCTGATGGCGCTGCATCCGCACCACCGCCCGGTTCATCAGGCAGTTGGCGAGGGCGGGGGTCTCGGTCCCGGTCGCGGCCAGGGCGTCGATCGCGGTGGTCAGGCTCGCCTCGGCCTCCTCCATCCTGCCCCCGTGCATAAGGAGGGCGCCGAGCTGCCCGCCGAGGAGGGCGACCGTCTCGGCCTGCAGCCCGGACCTGGCCAGCGCCTCCCGGCACAGCGCCTCCGCCGCCGCGGGCTCGCCGGTCTGCGCGAGCACGTAGGCGGCCGTCCCGTCGATGCGGGCGCGGAGGTCCGCGTCGTCGGTGCGGGCGGCGGCCTTCTCCAGTTCTCGCCTGGCACGGGTGAACTGCCGGGCGTTGGCCGCCTGGACGCCGCGTCGGTGCAGCGCGCTCGCGGACAGGGGCATCCGTCCAGGATGCCGTGCCGGAGCGGTCGTGCGGAAGGGTGCGAGGGGTCAGAGCCGCTCGTGCGGAGTCGGCAGCGACTTCAGCACGGCGGCGACGGCCTTCGCGGCGACGGCGGGCTTCACCCCCGCGGCCGGGACGGCGCCGAGCTGGGCCGCGACCCGGCCGGCGATGTACGGAGCGGCGAAGGAGGTGCCGCTCCACACCGCGAAGCCGCCGCGGTAGTCGTCCGGGTCGAGCGTCTCGCGCGGCAGCCCGTCGATGTCCGCACGGGTCGCGGCCTGCGCGCCGCCGACGAAGGCGGGCGAGGTGCTGACCACGGCGGCGCCCGGGGCGTACACCTGCACCCAGGGGCCGACGTTCGAGAACAGGGCGACGGAGTGCGCCGACGGGTTCAGGGCGCCGACCGACACGTGCGGAGCGCCGTCGTCGGACGGCAGCCCGTTGTCGGCGCCGGGCCACGGCCACAGCGAGGCGGGGAACGAGGGCCGATCGATCGCGTCGTTGCCGGCCGAGCAGACGACCACGCAGCCGAGCTCCCTGGCCTTCGCGAGCAGCTCGTACAGGGTCCTGCTGAAGAGCCCGTCGGTCGGGGTCTCGTGGTAGTAGCTGAGGGAGAGGTTGAGCACGTCGATGGGGAAGCCGGTCGTCGGGTCCTCGCGGTGCCGCCGCAGCAGTTCCACGACCTGCGCCACGGTCTCCAGGAGCGTGCTCTCGTCGACCACCCCGAGCGCGCCGGCGACGCGGATGGAGAGGATGTCGGCGTCCGGGGCGGCCTGACGCACGAGGCCCGCGATGAAGGTGCCGTGACCGGCCACCGCGTCGATCTCGCCGTCGAGCTGCCCGTACAGGTCGGGGTAGCGTTCGGGGTCGGCGTCGTCCGTGAAGCCCACGGGGACGCCGTCGAGTTCGACGTGCCGGGTGACGATGTCGGACGGTAGCCAGGCGTGCTCGCCGCAGCCGGTGTCGAGGATCGCCACGACCGGTCGTCGTCCGCGCTTCGGAGCGGCTGCTCGAGCCGGAGCGGGGCCGAGCCAGGTGACCGGCTGCCGGGCCCCGCGTCCGGGCTCCAGGTAGTCGTCGCTGCCGCCTCCGCCGGGAGCGGCACCGCGGACGGGGTTCGTCCGCGTGAACGGGTTCGTCCGGGTGAACGGGTTCGTCCGGGTGAACGGGTTGAGTCCGACCGGGTCGATCGAGAGCACGTGCTCCAGGCTGGTCCGCGGCATGGTCGAGCGCGACAGTCGGCGCGCGCGCTGCAGCACCCGCCAGGCGTCGGGCGCCACGGGGGACTCGCCCCTGGTCGGCTCATCCGGCGTGGTCAGGCGTGCCCGCAGGAACCCCGCGACACCCGGGACGAGCTCGCCGTTCCCGATCTCTCGCTCCGGCGACTCCAGCTCCAGCCGCCAGCCGAAGGAGTCCGCGGCATCCCTCAGGGCGCGCAGCTCGCGGTCGTACGCCTCCTCCTCGCCGAGGGCACGCGTGATGAGCAGCCGCTCGGGCAGGTACGCGGTGGGGAACGCGCGGATCCCATCCACCGGTTCCGTGCTGGGGTCGAGGGCGGTGCCGCGGCGGATCGATCCCTCCGCGCGGTCCTGCCAGGTCCATCCCTGGGGCTGCTCCATCGGTCATCCTCTCCGTGGGGATCGCCGGCGACGGCGCCGGCGATGCGGGGTCACAACTCGAACTGCGGGGTCTCCAGGGTGCGGGTCTCATCGCCGACCGTCGCGGTCAGGCGCACGCGGCTGAGCCCGGACGGCACCTCGTCGAACACGAATCGGCCGGTCTCCGCCGGGGTCGTGCGGCGCTCGCGCTCGCCCTGCAGCAACAGGATCTCCGCGGCGGCGGTGTCCACCCAGCCGTCGATCCGCCGTCGCCCGGACGCGGTCGTCGTGACGTGGAGGAGGATGCTCGTGCTGCCGTCGCTGAACTGCAGGGTGAGGGCGTCGGTCTCGCCGCGGACCGCGCCGAGCTGGCCTTCCACGAGCGTGAGCAGCGCGTACTCGCGGTTGAGCCCGTCCGCGGCGACCGCGGCGACCATCCGGTCGATGAGGCCGGCCGGGACCGGATCGACCTCTCTCCAGAGGCTGCGCAGGCGGGCGAACAGCCGGGCGTCGTCCTCATCGCTCATGATCGTCCCTCCGTCCGGGTGGCCGGGGCGTCGAGGAGGTCGCGGAGCTTCGCGAGGCAGCGGCTGCGGGTCGGGCCGATGCTGCCGACCGGCATGGAGAGGTCGCGGGCGAGGCGCGCGTAGTCCGGGCGGTCCTCGAAGGCGATCACCCGGAGCAGGCGCTGACAGCGCTCGGCGAGGCGGCGGACGGCGGCCCAGAGTCGGCGGTTCTCGTCGTCGAGCGCGGCGTGCTCCTCGGCGGACGCCTGCTCCGGGAGGAGGGCGTCCAGGTCGTCGGATTCCGCGGTGTCGACGCGACCGACGGCCTTGCCGACCTTCCAGGCCTCGCGGCGGGCGGTGGTCGTGAGCCAGGCGGAGACGGCACGCGAGTCGGCGATGGCGCCGTGGCCGCGCACGAGCTGAAGCCAGGTCGTCTGCACGACGTCTTCCGCGAGGGTGCGTTCGAGGCCGTAGGCGCGCACGACGTGCCAGAGCACGGGCGTCATCAGCCGCACCAGGTCGTCCATCGAGCGGCCGTCGCCATCGCGCCACGCATCGAACAGGTCCGCGGCGCGTTCCCAGCGTGCGCGCCCGTCGTCGGATGCCGGATCGAAGGCGGCGCCGGGGGCACCGTCGATCATGAAGCCCATTGTGATCACACCAACCAGGAGCACGGCAAGGGCTCGGTGATACATGTCGCCGTCCAAGAATTCCGACGGCCGGATCCGTGGTGCGACGCCGCCCTCGCTAGCGTGGAGGGGTGATCGCTCTCGTCGTCGTGCTGTTCCTCAACGCCGGTTTCAACGTGCTCGTCTGGCCGCGGTTCTACAGCCGCGTCGCGAAGGACCCGCGTGCCAGGGACGAGAACGGCAAGGCCACCCCGTTCCTCCGCGTGCACGTCATCCTCATCGCGATCGCGCTGGTGCTGGCCGTGGCCTCCGCGGCGGCGGGCATCACCGTGCTCGCGCTCGCGCCATGAACCGGTGGTCTCCTATCGGCTCTGATGTGACGGCGACCGACATCGATCGCGACCACTGTCCCGGGTGAGCCGCCGGCGAGATGTGTTCAGCTCTACGCGCTAGACGTCTTTGAACAAGACGAGAATCGGGAGAATCGGCACGGCGGTTGTCGCAGGATTGGTTGCTGAAGGGTGATTCGTGCGGATCGGTAGCCTGGGAGCATGCCGGAACTCTTCCGAAGTGCCGCCGGAAGCTTGCAGGAAGCCGGGTGGACGTTTGAGCCGCCGACGTCGATGGAGAACGGCGTTCCCTCCCCGCTGCGCGCGGCACCCGAAACGGTGATCCGCTGGGTGTCCTCGTTCTCACTCCTGTCGAGCTCAGACGAGACGGTGTGGTTCTTGTCCCGCGACGACTACTCGACCGGCGCGGAGGGGGCGTTCGCGTGGAACGAGTGTGAACTGCTGAGCATCCAGGCTGCGACGACGGATGATGAGGCGGTCGCGGTCTCCCGTTTCTGGAGGCGCCACGCACCCATCCTGCTTTCCGTTCGCAACGGATACGAGTACCTGGCGGTGCGAGACGACGGAGCAGTCGTCCACGGTTCCGAGCCAGAGTTCGAAGAAGCGGTCGTCGTGTTCTCTCACTTCGAAGATCTGCTGAGGTACACCACCGCGCGGCCGGCCCGGCGCGACCAGGTCGTCGACAGCTTGCTGTTCGGTGCCGCCGACGTCACTGGCCCGACGCCAGGCGACTAGCGCAGTGTCTCCACCTCAGTCCCCCTCGTACCGGGCGGCGTGCGCGGCCCAGCGAGACTCGACCGGGAGGCTGCGGAGGGCGCGGTTCCCGATCGCGAGGGCGGCGGCCACCACGCAGAGGGCCGCGCAGATGAGGATGGTGCCCTGTCGTCCGAGCCCGGCCAGGCCGAAGCCGGCGATGAGCGGGGCGAGCGGCATCGCGCCCATCGCGAGGACCGCCATGGCGCTGTTCGCGCGTCCCAGCAGACGTGATGGCGTGGCCACCATGAAGTAGCCCATCATCCCGGCGTTCAGGGCGGGGACGAGGAGCACCGTGGCGCCGAGGACGGCGGCGACGGTCCACGGTGCCGACGCGAACGACAGCACGACGGCGCCGAGGGCGACCACTGCGAGCCCGCCGATCGTGAGCACGCCCGCCGGGATCCGGGGCACGAGGAGCGGGGCGACGATCGCGCCGACAAGCATCACGGCGCCGATGGCCGCGCTGACGGTTCCGATGAGGAGTTCGGAATGGCCCGCCTGCTGCAGCGCATAGACGGCCGTGGTGATCGCGGCGTTGAAGCCGAGGTTCACGATGGTCATGATGAGCATGACGCCGCCGAGGTCGGGGCGGGACAGCAGCCAGCCGAAGCCCTCGCGGAACTCCCGCCAGGCGTTCGGGCGCGCGGGGGGCGCGCCGCCGTCGTCCTCGTCCAGAGCGCCGACGTCGGCGATGCCCGCGCGCCGGACCTGTCGCCCGAGGAGCCCGGCGGTCACGGCGGCGACGAGGTGGCACAGGGTCATGACCGCGCCGACGAGCCAGCCGCCCACCCCGAGGAGCAGGCCGCCCAGCGGGCCGCCGGCGAGCTGGAGGGCCGCATCGCGCCCCTGGTTCGCGGCCTGCGCGCGCCCCATCGCGTCGTCCGGGACGATCTCCTTCAGCGCGCTCTCGCCGGCGACGTCGAAGAGGCCGCTCCGCGCGGCCAGCAGCACGTCGATCACGAGGAGGGTCGCGAAGGTGAGGGCGCCGCCGAGGGCGAGGAGGGTGAAGGCCCCGGCCAGCACGATCCCCAGAATCGAGCCGACGAGCATGAGCACGATGCGCCGGTGCCGGTCCGCGATGATCCCGCCCACGAGGGTGAGCAGCACCCGCGCCACCATGCCCGCCCCCGCGATGATGCCGGCCTGTGCGGGGTCGTTCGTGATGACGAGCGCGAGGAGCGGGACGGCGAACCCGAAGAGCGCCGAGGCGAGCCCCTTGCTCGTGTCGCTGACGAGCCAGGTGAGGTAGCGCGTGTTCTGCCACAGGCGGTGCGGCGTGGTCGTCGTGCTCATGGCTCGACGATAGTTCCGCAAGAATAATTGCGCAACTGTTCGTGCGCATTTGCGTGACTAGGATCGGGGAATGGCTGACGACGCGGAGAAGACCTCTCGGGAGGACGCCGCCTTCATGACCTCGGCCATGCTCAAGGCCTACTCGCACCCGCTGCGCCGCCAGATCCTCCGCCTCATCGCACGCCGCGGTTTCCTGCGCGCCGCGGACATCGCCGGTGCGCTCGACGTGCCGGCCAACAGCGCCAGCTTCCACCTGCGGGTGCTCGCCGAGGCGGGGCTCATCGAGGAGGCTCCGGAGCAGGCCAGAGACCGCCGCGACCGCGTGTGGACGGGACGCAAGGGGGCCCTCACCGTCGGCGGTCCGGAGAATCCGGTCGCGGACGAGGCGCTCGGCGATGCGGTGGTGGCCGCGCTCGCAGAGGACCACGTCGACCTGCTGCGCCGGGTGGTGGCCTGGACGCCCGAGTACGTGTCCGGTCGCACCGCCGAGGTGCATGCGTCGTTCGTGCAGCGCACCATCCGACTGACCGAGGCCGAGTTCGACGACGTGATGCACAAGATCGATGACGTGCTCTCCGCCGCCGACGACGCGCACGACGACACCGACCCCGCGGGCCGTCACTGGCAGCTGGACATCGTCGTCGCCGACGACACCATCTGACTCACTCGTCTTCGTCGTCGAGGCGCTCGCCGCTGAGGATGAGGATGCGGCGGAGGTGCATCGCCGTGAGCACGCCCGGTCCCATCGAGCTGCGCACGTCGAACGTGCGGTCGTCGACCTTCTCCAGCAGGAGCCGGATCGCCCGCGCGGCCTCCGCGCGGCGGCGATGCGCCGCGCTCGAGGCGGGGTCGTCCTCCGCGATGACGTCGGCGACGGCGTGGCAGGCCGCCGACAACGGCTCGGGCAGCGCCGGATCCAGGGGCATGGCCGCCGGACGCTCCCAGATCGTGTCGGCCGTCGCGTCGGCGATGTCCCGGATGAGGTGCGCGATGCGGTCGAGCGTGGAGAGCTGCTCGTGGATGTGGGCGGTGCCCGCATGCCGGCGTCGCGCGCGCGGGTTGTAGCGGACGCTCTCGTCGGCCTCGGCCAGGGCGGCACGGAGGTCGGCGGTGGTCTCGGCGAGCGCTGCGGCATCGTCGGCCCACTGTGCGGTCTCCGGCGGCCAGGACTCCGAGACCGCGGAGCCGATGTCGTGGAGGTGCCCGGCGAGCTGTCGTCGGAACTCCTCCACCCGCGCCTCGGCCGATCCGATGAGCGGGGCGGGGGCGAAGAGGAGGTTCACCACCAGACCGATGACGATCCCGACCCCCATCTGGGCGAGGTAGCCGAGGGAGTAGTCGTCCGCGTTCTGACCGCCGATGATGAGCACGAACAGCGCCGCCATCGGGACGTATTCCTTGCCGACGCCGAACCAGCCGGTGCCGGAGACGAGGACGCCGAGGCCGACCACGAGGGGGATCGTCCACCACGTCGGCCCGACCGTGAGCACGATCAGCGCGGCCAGACCGATGCCGGTGGCCAGACCGAACAGGGTCTGCAGGCTCGACCGCATGGATCCCATGAGCGTGGGGTACATGCTCACGAGCGCGCCCAAGGGTGCGTAATACGGGTACTCGTCGGTGACCCCCGGCATGTGCGGCGCGATGGTCCACGCGAGCCCGACGGCGAGCGCCGTCTTGACGACGAGGAGCAGACGAGCGGGGCGGACGGCCTCGCGGACGCTGCGGGCGAGGTATGAGCGGCGTTCGCGGACGCGCAGGCGCGAGAGGTCGGGCGTCACGGCATCCTCTCCTCGCGGCGGTCGGGTGGTCCTGTCCGGCGAGGATAGGGCCCGCAGGCGGCGTGCGGCCACCGGGTTGCCCCGGCTCGGGTCGCCGGGTAGAGGGCGGCCGAACGCGGATGCCGCGACCGCGCGGGGTGCGCGGCCGCGGCATCCGCGGATTCCGGTCGTCGCGTCAGGGCGTGGCCCGACGGAACGCGAGGAAGGAGACGACGCTGAGGACGGCGACGACCACGAGCCCCCAGAGGGCGAGGCCCACGGCCCCGAGGTCGAGGATGCCGAGCCACACGTCGCCCCACAGCTCGAGCCGTGTCACGAGGAACACGACCCCCACGAGGAGGAGCGCCAGGGCGACGCCGACGATGGTGAGCACCATCGGACCCCAGCTCTTGTAGATCGTCGCGCCGGTGAACCCGACCACGAAGAAGAACAGCGCGAGCGTGAAGTAGACGACGAAGGCGCCGAGCGGGCCGGCTTCCCACAGCCACGGCAGGTGGAACACCCAGCCGTTCACGCCGTACCCGTTCGTGGCCAGCTCGATCGCGCCGCCCAGGAGGAAGAGGATCCCGAGCAGCGCGCTGCCGAGGATCGCGGTCAGCAGCGTTCCGATGAAGAACTCGCGCCGCGTGACGCTCATGGCCTGCGAGAACGGGAAGGTCAGCGTCATGGCCGACAGCCCGATCGCGAAGAAGTACCACAGCGGTGCCTGGCCGCCTCCGCCGTACTTGGGGGCGTCGCCGGGGATCATCGCGTAGATGAGGACCGAGATCACCACGGCCGAGGCGAGGATGATCAACGGCACCCAGACGAAGGTCTGCCGGTTGATGAGCTGCAGGCGGATGACGTTGAGTGTGCGTCGCATCAGCGGACTCCTTCCGTGGTGGCGTCGGCTCTGGTGCCGGAGCGGGTCTCGGCCTTCTGGGTGAGGCGGACGATGAGCTGCTGCAGGGAGACGGGGGCGAGGTCGAGGCCGGCGGCCCGCACCTCCGCGCGATCGTCGGCGGTGAGGGCGCCGAGCACGGTGACGGAGGCGACGCGACCGAGCTCGTCGCGGTGCAGCACCTCGCGATCGCCGACCCAGGCGTCGACCTTCGCGGCATCCCCGACGACGGTCACGGCGCGGTCGCGGACGGCATCCGTGTCCTCGTTGAGGAGGATCTGGCCGTTGTCGATCACGATGACCTTCTCGATGAGGTTCGCGACCTCGTCGATCAGGTGCGAGGAGAGGATGATCGTGCGCGGGTGCTCCGCGTAGTCCTCCACGAGACGGTCGTAGAAGATCTGCCGGGCGACCGCGTCGAGCCCGAGGTACGGCTCGTCGAAGAACGTGATCTCGGCGCGGGAGGCCAGCCCGATGATGACGCCGACCGCGGAGAGCTGCCCGCGGGACAGCTTCTTGATGGTCTGCTTCATCGGCAGCTGGAACTCCGCGATGAGCTCGTCCGCGAGGGCCTGGTCCCAGTGCGGGAAGAACAGGCGGGCGGCGGCGAACGCGTGCCGCGGGGTCGCATCGTCCGGATACTTCTGGCTCTCCCGCACGAAGCAGATCCGGCCGAGCACATGGGCGTTCTCGTACGGGTGCTCGCCGAACACCCTCACGGTGCCGGAGGACTCGAAGTTCTGGGCCGTGAGGATCGACATGAGTGTCGTCTTCCCGGCGCCGTTGCGGCCGAGGAGCCCGTAGATCGAGCCTCCCTCGAGAGCGAGCGACACGTTGTCGAGCGCCCGCTTCTCCTTGTAGCGCTTGGTGAGGTTCTGCACCTCGATGACGGCGGTCATGCGGGGTTCTTCCCTTCTGGGGTGGGGGCGGATGCGGCGCGCTGCCGGAGCAGGTCCGCGAGGTCTTCCGCGCCGAGGCCGAGCGTGCGGGCCTCCGCGAGGAGCGGGTCGATGTAGCGGTCGGCGAAGGCCGCGCGGCGCTCGCCGAGGAGCAGCTCCCTGGCGCCTTCCGAGACGAACATGCCGATGCCTCGGCGCTTGTGGAGCACTCCCTTGTCGGTGAGCATGGCGACTCCCTTCGCAGCGGTGGCGGGGTTGATGCGGTAGAACGCGGCGAGCTCGTTCGTCGAAGGGGCCTGCGCCTCCTCGGCCAGCGAGCCGTCGAGGATGGAGTCCTCGATCTGCTCGGCGATCTGGAGGAAGAGCGGCTTGCCTTCTTCGATCACGAGTCCTCCGTGGTTGCTGGGTTACTTACTTGACTAAGTAACCACGGAACCGGCCACGGTGTCAACCCCTCTGGATGTGGGCGGGCACAGCTTCGGAGATCTCCGCCGACATGCCGCCTGACGGTCGGTTCCGGCGGCGTGTCGGCCGTCAGCTCCGAAGTTGTGCACGGGGAGGGGGTGGGGCGGGCCGCGTACAGTGGGCTGGTGCCGGAGTTCCTCTACAGCCGCCTGCGTCGCTGGCCCGACGTCGAGGCGGACAACCTCCAGGCCCACGATGCGACCGACCTCCTGCTCGTGGAGCGCGCACTCGCGCTCGACGTGCCGGGGTCAGAGACAGTCGTGATCGGTGACGAGTACGGCGCGATCACGCTGGCGCTCACGGCGGCCGGGCGCTCCGGTGTCCGGGTGCATCAGGACCTCGCGACCGGACGCCGCGCCCTCGCTCGCAACGCGGAGGAGCTCGGAATCGGCGGGTTCGCGCCGCACGAGCTCGATGCCGATCTGCTCGCCGGAGCGAGACTGGTGCTGCTGCAGCTGCCGAAGGCCCTCGCTGAACTCGAGGAGATCGCCGACGCCGTGGCCCGCTGGGCCGCCCCGGAGGTGGTGCTCGTCGCGGGAGGCCGCGTGAAGCACATGTCCCTCGGTCAGAACGATGTCCTGGGGCGGAGCTTCGCGCACGTCCAGGCCCAGCGTGCGGAGCGGAAGTCGCGGCTGCTCATCGCCACCGAGCCCCTTCCCGTGCCGGAGTCCCCGCCGTTTCCGGTCTCGGCGCGGCACGGCGACCTCGTCCTCGTCGCCCACGGCGGCGCGTTCGCCGGTGCCCGCCTCGACATCGGCACCCGTACGCTGCTCGAGGTGCTCGACCTCGACGGGAACGCCGGGCGCCGTGTCCTCGACCTCGGCTGCGGGACCGGCGCGCTCGCCGTGTCCTGGGCACTCGCCTCCCCGCGGGACCGGGTCGTCGCCACGGACCGCTCGGCCGCCGCCGTCGCCTCCGCCCGCGCCACCGCGTCGGCGAACGGGGTGGCCGATCGGGTCGAGGTCACGCACGATGATGCGGGCTCGGCGCTCGCCGCGGGGAGCTTCGACACGGTGCTCCTGAATCCGCCGTTCCACCTCGGCGCCAGCGTGCACACCGGCGCCGCGACCCGCCTGTTCGAGGCCGCCGCGCGCCTGCTCCGACCGGACGGGGAGCTGTTCACGGTGTACAACTCGAGCCTCGGCTACCGGGCCGAGCTGACACGGCTCATCGGCCCCACCGAGCAGCTCCGGCGCACCCCGAAGTTCACGGTGACGCGCTCCGTTCGTCGCCCGTGAGCACGGTGCGCCGAGATTGCTAGACGCTCGTACTATCCCCCGGTCAGCGCCGGAAACCCGGGCACGTCCGCAGTGCAGGATTTGCCGCTGACCGGCCATTTCGTTACGTTGGTCTGCGGGCCTGACGGCCCATAGACCAGTCCGCGGTCACGTCCTTCCTTCGATGAGCTGTGCGGCGAAGAGGCGTGGGCGTACGGTCGATCCCCTCTGCGGCGGATCCGAAATCCGCCGCCTGTGCCGCCACAGCGAAGACGTCGAACGGCCTCGTGAGGATCACCCGGGCGTGACCGAAGCAGGCTCAGCCACCCGAAGGCCGAGCCGCAGGGGAAACGTGTCCGAAACAGCACTCGAAGCGCGCCATCTGTACAAGGTGTTCGGGAGGAATCCGAGCGCCGCCGTCCGCCGGCTGAAGGCAGGGGAGAGCCGTGCCGCCGTCGCCGACGCGGGGACCGCCGCCGTCATCGACGCCAGCTTCACCGTCAACCGCGGTGAGATCTTCGTCATCATGGGCCTGTCCGGATCGGGCAAGTCCACCATCATCCGCATGCTCAACGGGCTGCACGACATCACCGCGGGCACCGTCACCGTGGGCGGCGACCCGATCACGGGCATTCCGGCCGCCCGCCTGCGGGAGATCCGCCGCGACCGCATCTCGATGGTGTTCCAGCACTTCGCGCTGCTGCCGCATCGCACGGTCGCCGCGAACGTCGCCTACCCGCTCGAGCTCAAGGGCGTCGGCAAGGCCGAGCGCCAGGCCAAGGCCGAGGAGATCCTCGCCCTCGTCGGGCTCGAGGGTCAGGGCGACAAGCTGCCGTCCGAGCTGTCCGGCGGCATGCAGCAGCGCGTGGGCATCGCCCGCGCCCTCGCGGCCGACAGCGACATCCTGCTCATGGACGAGGCCTTCAGCGCGCTCGATCCGCTGATCCGCCGCGAGATGCAGGAGCAGCTTCTGGAGCTGCAGCAGAAGCTCCAGAAGACCATCGTCTTCATCACGCACGACCTCAACGAGGCCATGTTCCTCGGTGACCGCATCGCCGTCATGCGCGACGGCCGCATCGTGCAGATCGGCACGCCGGAGGACATCCTCATGGACCCGGCGAACGACTACGTCGAGCAGTTCGTGCAGGACGTCGACCGTGCCCGCGTGCTCACCGCCGCCAACGTGATGGAGCGTCCGCGCCCCGTCGTCGCCGAGTCGGCCGGTCCTCGCACCGCGCTCCGCCAGATGCGCGACGCCTACATGTCGGCGACCTACGTGGTCGGCAAGGATCGCCAGCTCGTCGGCGTGGTCACCGACCGCGACGCCGTGAAGCTCGTGCGGCAGGGCGCCACGCGCCTCGACTCGATCATCAAGCCGGTGCTGCAGAGCGTGCGCGAGGACGACGTCCTCATGAACCTGTTCGTTCCCGCCGTCGAGTCGCCGCTGCCCCTCGCGGTGACGGATGCCGACGGCCGCCTCGCGGGAGTGATCCCGCGCGTCACCCTGCTCGCGGCGCTCGGTCCCGGGCCCGGAGCGACCGAGGAGATCCTGCTGCCGATGACCCCCATGCCCCAGGCCGAGATCGACGCCGTGCTCGACGACGGATGGACGGCCGAGCCCGGCCCTTCGACGAGCTCAGGGACCCAGGATGGGTTCGGGTCAGAGGCACAGGGTGGCTTCGGCTCAGAGGCCCAGGCGGAGGAGGTGCGCTGATGGACGGTTTCCGCATCCCCGTGGGCGACTGGGTCGCCGCCGGCGTCGACTGGATCACCGCCAACCTCGACGGCCTGCTCGACGCGGTCTCGTTCGTGGTGAGCTTCCTCGTCGACGGTCTCACCCGTCTGCTCCTCACGCCGCACTTCGCCGTCATCATCGTGATCGCGGCGCTGATCGCCTGGCTCGTGCGCTCGTGGCAGCTCGCCATCGGCACGATCCTGTCGTTCGGGCTCATCGTCGCCATGGACCTCTGGGTGCCGGCGATGCAGACGCTCGCCCTGGTGCTCGTCGCCGCCGTCGTGGCCGTGCTGATCGCGGTGCCGCTCGGCATCTGGTCGGCGCGCAATGCGACCGTGCGCGCGACGCTGAAGCCGGTGCTCGACTTCATGCAGACCATGCCGGCCTTCGTGTACCTGATCCCGGCGATCGTGTTCTTCGGCATCGGCGTGGTGCCCGGACTCGTCGCCACCGTGATCTTCGCGCTGCCTCCCGGCGTGCGTCTGACCGAGCTGGGCATCCGCGGGGTCGACGCGGAGACCGTCGAGGCCGGACACGCCTTCGGAGCGACGCCGGGGCAGATCCTCCGCGGCATCCAGCTCCCGCTCGCGATGCCGACCATCATGGCTGGCGTCAACCAGGTCATCATGCTCGCGCTGTCGATGGCGGTCATCGCCGGTATGGCCGGTGCCGACGGCCTCGGGAAGATGGTCGTCGAGGCGATCTCGACGATCAACATCCCCAAGGGTGTCGAGGCCGGTCTGGGCGTCGTGCTCATCGCCGTGTTCCTTGACCGGGTGACCGCCGCTCTGGGCGCGCCCGGCGAGAACCGCTCCTCGCTCCTCGGCATGCTGAAGCGCCGCGGTTCGTCCCGGCCGTCCGCCCCCGTGGCGTCGGAGCCCGCCGCCTCCGCACCCGCCGAGGAGGCTTCGACCGAATCCGAGCTCGCCCGCGCCTGAGCCCGCGCGTCCCCGTTTCCGTCCCACCCCGCTACGTCCGGTGCGGGACGGAAATGGGGCGTCGGGGCGCGGATCCCGGCACGGTTTCGATCCCGGCACAGCTGTCCCGCGGCCTCGTCCGCACCTCCTGAATCACATACGGAACGCAAGAGAGAGAGTCACATGAAGAAGAAGATCCTGACCATCACCGCCCTCGGGGCTGCCGCAGCGCTCACCCTCGCCGGATGCAGCGGCGACGGCGCCGGTGGCACGAGCGGCGGCGGCGACGGTGCCGAGGACAAGGGCACCATCACCCTCGGGTTCCTGCCCTCCTGGACCGACGGCCTCAGCACCGCCTACCTCCTCCAGGACCAGCTCGAGAAGATCGGCTACACGGTCGAGATGAAGACGCTCACCGAGGCCGGCCCGCTCTACACCGGGCTCGCACAGGGCGATGTCGACATGTACCCGTCGGCGTGGCCGGAACTCACCCACGCCTCCTACATGGACAAGTACGGCGACGACATCGAAGACCTCGGCACGTACTACGAGAACGCCAAGCTGACCCTCGCGGTGCCGGAGTACTCCGAGCTCACCTCGATCGAGGACCTCGCGGGCAAGGGCGCCGACTTCGACGGCAAGATCTACGGCATCGAGCCGGGTGCGGGCCTGACCGCCCAGACCCAGAAGATGATGCCCGAGTACGGCCTCGACGGCGAGTACGAGCTCGTCACCTCGTCGACCGCGGCGATGCTCACCGAGCTCAAGACCGCGACCGACAAGAAGGAGGACATCGTCGTCACGCTGTGGCGTCCGTTCTGGGCCAACGACGCCTTCCCCGTGAAGGACCTCGAAGACCCGAAGGGCGCCATGGGCAAGGCCGAGGGCCTGCACTTCCTCGGCACCGCGGGCTTCGCGGACGAGTTCCCCGAGGCGGCGGAGCTGATCGAGAAGATCAAGCTCGACGACGAGCAGTACGGCGCGCTCGAAGACCTCGTGGTCAACGAGTACGGCGAGGGCAAGGAAGCCGACGCGGTCGACGCCTGGCTCGAGGAGTACGGCGACCAGTTCGACTGGACCGTCACGAGCTGACACCCGTCGCACGTCTCGAAGGAGGGTCTCCCGCAGCGGGAGGCCCTCCTTCGTCATGGGTGACCCCACTTACATTCGGGGGCGGAAGGTGGAAGCATGGCGCGAAACCGGCGGGTCGACCGGCCCGCGGATGGGGGGACACGACCATGTGCACAGGACTGAGCTTCACGACCGCCGACCACTACTTCGGGAGGAATCTCGATCTGGAGTTCTCGTACAACGAGACCGTGACCGTCACACCGCGGAACTTCCCGTTCCCGTTCCACCGGCTGCCGTCGATGCCGACGCACCACGCGATCATCGGGATCGCGACGATCGCCGACGGCTACCCGCTCTACTACGACGCGGTCAACGAGAAGGGGCTCGGCATGGCGGGGCTCAACTTCCCGGACAACGCGCACTACCCGGCGCCGGGTCGGGGGACACCGAGGTCACCCCGTTCGAGTTCATCCCCTGGGTCCTCGGACAGTTCGAGACGGTGGCCGAGGTGAAGGAGGCCCTCCGGTCGGTGAGCCTCGTCGACATCAACTTCAGCCCGGAGTTCCCGCTGTCGCCGCTGCACTGGATCATCGCCGACAAGAGCGCATCGATCACGGTCGAGAGCGTGCGCGGCGGCCTCAAGGTCTACGACAACCCGTGGGGCGTGCTCACGAACAACCCCACGTTCGACATCCAGAGCTTCCGGCTCAACGACTATCAGCACCTCTCGAAGCGGCAGCCGGAGAACACGTTCGCCTCGGACGTGCCGATGGACCTCTACAGTCGCGGCATGGGCGGGATCGGGCTGCCGGGAGACCTGTCGTCGTCGTCCCGGTTCGTGAAGGCGGTGTTCACGCGCATGAACTCGGTGTGCGGGACGTCGGAGTCGGAGTCGATCAGCCAGTTCTTCCAGATCCTCGGCTCTGTCGCCCAGCAGCGCGGGTGCGTGCAGGTCGGCGACGAGGAGAAGTACGAGATCACCATCTACTCGTCGTGCGCCAACACGGCGACGGGCGTGTACTACTACACGACCTACGAGAACAGCCAGATCACCGGTGTGGACATGCACAAGGAGGATCTCGACGGCTCCGAGCTCGCGGCGTACCCGCTCGTGAAGGGGCAGCAGATCGCGATGCAGAACTGATCTCCGCTCCGCGCAACCCCCTCATCGGGAGGGCGGCCGCGGCTTAGCCTGTGGCCGTGGACGGGTTCGCGGCGGTCGACTTCGGGTTCGCCCGCGAGGTCCTGCAGCGGGGCATCGCGGCGCTGTACCTCGTCGCGTTCGTCTCGACGCTCAACCAGTTCCGTCCGCTCCTCGGTGAGCACGGACTCCTGCCCGCGCCCGTGCTGCTGGACTGGGTGGCGCAGAAGCGCGAGCGCCGGAAGCTGCTGCACCCCACGCTCTTCACCCGCGTCCGCTACACCGACCGGCGTCTGGTCGCGCTGTCCTGGGCGGGGATCGTCATCGCCGCCCTGCTCATCGCCGGGGTGCCCCAGCTCGGGCCGCCGTGGGTGCCGATGCTCGCCTTCCTCGCCCTGTGGTTCGGCTACATGTCGGTGGTGAGCATCGGGCAGACCTTCTACTCGTTCGGGTGGGAGATGCTGCTGCTGGAGGCGGGGTTCCTCGCGGCCTTCCTCGGCTCGAACGACCAGCCGCCGCCGACCGTGGTGATCGTGCTGTTCTGGTGGCTGCTGTTCCGGCTGGAGTTCGGCGCCGGGATGATCAAGATCCGCGGCGGACGCGAGTGGCGCGACCTCACCGCGATGACCTTCCACCACGAGACCCAGCCGATGCCCGGGCCGCTGAGCCGCCAGGCGCATCTGCTGCCGCGGTGGTTCCACAAGCTCGAGGTCGTCGGGAACCACGTCGCGCAGCTCGTCGTGCCGTTCTTCCTCTTCGCCCCGCTGCTGTCGCTGTGGCTCCCCGACAGCGGTGGCTGGGTCCCTGAGCTTGTCGAAGGGGTCGCGTGGGTCGGTGCCGTCGCGGGCGGGATCGTGATCGCGACGCAGCTGTGGCTCGTGCTCACCGGGAACTTCGCGTGGCTGAACTGGGCGACGATCGTGCTCGGGTTCTCCGCGATCGGCCTCCCCGGCATCGGGACTCCGGAGCGGACGCCGGAGACCTCGCTGCCGTGGACGGTGTCCGGCATGCCGCTGTGGTGGGTCGTGGTGACCTCGGTGGTCGGGGCGCTGTTCGTCGTGCTGAGCGTGCCCGCCGTGCGCAACCTCTTCGCGCGACGACAGCTCATGAACGCGAGCTTCCACCGCTGGCAGCTCGCCAACGCCTACGGAGCCTTCGGCACGGTCACGCGGGAGCGGATCGAGATCGTCGTGGAGGGGTCGGACGACGAGGAGGGCCGGCACTGGCGCGAGTACGAGTTCCGTGGGAAGCCCGGGGACGTGCGGCGGATCCCGCGGCAGTTCGCCCCGTATCACCTGCGGCTGGACTGGCTCATGTGGTTCCTGCCGCTCGGGCACTCGCTGGACGACTGGTTCTCCGTGTTCCTCGTGCGGCTGCTGGAGGCGGATGCCCCGACGCTGCGGATGCTGCGCGTGGACCCCTTCCACGGCGAGCGGCCGCGATGGGTGCGCGCCGTGTCGTACCGCTACCGCTTCACGACCCGCGCCGAGCACCGTGCCGACGGTGCGGTCTGGGTGCGGACCGGTCGCCGCGTAGTGCTCGGTCCGGTCGGCCTCCGCTGACTTCGAGTCGCGCACTGTGCGGCAAATCCCGGCCGGATGGAGCCATTCAGGCGATTCGAACGGCCGCCGAGCGCGGCGAAACGCCCCGGCCGGGGAGAGTCCCCGGGCGGAGCGTTCCGTCTCGCTTGACGTCGATCAGCTGACCTTCTTCCGGTACGAGATGATCGCGAGCACGTAGGCGACCACGAGGATCCCGACGCACCAGGCGAGAGCGACCCAGATGTCGGACCCGACCGGCTCCCCCGCGAACAACGCCTGGATGGTGTCGACGATCGAGGTCACCGGCTGGTTCTCGGCGAACCACTGCACCGGTGCCGGCATGGTGTCGGTCGGCACGAACGCCGAGCTGATGAACGGCAGGAAGATCAGCGGATATGAGAAGGCGCTCGCGCCGTCGACCGTCTTCGCGTTCAGGCCCGCGATGATCGCCAGCCACGTGAGTGCCAGTGTGAACAGCATCAGGATGCCGATCACGCCGAGCCAGGCCCAGACGCTCGCCCCGGTGCGGAATCCCATGAGGAATCCGACGCCGAAGATGATCGCGAGGGTGATGGCGTTCGCGGTGAGCGACGTCAGCACGTGGGCCCACAGCACGCTCGACCGGGCGATCGGCATGGAGTGGAACCGCTCGAAGATGCCGCTCTGCATATCGGTGAACAGCCGGAACGCCGTGTAGGCGATGCCCGACGCGATCGCGATGAGCAGGATCCCCGGCAGCAGGTAGTTCACGTAGTTCTCGGCGCCGGTGCTCTGCTGGAGCGCGCCGCCGAAGACGTACACGAACAGGAGCATCAGGGCGATCGGGGTGACCGCGGTGGTGATGATCGTGTCGGGGCTGCGGAAGATGTGCCGCATAGAGCGGCCGGTGAGCGTCGCCGTGTCGGCGGCGAAGTGCGTGGTCATGCTGCCTTCTCCTTTCCGGATGAGGGGCCGATGAGGGTGAGGAAGATCTCCTCGAGGGTGGGCTGCTTCTCGACGTACTCGACCTTCGCGGCCGGAAGCAGCCGCTTGAGTCCGGCGAGGGTGTCGTTCGCGATGATGCGGCCCTCGTGCAGGATCGCGATGCGGTCGGCCAGCTGCTCCGCCTCGTCGAGATACTGCGTGGTGAGCAGCACGGTCGTGCCACCGCCCGCGAGCTCCTTCACGACGTCCCACACCTCGATGCGCGACTCGGGGTCGAGGCCCGTGGTCGGCTCGTCGAGGTAGATGACCTCGGGGTCGCCGACCAGGCTCATCGCGATGTCGAGCCGTCGCCGCATCCCGCCGGAGTACGTGCCGACCTTGCGGCCCCCGGCCTCCGTGAGCCGGAAGCGCGCGAGAAGCCGATCGGCCACCGCGCCGGCGTCGGGCAGATGCCGCAGCTTCGCGACCAGCACGAGGTTCTCGCGTCCGGTGAGGATCTCGTCGACCGCGGCGAACTGTCCGGTGAGGCTGATGCGCTCGCGCACTCCGACCGGGTTCGCCGCGACGTCGATGCCCTGCACCGTCGCGGTGCCCGCGTCGGCCCTCAGCAGCGTGGAGAGGATGCGCACCATGGTGGTCTTGCCCGCGCCGTTCGACCCGAGGAGGGCGAAGATCGATCCCCGCTCCACCTCGAAGTCGACGCCGCGCAGCACGTGCAGGTCCTTGTACGACTTCTCGATGCCGTGCACCGAGAGGGCTGGCGTCATCATGACTCGTCCTCCTTCTTCCTCGCCTCCGCGACCGCCTTGTTCAGCCGCGCGCGCTCCTTGTCGACCCACTGCGTGCCGCCGTAGGCCTCGGCGTAGTTCTCGGCGAACTGCACGGGGTCGTCGCCGATGATGTCGTCGATCGGGGTGCCGTCGATCGCGGCGCGCTCCCACAGGTCGGCGAGGTCGAGGAAGATCTGCACGAGGGTGTCCCCGTCGGTGATCCCCCCGTAGTACATCGTGTAGCGGTGCTGGGCGTTGGCGACCGTGCGGTACGGTTCCGGCAGAGCCTCGATCCGCGCCTTCGCCTGCTTGTACTGCTTCTTCTGCTCGAGCGATCCGGTGAGCGCTTCGATCCACTTCGCGGCCATGTCAGTTCTCCTTGTTCGTGGTGTTCGTGGTGTTCGTGTTGAGTCGTTCGATGTGCGTGCGGAGGAAGTCCCAGGTCGTCCAGAACTCCTCCAGCTCCTGTCGGCCCTGCGCGTTCAGGGTGTACACCTTGCGGGGCGGGCCCTTCTCGCTCGGCACCTTCTCGACGTCGACGAGCTTCTTCTGCTCGATCCTGACCAGCAGGGCGTAGACGGTGCCTTCCGCGGTGTCGGTGAAGCCGTGCTCCCGCAAACGCGTGGTGATCTCGTATCCATAGGCCGGCTGCTCGGCGAGGAGGGCCAGCACGATGCCCTCCAGGGTTCCCTTGAGCATCTCGGTCATCTGCTTGCCCATCGGTCCCTCCTCTCGTTCCTGTGTCTTCCGTTCGGTACTCAGTGTTGCTGAGTACCGGTACAAAGTAACACTGAGTACCGGTACTTAGCAACACCGAATACTGAACTTTCTCACCCCTCTTTCCGCCGAGACCCCGGGTACGCGGCGAGACCCCGGGCGACAGACGCAGAAACCCCGGGGTGTCGACGACAGCCCGGGGTCTTGGCGGAAGACGGGGGGGAGGGAGGAGGGGGCTAGGGGAAGAGGCGGCGGAGAAGGGGGAGGTCGTCGTCGTGGAGCGCCTGCGTGATCACGGCAGCCGTCTCCGGAGGCATGTCCTTCTCCAGGCGCTGCCACAGCCACCGCGCGGCACCCAGGTCGGCGGTCGCGACGGCGGTCGAGAACGCGGCGACGCCGTCGTAGTACGGGATGGTGGACGAGCCGGGCGGGGCGTTGTACGGCGCGTAGATGTCGACGAACGGAAGAGCCGGGTCCGGGCGGAGGTAGAGGACGTCGCCGGGTGCGATCGGCTCGAAGCCGCGCACATGGTTGAAGTTGCCGACAGTGACGTAGTCGACGCAGAAGCGCTCGCCGATCGCGATCAGACTGTCGCCGGACTGGACCTCGTAGGAGAAGATCCGCCCGTCCGCATCCCGGGTGACGGGACCGCGCGCCAGTTCCGACGTGCCCATGTCGACGAGCTCGCCGAGAAGCTTCGCATGATGCGCAGAGCCGTCGTCGCTGCCGATGTTGATGAACGCGTTGGTGGAGCAGTCCCCCGGTCCGCCGGCGGGAACGCTGATGCCGTCACCCAGGTCGACGAGTTCGTCCTCGGCCGTGTCCTCGGCTTTCAAGGCCGCCGGGGTGGGGGTCGGTGACGGTTCGGCGGCGAAGCGCTCCGACGCCCACGAGGTGACGTCGAACACGGTGGACGCGGCGCTGACCACGACAGGAGCGGCCGCGACGACCAGGCCGGCGACGGCGACGGCGACGACGGCGGCGGTGATCGTGGTGGAGCGCTTCATCCCGGTCAGCATGGCATCGAAGCGTGCCGAGCACCAGAGCGGAGGCGTCAGCTGCGGAGGTAGGCGAGCACGGCGAGGACGCGGCGGTGGCCGCTGTCGGTGGCGGCGAGCCCGAGCTTGGCGAAGATGTTGCCGATGTGCTTGCTCACCGCGTCGTGCCGATCACGAGCGTGCTGGCCGCCACGTCCCCTCCCGCGTACGCGGTGGTCGCGGGCGTCCACACCGCGCTGCCGTTCCTCGCGCGCGTCGTCACCCGCGTGCCGGGGATGGCGACACTGGCTGCCTTCGTGACCGGCGTGCTGACGGTCGCGGTGTCGCCCATCGGGCTGCTCGGCGTCGTGCCGCTCGTCCTCGGCGGCGTGGTCCTCGACCTGGCGCTGCCGTTCCGGCGGGACGCCCCCGTCCGCCCGGCCCGGGTCCTGCTCGCCGGCGCCGTTACCGGTGCGGTGCTCTTCGTCGTCGCCCTCCCGGTGTTCTCGCCCGAGCACCTCGTTCCGCCGGTGCTCGTCGCCACGCTGTTGGGCCGGGTGGTGGGGGAGCTCGCGGTGGCGGGTGTCGTGCTCGCCGTCCGCCGACTGCTGCGGCGCGCTGGCGTCGCCCGCTGAGCCGGCATGCCGGTCGACATACCCCCACGGGGTACCATGAGCACATGGTCGGTCGTCGCGTGCTCCAGGGGGCGCTGCTCGCCGTCCTCCTCGTGGGCGGCGTCCTCCTCGGCCTCCTCGGCATGCACGCCCTCGACACCCACGGCACCCCGGGGGCGCATGCCGTCGCGGGGCACGCGGCCCCCGCGCACCCTGCGGCGTCGGCAGCGCATGAGGCGGGCGGAGCGGATGAGGCCGTCGTCCCGGATGACCCTGCGCACGACGGCGGGGCGGCCTGCGTCCTCGCCCTGCTCGGCGGACTCCTCCTGCTGCTGCGCCCGTCTCGCGCTCTCCTGACCGGACCTCTGCTCCGCGCTCTCCGCTCGCTCGTGGACGCGGCCGCCGCCCCGCTTCGTCCTCCCTCACTCCACGTCCTCTGCATCAGTCGGACCTGATCGGCGCCGATGCGCCCGGGCGCCGCGACCGCGGACGCCCTTCCGACAGACAGAGATGAGAGAGAAATGACCAATCGAACCACTGCCGCCGCTGTCCTCGTCCTGGCGGGAACCCTCGCGCTCGCGGGATGCGCCTCGACGGCACCCGCGGGGCCGGCCGACCACTCCGGCATGGGGCACTCCACCTCGGACGCTCCGCTGGCCGGCGCGAACGAGGCCGATGCGATGTTCGCGTCCATGATGATCGTCCATCACGAGCAGGCCGTCGAGATGTCGGACATCGTGCTCGCGAAGGACGACGTCGACCCCCGGGTCGCCGACCTCGCGGAGCGGATCACGGCCGCTCAGGGTCCGGAGATCGAGAAGATGCAGGGCTGGCTCGACGACTGGGGTGCCGAGGCGGGTGACCCGGCCGCGATGGACCACGGCGACGGCATGATGAGCGACGGCGACCTCGCCGCGCTCGAGGCCGCCGCGGGCCCGGAGGCGTCCCGGCTGTTCCTGGAGCAGATGATCGCGCACCACGAGGGCGCGGTCGCGATGGCCGAGGCGGAGGTGGCGGACGGCGAGAACGCCGACGCGGTCGCCCTCGCGCAGGACATCGTCGACGCGCAGACCGCCGAGATCGCGGAGATGAAGCAGATCCTCGCCACGCTCTGATCGGCACCCGGCCCCGCGTCGCCTCCGCGGCGCGGGGCCCGTCGCCCGTTTGCGATCGTCCTTACCGCGCTGTTCTGTACGTTTCGCACTATCATGTACTCATGAGCGAGATCGCGATCACGGAAGCCCGGGCGCGGCTGGCGTCCATCATCGACGAGGCGCGTGACGAGCCCGTCTACCTCACCCGACGAAACCTCCCGGTGGCGGCTGTCGTCGATGCCAGCCTGCTGGAGCGACTCCTCGAAGATGCGGAGGAGCTGGCCGACATCCGCGCGGTCGATGCCGCCTGGGACGAGACCGCGCGACTCGACGAGACGCCGATCCCGTGGGAAGAGGTGAAGCGGGACCTCGGGCTCGTGCCGTGACCTACGACGTCCAGGTCCTGCCTGTCGCCGTGCGGGCGATCCGCAAGCTCCCTCCCGAGGCGAGGCGACGTATCCAGGCCGTCATCGAGCTCCTCTCCGAAGACCCGCGGCCCCCCGCGGCACGCAGGCTCACCGGCCGACCGGAGTGGCGGGTGCGGACGGGTGACTACCGGGTGCTCTACCGGATCGAGGACGGGATCCTGACGGTCGTCGTCGTGCACGCCGGCCACCGTCGCGAGGTCTATCGCTAGCGATCGCGGCGGCGCAAGCGGCGCAGCGGAGCGGACAGGCGGTGCCAGAGGGTCGGCGCGGGCTCCTCGTCCTCGGCGGGCGGCGGGGCGACGGCGAACTGGACGAACTCCTCCGCGCCATGGTGCACGACGCGATAGAGCGCCGTGCCGATGAGCACGCCGAGCGCGATCGACATGACCGACACCAGGGCCGCGGTGAAGTCGGCGAGGCCGTTGTCGGTCGCGACCGCCTCGGTGAGCCCCACCAGCCCGGCGGCGCCCGGCACCAGCAGCCAGAAGGCCGGGAGGAACGTCAGCTGCGACGGGGCTCCGTGACGCAGCCCGGCGATCCAGAACACGACCGGCGTGACGGCGACCGCGCCGACGAAGCCGCCGACCGCCGGGTCGATGAACTCGGTTCCCGCCCACTGGCCGAGGTACGCGACGACCAGGGCGAGCAGCACCCACCCGAACGTGGACGGCGGGGAGGAGAAGTGCAGGTAGTTGCCGAGTGCGAACACGAGGATGCCGAGCAGCGGCACCCACCAGGGGAGGTACGAGGAGGAGGCGTCGAGGGCCTCGTACGAATCGCTCGAGACGCCCACAACGGCGCCGGCGGCGAGGATGCCGAACGCGAGGAGCGCGAGCTGCACGAACCCGTAGATGAGGCGGGAGGCACCGGAGATCATCTGCCCGGCCGCGAGCTCGACCGTCGCCGTGGTCAGCACGCCGCCGGGGAGGAAGGTGACCAGCGGGGCGATCAGGAGGCGGATCGGGTCGCCGATCTCGATGACCTCCGCGAGCAGGAACACCGCAGCCGCGCACACGAAGGCCGCGGCGATGGGCATGACGAGCTGCAGGGTGGGAGAGCGCACGAGTTTGAGCAGGCCGATCCCGAATCCGAGCACGAAGGCGACGAGGGCGCCCTGCCAGGTCGGTGCGAGCAGGAGGGCCAGGCCGGTCGTGAGGATGGCATGGCCCAGCGTCCGGGTGAACCAGCCGAGGCGCGGACGCATCGCACCGATCTCGTTGAGCCGCCGGATGCCGTCCAGCGGGTCCACGTCGCCGGTCTTCGCCTGCGCGATGAGGTCGTACAGCGCGGCGATCTGATCGAAGCGGAACGAGGCGTTCGTGGCCGAGCGGAAGGCGACCCGCTGCTCCTCCGCGTCCCCCGTCTCCACGATGATGATGGTGGGCAGGACGACGAAGTCGGCGCCGTCTCCGCCCGACGCCGTGGCGACCTCGGCGATCGTGTCCCGGATGCGGTCGACGGACTCCGCCGACGCGTTCATCCCCTGCGCCAGCCCCAGCAGGAACTGCCGCAGCGCCGAACGGTCGACGACGTCGGTCATGTCACCAGAACAGGAACGACAGCGCCACCCCGACGACGATGGCCGTGCCGACGTAGACGAGGTTCGGCAGCTGGAACGAGTGGTCCAGGACGAACTTGCCCATCTTCGTCGTCCCGGTCTGGTCGAACGCGACCGTGGCCACCTGGCTGCCGTTGGCGGGCAGCGTGTAGATGCCCATCGCAGCCGGCCACAGTCCCACCAGCAGAGAGGCGGGCAGCCCGATCGTGATGCCGATCGGGACGATCGCGTTCGTGGCGCTCGATTGGCTGGTCGTGAGCATGGCGACCGCGAACAGCGCCAGCGCGAACAGCAGCGCTCCGAGGAAGGCGGAGGATCCGGAGACCACCGAGCCGAGTCCGTCGACGATGAGGGTCTGGTTCGCGGCGACGAACGTGTTCGCGAGCCAGGCGATGCCGAACAGGGCGATGGCGCCGACGATGCCCGCGGGGAAGGTGGACTGCTTCGGCACGTCGGCGGCCTTCACCTTGCAGAACACGAAGATCAGTGCGGCGATGATGCCCATGACGACCTCGATGATCACGGTGACGCTCAGGCGCAGCGGATCGCCGTCGTCGTCGGTGCCGATGACCGGACGGAGGTTCTCGAACAGGCCGAAGAAGACGATCACCGCGACGCCGGCGAGGAACAGCGAGGCCGAGAGCACGGCGGTCGCCGGGAGCTTGTTCTCGTGCGCGTCGACCACGGGCGGCTTGATCTGTCCCTCCGCCAGGCGCTTCTGGTACTCCGGGTCGTCCTCGAGGTCCTTGCCGTGGCGCATCATGACCAGCGCGGCGACGAGCAGGCCGGCGATCGAGGCCGGCCACATGATGAGGAGCAGGCCGCCGAGATCGACGCCCTGCGGTGCGAGCAGCACGACCATCGATGCGGTGGCCGCGGAGACCGGAGAGCACAGGATGCCGACCTGCGAGGCGACGGCCGAGACCGACAGTGCCCGCTCCGGCCGGATCTTCTGCTGGTACGAGACGTCGTAGATCACCGGCAGCAGCGGATAGAAGATGTTGCCGGTGCCCGCGCCGACCGTGAAGAGGAACGACATCGCCGGCGCGAGGAAGACGACGGACTTCGGGCGTTTGCGGATGACCTTGGCGGCCACCGACACCATCCAGTCGATACCGCCAGCGGCCTGCATGGTCGAGGCCGCGGTGATGACCGTGATGACGATGAACACGGCGTCGACCGGGGCGTTGCCGGGGGCTTCCCCGAACACGAACACGAGCACCGCGACGCCGACGAGGCCCCACACGCCCAGGCCGATCCCGCTCGTGCGGGTGCCCATGAAGATCGCCAGGACGACGACGATGAGCTCGGCGACGAGGATCCAGACGCTGTCGTTCACGACGACGGCCCCTTCACGATCGGCGCCGATCCGGTGAGGACCTCCACCGGCAGCTCGGTCTCGACGATCGCCCCGTCGACCGCCTCGACCTTCAGCGCCAGCGGGTTCTCGACCGGGCTGACCGCGGTGACGAACTCGCCGTTCTCGAAGTGCAGCGACTGGAGGTTGCCCACCGCATAGCCGGTGGACAGCTCACCGCTGAGGAGCGAGGCGTGGAAGAGGGGCCGGCGCTGGTCCTCCGCGTCGTAGTGCGGGCAGAAGCTGCCGTGCAGGAAGCCCAGGCCCTCCGGGAGCACCTGCAGCGTGGGCCCGTAGCTGTCGGTCGTGCCGCCCTCGAACCAGCAGATGCCGCCCGCGCTGCCGCCGGTGAACACCACGTTCGAGGAGGGGTCCTCCCACATCTCGCGCATGATCTCGTCGAGGCCCTGACGCTTCCACACGTCGAGCATGTTGGCGGTGTTCCCGCCGCCGACGTGGATGACGTCGAAGCCCTTCACGAAGTCGGCGAGGTCGTCGACCGCGCGGTGGAACAGCGGCAGGTGGTGCGGCGCGCATCTGTCGGAGTCGTACGTGGAGTAGAAGCTCACGATGTAGGCGGCGTCGTCGCCCGTGGCGGTGCCGACGAAGAGGACCCGGGGACGCTCCTTGCCGGTGAGCTTCAGGATGTACTCGTGCGTCGGATCGTTCCGACGTTCCATCATGGCCTTGCCGGCCCCGGTTGCGACGACGTGCGACATGCCCCCACCTCACTGTCGGATGTGAATGCGCTCAACCTAGCGTCGCGCCGTCACCGCCGTCCAGAGCGGTCACCCGGGGCGGGTGAAATGCCGGCCTCTCAGCCGAAGACGCGGGCCGTGCCGACCAGGCCTTCGAGGAGCGCGGCCGTGCGGGCGCGCGGACCCTGCGGCGCGATGCCGAGGACGCGGGCGAGCTCGAGGGCGAGAGCGGCGTGGCCGACCGCGCTGGGGTGGAACGGGTCGTTCATGAGGCCCCACGGCACGCCGCCGTTCCCGAGCTCCGCGAAGTGCGCGTGCTGGTCGACGAGGATCACGTCCTCCGCGGCCGCGACCTGGCGCACGGCCTCGGCGAAGTCGGCGATCCGCGCCCGCTCCGGCGCATTGCGGACGTCGATGGCGGGCGGCGTCTGGAGCACCGGGATGGCGCCGAGCTCGCGCACCCGGCGCACGAAGTCGTGGAGGGAGGAGGCGTAGTCGTCCGGCGAGATCACCGGTCGCGGCCCGCCGTCCGAGGCGTCGTTGGTGCCGACCATGAGGGTGACCACGTCCGGCTGCCAGCCGGCGACCCGACGCTCCCAGTCGTCGAGGATGTCGACGATCCGGTTGCCGCTGATCGCGGTGTTGAGGACGATGTCGCGGACGCGCTCGAGCTCGCCCCTGATCAGCTCGTGGAGGTGCTCCGGGTAGCTGCGGCCGCCCTGGGTGTGCACGAGGCCATGGGTGATCGAGTCGCCGGTGATGATCCAGTTCAACGGTGCGGGGTCGCGGAGGGCGGCGGCGAGGCGACCCAGGTCGTCGGAGGCGGTGGCGGGGGAGGCGGAAGGGGCGATCGGCACGCCTCAGAGCTTATCCGTCGCCCGCCTTCTGCTTCGCGCGGGAGCGTAGTACCGCGGCGCCGTCCCCGTCCTGTTTCCCGAGGGGCGCGGCTCTCGTGCGGCGGGCTGCTCCTCCGGCCGGCCGCACCTCCCATGCCGTCGGCCGCGCGCAGCGTACCCATTCCGGAACGCCGATATTCGCGTGGCTCCTACGGCATGTGATTGGCCGCGCGGGGGGTACCGTCGTGGGCGGCCTGCTTGAGGGAGGGGAACCTTGCAGGCCGGCGGAGAGGTCCGCGGGATCGCCGCGGGCGGCGGATGCGACGCCGCGCGGAGGGGAGACGCGTGCGGCGGGCATGGTCGGGTTCCGCGATCCTGCGGAACCCGCGTAGTACGTCGGGCCCCGCCGTGTCTCATCTTCGACCGTGCCCACGTCGCGTGTGCACGGCTGTCACCGGAGGAACACATGCTGACCCACTCGCCACCCGTCCGAACGCACGGGCGAGGTCCGTCACCTCGCCGACAGATGCCTCGGGGAAGGGAACGCCATGAGTGACGAACGCAGAGACGACGAGAGGGAACGCGACGCCGACCTGCTGGACCGCGTCCGCGGCGGCGATGAGCAGGCGTATGCGGAGCTGTGGGAGCGCTACGCCCCCGCCGCCGTTGCCGTGGCCCGCAGCTACCGATGGTCGGCCGACGCCGACGACCTCGTCGCGGAATCGTTCACGCGCATCTATCAGGCGATCCAGGCGGGGAAGGGGCCGACGGCCGCGTTCAAGCCGTACCTGTTCGCCACCATGCGCAACCTCGCGATCAGCTGGGGCCGCGCCCGCCGCGAGGTTCCCATCGAGTACATCGAGGCGGTGGAGGACCCGAGCAGCACGGATGCCGCGGCGGACGCCGATTTCGACGCGTCCCTGGTCTCCCAGGCCATCCTCGCCCTGCCGGAGCGCTGGCAGGACGTGCTGTGGTTCTGCGAGGTCGAGCACCTCTCCATGCAGGAGATCGGCAAGCGCCTCGACATCAGCGAGCGGGCGGCCGCGGTCCTCGCCTTCCGGGCCAGGGAGGGGCTCCGGCAGGCCTGGATCACGGCGCACGTCGCGGCCCGGCCCCCGGCGTCGCGGGAGTGCCAGTGGACGATGGGGAAGCTGGGAGCGCATGCGCGTCAGCGGCTCGCGCCTCGGGACACCGCGCGCGTGCACGCCCACCTGGACGAGTGCGCCGACTGCCGAGCCAAGGCCGAGGAGGCGCGCCACGCCAGCTCGCGCATGCTGTCCGTCCTGTTCCCCGCGGGCATCGCGGTGGGGGCCGGTACCCAGATCTGGCAGTCGCTCACCGCCGCAGGGCTCTCCGCGAGCGCGGCTCCGCTGCCCTCCGCGATCGCGGCCCCCGTCGCGGGTCTGGCCGCGGCGAAGGCCACCGTCGGTATCGTCGCCGCGGTCGCCGCGACGACCCTCGCCGCGACCGTCGCCGCCACGGTGGTGGGCGGCACCGCGGTGGTCGCGGCCCCGGCCGCCAGCCAGATCGTGACGTGGACCGTGCCGACCCCGACGTCATCGCCCTCGGCGTCCCCGGCCCCGGAGGCCACCCCGGTCGAGACCGCGCCGCCTCCGGCCGAATCCGAGCCGCCGGCTCCGGCGGCGCCCCCCTCGGAGCCGGCACCGGACCCGGTCCCCGAGGCGGCCGTGCCGAGCCCGCCGGTCCTCATCGCCGTGCCAGGACAGGTCTCCCGCACCGACCTGCTCTCCGTCACCGTGGCGTGCGAACCGGGTGCCGACCTGACGGTGTCGGCCTACGGCGCCACCCTGGCGGCGGGGACGTGCGCGGCGAACGAGCGGTGGCAGGCGAGCTTCCAGGTCGACGCGTACCCGGTCCCCGCAGGGACCGCGGTGACCCTGAGCTTCGCGCAGTCCACCGTCGCCGGGATCTCTGGGGCGGCGACCGCCGAGGTGGTGATCGTGGATTGATTTCGGCGCCGCGCGTAATCACCCCTGCGCATCGCTGTCCTGTAGGAGTCCGCCCTCTCCGGAAACCGGTGGATGAACTGATCGAGATTGGAACCACATCGCCATGAGGAAACGATCTCGCACGCCTGCGCGGACGACGCGCAGCGGACGTGCGCGGCGGCCGTCGTCCGAGCTCGCCCCGCCGCGGGTCTCGCGCAGACCGGCGGCACGCCGCTCTCCCCCCTCCCCTACGAACGCGCTGCTGGCGGGTGGGGCTCTGCTCCTCGTCGTCGCCGCGCGCCGCACGACCCACCGATAAACCACTGATCGCGTCAGCCACGGGGGACCTCCCTCCGGGGGCTGATCGAGGTACCCACAAATGCACTCCACACCGTCCACTTCGTCCCTCCCGCTGCCGAAAGGCTCCGTCATGATCGTCTTCGGGACCCGTCCCGAGATCATCAAACTCGCCCCTCTCGTCCGCGAACTGGGCGACGCCGCGTACGTCGTCCACACCGGGCAGCACTACGACCCGGGCATGTCGCGGGTGTTCCTGCGATCCTGCGGGATCGAGCGCGTCGACCTCCAGCTCCACGTCGGGGGTCTCCCCCGGGCGGCCCAGATCGGGCGCGCCGCCGAGCAGATCGCCGAGGCCGTCACGCGCTTCGAACCGCGGTACGTCGTGGTCCAGGGGGACACGAATGCGACATTCGCCGCCGCGCTCGCCGCGAACGCGGCGGGCGTGCGTCTCGGGCACGTCGAGGCGGGGCTGCGGGCGAACGACCGCCGGATGCCCGAGGAGCACAACCGGGTGATGGTCGACCACATCGCCGACGATCTGTTCGCGGCGACCGAGGCGAACCGCGCGAACCTTCTCGCCGAGGGCATCGACGACGAGCGCATCCTCGTCACCGGGAACCCGGTCGTGGAGGCGGTGCGTGCGCAGCGCGCGGGGGCCGCCGACGCCGACGTGCTCGCCGAGCTCGGGCTTGACCCCGATGGCTACGTACTCGCCACCCTGCATCGCCAGGAGAACGTCGACACCCCGGAGAACCTGCTGGCCACGCTCCGTGCGTTCACCGCGATCGCGGCCTCCGGGTGGCCCGTCGTCTTCCCGGTGCACCCCCGCACCAGGGCGATGCTCGCCTCGTTGGACGCCACGCACCTCCTCGACGCCCTGATCGCCGAGGAGCCGCTCCCGTACGAGCGTTTCCTCGCGCTCGCCGCGCACGCAGCGCTCCTCGTCTCCGACTCCGGCGGCATCCAGGAGGAGGCGACCGTGATCGGCCGTCCCGTCTTCGTCGTCCGGGATTCGACGGAGCGCCCCGAGGCGCTGGGATCCTTCACCCGGCTCGTGACCCCGCAGGAGCTGGCGCCCGCCGCGTCCGCCCTGCTCGGCGCGATCGGACCGGCCCTCGCCCGGCTCGCCACCCTGCCGTCGCCCTTCGGCGACGGTCACGCCACCGCGCGGATCGCGGCGCACATCCGCGCCGCCGTCTCGCCCCGCCCCGAGGAGTCCTGATGTACAGCAACGCTCTGACCACCCCGCTCGCCACGGCCGGCGTCCTCGCCGTCACCGGCCCGGAATCGATGACCACCTGGGTGATAGCGGTGACGCGCCGGAGCACCGCACGGGAAGACGGCCCCGCGCAGGGGAGGACACCCTGATGCTCCCGGTCTTGAGTGCGTTCACCGTGCTGCTGGGGGTCGCCTTCGTCACGTACGTCCTGTTCATCCTCATCTCGTACCTCCGCTATCCGCACACCGTCCCCGGTGACCCCGCGCACTTCGAGTGGCACTTCTTCATCCCGTGCCGCGACGAGGAGGCCGTGATCGACACGACCGTCTCCCGGGCGCGACGGGACTTCCCCGGCGCCCACGTCTGGGTGATCGACGACGACAGCGAGGATGCCACGGCGGCGATCGTCAGCCGATGGGCCGAGGACGACGAGCACGTGCACCTCGTCCAGCGCCGACGACCCCAGGCGCGGACGGGGAAGGGCGACGCGCTCAACGCCGCCTACCATCAACTGCTCGCATGGCTCCCCGCCGATGCCGACCACGACCAGATCGTCATCGTCGTCATCGATGCGGACGGCGAGATGGAGCCCAACGCGCTGGAGATCTGCGCGGCCGACGACATCTTCGGCGACGAGAGCGTGGGGGCGGCGCAGATCGCGGTCTGGATGAAGAACCGGGACGATCCGAAGCCCTACCCGCACGGCGGGCGGTTCGCCAACGGTTTCGCGCGGTTCCTGCTGCGGATGCAGGATCTGGAGTTCCGCACCACGATCGCCGCCATGCAGTCGCTCCGGGCGAAGACGGGCACGGTGGGGCTGGGCGGCAACGGACAGTTCACGCGGCTCTCCGTTCTCGACGCGATCGGCGACAGCTTCGGCGAACCGTGGCACGGCGCCCTGCTCGAGGACTACGAGCTGGGCGTCCATGTCGTCCTCGCGGGCTACCAGGTACGGCACGTCTATGACACGCACGTGAACCAGGAGGCGCTGCCCTCGATCCGTCGTCTGCTCACGCAACGCACCCGGTGGGCGCAGGGCAACATCCAGTGCGTCAAGTACATCCGCGAGGTGGTGAAGTCGCCGTTCGTCGACAACGCCGGCGTCATCGAGACCGTGTACTACCTCGTGCTGCCGTTCCTCCAGATGCTCGGCGGCCTGTCCTTCCTCATCCTCTTCAGCGCGCAGGTCGGCTGGTGGGTGCGGGAGCCCGAGCTCTTCCAGGTCGCCCTCGGCGACATCGTCGGCGTCCTCGGGCTGCTGTTCGCGTTCTCCGTCACCCCGTTCGCGGTCTGGGGGTTCGTGTACAAGATCCGCTGCGAACCCCAGGCGAGCTGGCTGACGGCACTGGGGTGGGGTCTCGGTGTGTGGCTCTACGTCTACTACATGTACATCTGCATCGCGCGGGCCTTCCTGCGGATCGTCCGGCGCAAGAACGGCTGGGCCAAGACACGCCGCAACGCGGAGGCCCACGTCGTCGTCAACGGATCCGTCGCCGTGGAGGTCTGATGAGCACCGTCACCGAAACCCTGCCCGCCCCCCGCGCCCGTCAGTCCCGGTCGGCGCGACTGATGAGGTCCATCAGCTCGTCGAGCGTGTCGACGTCGATGACCTCGGTGCCGTCGGGCTCGCGCACCTCGATGCCGTCGACCTCCAGCTCCTCGTCGAGCTGCACGAGGATGCGCGACTCCGGGAACTGCTTGGGGGCGACGAACGCGAGCAGCACGGCATCCGCGAACACGACGATCGAGGTGGCCTCGAGGTCGTCCCGCAGGTCGATCTGTTCGACGACGGGCTCGTCCTCCACCGCGTCCTCGATGTCAATCGCAACCTCCTCGACGATCGCTCGCCAGCGCTTCTCGCTCATCGAGAGCACGCGCGCGATGGCCGCGACGAGCTCGTCGGGATCCAGGTCCTCCCCGGTCTCGTCGCCCTCCAGCTCGGGGTCGACGTTCACGTTCACGACGGTGCCGGCCGCATCCAGGCTCGCCCGGCCGTAGACGAGACCGTTCTCGGAGACGGGGTCTTCGAGCAGACCGCTCTCGACGATGCGGGACAGGAGGAGATCGAGCGCCATGCTTCCAGTCTCGCGCATCTCGCCCGCCGTGGGCCCTGGTTCTTCACGCCGGAGGGAGCTCCTGGGCGCGCTCCGTGCCCGCAGATCGGCCGCGTTCCGGCGTTCCCCGTGACCGCCTGCGCGTCAGAGCCACCTCTTGTACTTGAACACCCCATAGAGCCCGACCGCGAACGCGGCCATCGCCCCGATCGCCATCGGATAGCCGAACGCCCAGTGCAGCTCGGGCATCACGTCGAAGTTCATGCCGTAGACCGTGCCGACGAGCGTGGGCGCGAAGATGATGGCCGCCCACGAGGAGATCTTCTTGATCTCGTCGTTCTGGGCGAGCCCCGCCTCCGAGTGCCGCCGGGCGACCAGCGCCGACTGCACCGTCAGGGCGTTCTCCAGGATCGCGCGGAACGAGTCGACCCGCTCGTTCACGCGGATCGTGTGGTCGAGCACGTCGCGGAGGGAGCGCTGCAGCTCCTCGTCGATGCGGTATTTCTCCGACCCGCGGCGCAGCCATTCCAGCATGCCGCTCAGCGGGTGCACCGCGCGCTGGAAGTTGATGACCTCGCGGGAGAGCTCGTAGATGCGGCGGGAGAGGGCGTCGTCGTCGCTGTCGCCGAAGAGCTGGTCCTCGATCTCGTCGATGTCGTTCTCCAGGCCCGCCACCACGGGCTCGTACTCGTCCACGACCTCGTCGAGGATCGCGTAGAAGACCGCCTCCGGTCCCATCGCGAGCAGCTCCGGGTTCGCCTCCATCCGGCGGCGGACCGCGGCGAGATTCGGCGACTCCGCGTGGCGGATCGTCACCACGAAGTCGGGGCCGATGAACAGATGCAGCTCGCCGAACTCGATCGACTCCTCCTTGTCGCGGTAGCGGGCGGGGCGCAGCACGGCGAAGAGGGTGTCGCCGTAGCGCTCCACCTTCGAGCGCTGATGCCCCGAGAGCGCGTCCTCGACGGCGAGCGGATGCAGGTCGAACTCGCGGGCGACGGAAGCGACCTCTTCCGGACTCGGTCGGTACAGGCCGATCCACGCGATCCCGCCGGCGGCATCCAGCATCCGGTAGGTCTCGTCCAGGTTCTTCGGGGTCTCCACGCGACGTCCGTGGACGTACACGCCGTTGTCGATGAGCGCCATGATGCGGCTCCGTTCTCGCGGGCGCACGGATGCGAGGGTCCGTGCGGATTCGTCAGGGGGCGGGAGACGCCGCCGATGACTGCGAGGCGAGAGGCGCGCACGCGGAGCAGGAGCTCAACGCGTGTGCGCGGGGAAGCGCGACGCAGCGAGGGCGGCGTCGTTACTATCGTCGGACATCGCCATCACCGCCTTTCCGTGCTTCTCCGGGGGCCAGCTTACCCCTCCGTTTCAAATCGCCCGAATGGCCCCATTCCGGCCGCAGATGCCGCCATGTGCGCGATTCGAAAGGTCAGGGGACGATCGCGTCGATGTAGCCGCCATCGACCCGGACGGCGGCACCCGTCGTCGCCGAGGCGAGCGGGGACGCGAGGTACGCGACCATGTTCGCGATCTCCTCCGGTTCGATGAGCCGCTGCAGCAGGGACTGGGGGCGGTGCACGTGCATGAACTCGCGCTGCGCCTCCTCCCACGGCAGCTCCGGGTCCACGAGCGAGTACACGAAGTCCTCCACGCCGCCGGTGTGGGTCGGCCCCGCGAGCACCGAGTTCACGGTCACCCCCGTGCCGGCCGCCTCCTTCGCGAAGCCCCGGGACACGGCGAGCAGCGCGGTCTTCGACATCCCGTAGTGGATCATCTCTGCGGGGATCACGACCGCGGAGTCGCTGGCGATGTCGAGCACCCGACCCCAGCCGCGCTCCGTCATGCCGGGCAGGGTCGCGCGGATGAGCCGGACGGCGGCGAGCACGTTCACCTCGAAGTACCGGCGCCACTCGTCGTCGGAGATGTCGAGCGCGGGGGTGGCCCCGAAGATGCCGAGGTTGTTGACGAGGATGTCGACGTCTCCGGTGGCGGCGAGCACGCGGGCGGCGCCGTCCTCCGTGGTGACGTCGCCCGGAGCAGGGACGAGGTTCCGGTCCGGATTCTCCTCCTGCAGTGCGGCGACGACCGACGACACCGTCTCGGGGTTCCGGCCGTTGACGGCGACCCGTGCTCCCGCGTCGGCCAGAGTCGTGGCGATGGCGAGTCCGATGCCCTGGGTGGAACCCGTGACGAGGGCGGTCTTCCCGGCGAGGTCGATGCGCATGTTGTCTCCTCCGTGTCGCTGCGACCTCCGGTGCAACGCCCGTCGCGCCGGTTTCATGCCCGCCCGCTCGCTCCGGGACGGGAGGGGCTGGGACTCCGGCATGCGCGCACCGTCCCGTGCGGGACGGGAAACGTTCCTGAGGAGGCGGAGGGGGGAGCGTTTTCGATCCCGCGAGGGGGGGAACTCGGGGCGCGGGAGAACGGTGCGGGACGGGAAACGTGCCGGGGGAGACCGGAAGGGGAGCGTTTTCGATCCCGCGAGGTGCGGGGGTCGAGGGACGGGGCGGGGGTCAGAGGGGGATGGGGGTGCCGGCGCGGGACGCGGACTCCTGCGCGGCCTTCACGATCTCGACGGTGCGGATGCCGACACCGGCGTCGGGCTGAGGCTGACGGCCCGCGCGCACGGCCTGCACGAACTCCTCGAGCAGCAGGGCGTCGAGGTCGGCCCCGACCGGGGTCCAGGTCTCGCCGTGGGCATCGTGTCCGGCCACGCCCTTCGCGAAGGGGCTCACGGTCACGGTCCCGCGCTCGGCCACGACCTCGAGGGTGAGGCCGCCCCAGGTCGGCGAGCTCAGCGGCCAGCTCCACGAGCAGTCGATCGTGGCGATCACGCCGCTCGGGTACTGGATCGTCACGAGGCCCCCGGTCTCGACCGCGAGGTCGCGCTCCCCGTGCAGGATGCTGTTCGACACCGCGCGGACGGTCTGCGCCCGCTCGCCCAGGAGCTCGTCGAGGAGGTCGGCGCAGTGCACGACGTGGTCGACCAGGGCACCGCCGCCGGCGAGCGCGGGATCGGTGAACCAGGCCCGGTCCTGCGGGAGCTTGCCGTTGTTGATGCCGGTGACTCCGAGGATCGTCCCGAGGCGTCCGCTGCGCAGCTCGGCGACGGCATCGCGCACCGCGGGAGAGAAGCGCACCGGGTACGCCACCATGAGCAGCACGCCCGCCCGGTCGCAGGCGTCGCGCATCGCGATCGCGTCCTCGACCGTCGTCGCCAGCGGCTTCTCGCACAGCACGTGCACGCCGGCCGCGGCGGCCTGCTCGACGAGGGCGCGGTGACGGGAGTTCTCGGCGGCCACCACGACCGCGTCCGGACCCCAGGCGAAGGCCTCGTCGTAGGTCTCCACATAGGCCACCCCGAGTTCCGCGGCCAGGGCGGCACCGCGCGGAGCGTCGTCCGGGGCGGAGGCGCCTTCGGGGTCGGCGGCGATCAGCTCGACACCGGGCATCTGCTGCAGCGCGTGCACGTAGCTGAGGGCGTGCGTGTGCGCGAAGGACAGCACGGCGATCCGCAGCGGACGGGGAGCGGTCATCGGGTGGCCTCCTCGGCGACGGCGACGGCGGGGGACGAAGCGGGGAGGGCGACCGGGGCTCCGGAGGCGATCGAGGCGTAGGCGGCCTCGGCGACCGCGACCGCCTGGATGCCGTCCTCCGGGGTGACGGCGGCGTCGCGTCCTTCCGCGATGGCGGCCACGAAGTCGGCGATCTCCGCGTAGTACGGGCTCTCCTCCGGTGACATCGGCGGCAGGTAGTCGGTCGCGCCCTCGACGAGCACGGCGTCGGTTCTCAGCGTGTGGTCCTCGGCGCTGTCGTAGCGCAGGCGCCCCTCGGATCCGGCGACCTCGACGCTCGTGCGGAACGGCATGCCGGGCTGCACCCAGCTCGCGTGCACGTGGCTGATGACCCCGTTGCGGTGGGTGAGCACGACATGCGCCGTGACCGGGGCGGGCACGCGGTCGTCGACCGTCGGCGGGTTCTGCACGGCGTAGACGCTGTCGACCGGGCCGGCGAACCACAGCGCCTGATCGATGTCGTGGATCATGAGGTCGCGGATGACGCCGCCGCCCGCCCGCTCCGAGAAGAACCAGGGGGCCTGCGGCGCGGCGCCCAGGCGACGGAAGCGCTGCACGGCGGGGGTGCCGATCTGCCCGGCGTCGATCCCGGCCTTGATCCGGCCGTACTCCCCCATGTAGCGCACGACGTGGGCGGGGAACAGCCGCACTCCCGCGGCGGCTGCGGCCGCGGTCACCTCGGCGGCGGCATCCGCGGTCGCGGCGAGCGGCTTCTCGCAGATCACGTCGACCCCGCGGGCGATGGCCCGAAGGGCGAAGTCGGCGTGGGTGCTGCTCGGCGTGACGATGTCGACGACGTCGACCTGCTCCAGGAGCGCGTCGACGTCGGCCACGACCTCGAAGCCGTACTCGGCGGCGATCTCCTCCGCGCCCTCCTTCGAGGTGACGAAGCCCTGCACGCCGAGCGCCCTCCAGGCGTCGGCGTGCACGCGGGAGATCCCGCCCGCGCCGATGAGTCCGACCTTCAACGTGCTCACTGCTTCTCCTCGGGGTCGTCGCCGGCCGCGGGGTCGTGCGGCAGGGGGGTGATCGGTGGGGCGGGCATGTCCTCGATGCCGTAGATGTCGCCCGGATGCCGCTGGAACGCATGCACGACGGCGCCGTGGGCGGCGGCTTCCGCTCCCAGCCGCGCCTCCGCGACGGGCACCTGGAACGGCAGCCCGAGGTGGCCGGGCAGAGCGGCGCGCAGGGGGTCGAGCAGCTGCTCGTGCGCGGCCGAGAGTCCGCCGCCGATGACGACCATGGCCGGATCGACCGTCATGATCAGCGTCGCGATCCCATGGGCGAGTTCGTCGATGAAGCCGTCGAGCTCCTCCCGGGCGGCCCGCTCTCCGCTGCGCGCCAGGGCGAACACCTCGGCGGCGGTCGGGGCGGTGCGCCACGAGATCTGCCCGGTCTCGGTGTTCAGCCCCCGGAAGGCGAGGCGGCCGATGTCTCCCGCCGCGTTGTGGATGCCGCGCCGGGGGCGGCCGCCGAGGATGAGGCCCATGGCGATGCGATTGCCGACCGAGAGATAGATCACGTCATCGACGAGCTGCGCGACGCCGAGGTGATGCTCCGCGACGGCCGCGAGCCGCACACCGTTGTCGACCGCCACGGGGCAGCCGAACGCCTGGCGCAGCTGCGAGCCGATGTCGATGCCGGACCACTCCGGGATGACGACCGAGGTGGTGACCCGTCCGTCGTCGTCGACGATGCCGGGCAGGGAGACGCCGATCGCCCGCAGACCGGTGCGCGGCAGCGAGAGCCGGGCGAGCGTGCGTCGCACGTCGTCGATCACGGCGGCGAGCTTGGCCGGGCCGTCGGGCTGCTCGGCGACGCCGGGGAAGGTGCGCTGAGCGATGACCACGCCCGCGAGATCCGCGACGACGACGCGCACGCTCGCGACGCCGATGTCGACGCCCACCACCACGCCGGCGGCGGTGTGGAACGAGTAGCGGCGGGCGGGCCGACCGGCACCTCCGCCGACCTGCGCCGGGGCGTCGACGAGGAGGCCGGAGTCGGAGAGCACCGCCACGGCGTTCTCGACGGAGGTGCGGGAGACCTCGAGTGACCGGGAGAGGTCGCTGACCGTCGCCGGTCCGGCGTCGCGCAGCCGGAGTGCGGACCGCGCCACGATCGAGAGCGGACTGGTCGCGCCCATCGGGTCCCTCCTTCGTCTCCGCCGTTGGTGCGATCAAATTAGCACACCCGATTCTCAGATCGGGGATTGTTGTTCACGGCCGAGAAACACGGCCGAAACAAGGCTCTGAGAACTTGTGCTTGACGAATTATCCAAAGCCAATGTCATAATGAACCGTACTCAGCACGGTTTACGCAAAGGAGCACCATGCGCGTCAGCAAGATCACCGGCGTCGTCGCGGGAGTCGCGGCCGCCACCCTGTTGGCCGGATGTTCGGCCGGCGGAGGCAACACCGCAGAGGGCGAGCAGGACATCACGGTCTGGCTCTACCCCGTCATCGCCGACGAGGCGGTGCACAAGGACTTCTGGGACTCGACCATCGAGGCGTTCGAGAAGGAGAACGAGAACGTCAACGTGAAGTACGAGATCTTCCCGTGGGCGAACCGTGACGAGGCCCTGCAGACGGCGATCGCCGCCGGCAAGGGACCGGACGTCGTCTACCTCATCCCCGACCAGCTCGCGGCGTACCAGAAGTCGATCGCCCCGCTGAACGACCTGCTCAGCGAGGAGCGCCAGGGCGACCTGCTCCCCAACGTCAAGGAGTCGGTCACGCTCGGCGGCGACATCCTCGGCGCCCCGATCCTCACCAGCGCGCAGCCGCTCATCTGCAACGCAGCCGCGTTCGAGGCGGCCGGGGTGACCGAGTACCCGGAGACGTGGGACGACATCGCCGAGATGGCTCCGGCGTTCATCGACAAGGGCATGTACGCCCTCAACTACCCGGCGTCGGCCGAGAACACCCTCAACCTCACCTACTACCCGCTGCTCTGGCAGGCCGGCGGCGAGGTCTACACCGAGGACGGCGAGGTCGGCTTCGACAGCAAGGCCGGCGAGGAGGCGCTCACCTTCCTGACCGACCTGGCCGAGGAGGGCGCGCTCGACCCGGAGGCCCTCACCACCAACGTCCCGCTGGAGCAGACCGCCATCGCCCAGGGCAAGGTCGCCTGCACCTGGAACAACGCCGTGACCGAGGTCGCGCCGTTCTGGGGCGAGGAGAACGTCAAGGTCCTCGCGCCGCTGACCGACAAGGAGTCCGTGGCCTACGGCACCGTCGGCTCCCTGTCCGTGCTCAAGGGCTCGAAGGCCCCCGAGGCCGCAGCCGCGTTCGCCGAGTTCGCGACCGGCGCCGACGTCGTCGAGCCGTACCTCAAGGCCGCCGGCTACTTCTCCGCGCTCAGCACCACCGAGCCGCTGTACGCCGACGACCCGCTCCTCGGTGAGGTCGAGAAGTACGTCCCCGACACCACGGTGGGCGAGCTCGACGCCAGCTCCCGTGCGCTCATGGGCGTGCTCTCGCCGGAGATCCAGGCCGCCCTGCTCGGCCAGAAGTCCCCGGCCGACGCCCTGAAGGACGCCGCGGCCGCCGCAGCCCCGCTGCTGCAGAAGTGACACCCGGGGGCGTGCGGGTACCCGCCGCACGCCCCCTCTCTCCCGCCCCCCACGTGAGGAATCGACAATGACGACGGCCACCACGGCGCCGAAGCCCGCAGGACGGGTCGCCCGGGTGCTCGCCCGACGGGAAGCGCGCGTCGCGTTCCTGTTCGTGCTCCCCGCCTTCCTGCTGTTCATCGCCTTCCGCTTCGGCCCGAGCATCGCGGGTGTGGCGCTGAGCTTCTTCGACTACGACATCTCCGGCGAGATCGCCTGGCGCGGCCTCGACCACTTCCAGCGCCTCGTCGCCGACCCGCTGTTCTGGCGGGCGCTGGGGACCACCCTCATCTACACGGTCTTCGCGGTGCCGATCGCGCTCGTGCTGTCGACGATCATGGCCCTCGGCGTGCGCCGCGCCTTCCGCGGCGCCCGGTTCTTCCGCTCGATCTTCTTCCTCCCCGTCATCACCTCGCTCGTGCTGGCCGGCTCGATCTTCGTCTGGATCTTCTCCGCCAACGGTCCCTGGTCCGCGCTGATGACCCCACTCGGCCTCGGCGGCTCCTGGCTCGGCAGCACCGTGCTCGTGATCCCGGCGATCGTCGTCGTGGGCGTCTGGTCCCGGTTCGGCTACGGGATGATGATCCTCATCGCCGCCCTGCAGGACGTGCCGCGCGAGCTGGAGGAGGCGGCGCTGGTCGACGGCGCGAACGCCTGGCAGCGCTTCCGGTGGATCATCCTCCCGCACCTGCGCCCGACCTTCTTCTTCCTCGCGGTGATCGAGACCACGGCCGCCTTCCAGGTCTTCGACGTCATCTACGTGATGACCCAGGGCGGGCCGGCGAATGCCAGCTACTCCCTCGTCTACATGCTCTACGACCAGGGCTTCCGCTACTTCGACTACGGCTACGCGGCCGCGGTGGGCGTGGCCCTGTTCCTCATGACCCTCGTGGTCGCCCTCATCCAGCGCCTCGTGATCGGAAAGCAGAAATGACCGCCCTCCTGCAGCCGCCGACGCAGACGACGGCGCCCGCGACCCGTCCCGCCGCGCGGAAGCGCCGTTCGTTCCGCGCGCTCGAGCCGACCGGCTGGGGCATCGCCGTCCGCTGGATCTGGCTGAGCATCGCCGGCATCCTCAGCTTCTTCCCCTTCTACGCCATGGTCGTGCTGAGCCTGAAGCCGGGCATGCTCGTCGAGCTCCCCGGCTCGCTGCTCCCCTGGAACGACATCTCGTTCGAGGCGTACGAGCAGGTGCTCGCCGGGCAGAACATCCTCGTCTGGCTGTTCAACACGCTCGTCTACTCGCTCGTGTCGGTCGTGGCGGTGCTGTTCCTCTCCGCGCTCGCCGGATACGCCTTCGCCAAGAAGCGCTTCCGCGGCAAGGAGGTCATGTTCTGGTCGTTCCTGGCGATGGTCATGGTGCCGTTCCACGTGACGCTGATCCCGACGTTCATCCTCATGGCGAACCTCGGCGGCATCGACACCTACTGGGGCCTCATCCTGCCGACGCTCGCGAACGCGCAGGCGGTCTTCCTCATGCGCCAGTTCATCCAGGGCCTCCCCGACGAGCTCTTCGAGGCCGCCCGCATCGACGGGGCCGGCGAGTTCCGCATCTTCCTGCGGATCGTGCTGCCGCTGTGCAAGCCGATCCTCGCGACGCTCGGGATCTTCGTCTTCCTCTGGCACTGGAACGACTTCCTCTGGCCGCTCATCATCGCCAAGTCCAACTCGATGTTCACCCTCACCGTGGGCATCTCGTCGCTGCAGCAGCAGGATGTGCCGCTCAGCACCATGCTCGCCGGCTCCGTCGTGGCGCTGCTGCCGATCTTCCTCGCGTACCTCATCGCTCAGCGGTACGTGCAGGAGGGCGTCACCGGCACCGGGATCAAGGGCTGAGAAGAAGGGAATCGCACGACAATGACGCAGTACGCATTCGCCTCCGAGGCCGAGCTCGAGGAGGCGCTGGCCACCCCGAGCGACGGGCTCGTGGCCGACCTCTCCCAGGGTTCCGGAGACCTCGTGATCCTCGGCGCCGGCGGCAAGATGGGACCGACCCTGGCGATGCTCGCCCGGCGCGGCCTGGACGCCGTCGGCCGCACGGACGACGCCGTGTACGCGGTCTCCCGCTTCGGCGACGCCGCCATCCGCGAGCGCCTGGAGGCCGCGGGGGTCCGCGTCGTGCCGTTCGACCTCATCGAGAACGACGACCTCGCCGGTCTCCCCGATGCCCCGAACGTGGTGTTCATGGTGGGCGCGAAGTTCGGTGCCGCGACCAACGCCTCCTGGGCGTGGGAGGTCAACGCGGCTCTTCCCGACCGCATCGCCCGCCGCTACCGCGACAGCGCGATCTCGGTGCTCTCCACCGGGAACGTGTATCCGTTCGTCCCTGCCACCTCGGGCGGTGCCGCCGAGGAGACCACGCCCGCGCCGATCGGCGAGTACGCGCAGTCCTGCCTCGGTCGGGAGCGCGTGTTCGAGTTCGGGGCGCAGGAGCGCGGCACCAAGGTCGCGATCATCCGTTTGAACTACGCCGTCGACCTCCGCTACGGGGTGCTCGCCGACATCGGCAGCGCCGTGCACGCGGGCGAGCCGGTCTCGGTCGCCACCGCGAACGTCAACGTGATCTGGCAGGGCTACGCGAACGAGGTCGTGCTGCGCAGCCTGGTGCATGCCTCCACCGACCCCTTCGTGATCAACCTCACCGGTCCGGAGCTGCTCAGCGTCTCCTCGATCGCCCATCGTTTCGGCGAGCTGTTCGAGCGGGAGGTCGAGATCGTCGACGAGCCGCAGCCGACCGCGCTGCTCAGCGACGCCCGCCGCTGCATGGCCCTGTTCGGCTACCCGTCCGTCTCCGCCGAGGAGCTCATCCGCATGCAGGCCGGCTGGATCCGCGACGGGCTGCCCATGATCGCCAAGCCCACCAAGTGGGCCGTCCGGGACGGGAAGTTCTGATGACCGACGCCGCTGCGCGGACGGCGACCGTGCCGTCGCTGCGCCCTGAGGCCGCCGCGACCCTCGCCCGCGGTGCCGTGATCCCGGCCCATCCGCTCGCCCTCACCGCCGCGCGCACGCTCGACGAGCGGCGGCAGCGGGCGCTCTCCCGCTACTACCTCGACGCCGGGGCCGGCGGCCTCGCCGTCGGCGTGCACACGACGCAGTTCGAGATCCGCGACCCGGAGCATGCGCTCTTCGAGCCGGTGCTCGCACTGGCCGCGGAGGAGATGGACGCCCGCGACGATGCGACCCTCGTCCGTATCGCCGGCGTGGCGGGCGACACGGCTCAGGCGGTCGCCGAGGCGGAGCTCGCCCGCTCCCTCGGCTACGACGCCGTGCTGGTGAGTCCCCGCGTCGCGGGTGCGGACGAGCGTGCCCTGCTCGACCGCGCCCGCGCCGTCGGCGAGGTGCTGCCGCTGGTCGGCTTCTACCTGCAGACCGCGATCGGCGGACCCGTGCTCGACCGCGAGTTCTGGCGGGAGTTCGCCGCGATCCCCTCCGTCGTCGCGGTGAAGGCCGCTCCCTTCGACCGCTATCGCACGCTGGAGCTCGTACGGGGCGTGGCCGCCTCGGGCCGCGCCGACGAGATCGCGCTGTACACGGGCAACGACGACGCGATCGTCGCCGACCTGCTCTCCGAGTTCCACGTGGACTCCCCGTCCGGGCGGCGCACCCTCCGGTTCGTCGGCGGGCTGCTCGGTCAGTGGGCGGTCGGCACGCACGCGGCGGTCGCGCTGCTGGAGCGGGTGCATCGCGCCCTGGCGGGAGACGCGGAGGCCTATCGCGAGGTGGGACGCCGTGCCTCGGACATGGTGGACGTGAACCAGGCCGTGTTCGACCCGGGCAACGACTTCCACGGGGTCATCGCCGGGGTGCACGAGATGCTCCGCCAGCAGGGGCTTCTCGAGGGCACCTGGTGCCTCGACCCGGCCGAGGGCCTCTCCCCGGGACAGGCGGAGGAGATCGCCCGCGTCCGGCAGGCGTACCCGGAGCTCAACGACGACGCGTTCATCGCCGAGAACCTCGAGGCCTGGCTGCGATGACCGCCGGGACGAGCGCTCCGACCGTGGTCGCGGTCGTCTCCGCGGAGCTGTTCGCCGAGTTCTTCTCGCCCGACGATGCGGCGCGTCTGGAGGCCGTCGCGGCGCGGCTCGGCGGGACGTTCGTGCGGGTGGACCGGCTCGCGGATGCGGTGCTCGACGAGGCGCGCGTCGTGGTGACGAGCTGGGGCGTGGGTCCTTTCGACCACGCGGTGCTCGCCACGCTCCCGAAGCTGGAGCTCATCGCGCACACGGGTGCCACGATCAAGCCGTTCGCGACCGACGCGCTGTTCGACCGCGGCGTGCGGGTGACGCAGGCCGGGGCGGGGATGGCCCGGTCGGTGGCGGAGGTGTCGCTGACCTTCACGCTCGCCCTGCTGCACCGGGTGCCGGAGATGCACGACGCGCTGCGCGCCGGCGACGGATGGTGGGACGCGGAGGCCGTCGGGGTGCAGCACGAGATCCTCGGCGCCCCCATCGCGGTCATCGGCGCCTCCCGGACCGGGCGGGCGTACCTCGACCTGCTCCGTGCCCTGGGCGCCGAGCCGCTGCTCGTCGATCCCACGCTCGACGCGGCCGAGGCATCGTCCCTCGGGGCGGAGCCCGTGGCGCTCGACGACGCGCTCCGCCGTGCGCAGATCGTCGCGGTGCACGCCCCGACCCTGCCGGAGACGCATCACTTGATCGGTGCACGCGAACTCGCGCTGATGCCGGACGGGGCGGGCCTGGTCAACACGGCGCGGTCCTGGCTGGTCGACGAGGCCGCCCTGCTCGCCGAACTGCGTCGTGGCCGGTTGAGTGCCGCGATCGACGTGTTCGACGAGGAGCCGCTGTCCGCGGAGAGTCCCTTCCGTTCGGCGCCGCGCGTACTGCTCACCCCGCACCGCGCGGCCGGGACCAGGGAGGGCCGGCTGCGGCAGGGGCGGATCGTCGCCGACGAGCTCGACGCCTTCGCCGCGGGGCAGCCCCTCGGGCACGCCGTCGACCGCGCCCAGCTCTCCTCGATGGCATGAGCGCCGTGGTCGTGCGGTCGGCGCGGGCGGAGGACCAGCCCGCTCTCGCGGCACTGTGGGCGGCCGCCTTCACGCCGCCCCTCGCGCCGGACCAGTGGCTCGTGGACGACGAGCGGCTGAGCCACACGCTCGTCGCGGAGGACGACGAGGGCGTGTGCGGGTCGATCTACGGACTGCCGAAGAGCCTGCGGGAGTCGGACGGCGCGGTGGCGCGGGTGCACGCGATCGGCAGCGTCGCGGTCGCCGAGCGGGCTCGGGGCCGGGGACTGGCCCGCCGGCTCGTGGCCGCCACCCTGGACGCGGCGGGTGACGCCGACTGGGCCCTGCTGTTCACCGGAACCCCCGAGGTGTACCGGTCGAGCGGCTTCACGACCTTCTCGATGCCCCGCACGATGGCCGGACCGTGGGCGGCGTCGGCGACGGCCGTGGAGCTCGCCTCGGTCGTGCGCAAGTCCGTGGGACTCGGCGTCCTCGGCCCGCTGCGCGAGGTCTACGAGCGCTCCCGCACCGGTGTGGTCGTGCTCGCCCCGGTGCGCGGCGACCGCGACTGGACGATGGCGGAGGTGCGACTGCGGGGCGCGACGCTGTACCGGCTCGCCGAGGCGGACGCGACGGTCGGCTACGCGGTGGCGGAGGTGCGCGACGGCGTCGGGCTGCTGCACGAGAGCGCGACCGATCCCACTGCGGCCGATCCGGCCGGGGTGCGTCACGCGGTGCTGGAGGCCGTGGCCGCGGACTGGGCCGCGGCGGGCGTCCGCACCTGCGAGCTGGCCGTCCCCGCGCTGGCGGCGGAGGAGCGCGCTGTCCGCCCATTCGCTCCGGCGGCCGTGCGGCAGGACGACCGCACCGGGATGATCCGCCCGCTGCGCCGCGAGGCCCGGGTGGACGGCATCCGCCACTTCACGGCGGGCGACTACTTCTGAGCATCCGCTCGGAGAGCGCTGGGGATCGGGGACTGATCGGTGACCGCGATCCGGCCGAGGGCCGGACGCCTGACCGCGGCGAGGACGCCGCAAGGAGGATGAGCATGACCCAGCTGGACACCACCACCGAGACCGCGGCGATGCGCAGTCGACGGATGCTGCTCGCCGGTTTCGGCGCCGCCGCCCTGGGCGGGGTCGCCGCGATCGGCGCCCCCGCCGCCGCCCAGGCCGCCGGACCCGTCGTGCCGCAGGAGTCGTCGGGCTCGAAGAACGTCGCGCACGGAGGCGTCGCCACCGCCCTCGCGACGCGCAAGGGCAAGGACGGCGACCTCGTGCGCACGAGCGGCTACGCGGCCCCCGGCGACGGCGGTGACGGGCTGTACCGCTTCGTGAAGAAGGACGCCCCCGCGGCCAACGGCGGCACGGTGCTCGCGGGGCCGAAGGGCGGCGCCTGGGTGCTCGTGCACGACGGCACGGTCGACTTTCGGAAGTTCGGCATCATGGACGCCTCCGCGCCCGCGGACGACGCGCTCGACGCGATGGTGGGCGACGCCCGGGTGCGGCGCGTGGAGGCGCACACCGACCTCAACTTCGTCCGCCGCCATAAGTTCTCCCGGTCCAACATCGCGTTCGACTTCGGGAATCACCTGATGACGACCGAGGGCATCGAGAACGCCGGGAAGGACGACCCCTTCGCGGCCGTCATGTTCTTCCGCGGCGAGGTGACCGACGCGGTGCAGGAGACGAAGCTCGGCGAGGACGTGCCCGACCTCGCCGACATCTTCCCCGTCGCCGACTCGTCGTTCTTCGCGGTCGGGGAGTGGTACGCCGCCGAGGTCAACGCGCTGTCTGGTCGCTGGGAGCGCGAGCTGCAGCGGCTGGTCCAGGTGACCCAGATCGTCGACGGTCGGCACATCCGCGTGAACTACAAGAACGGCTGGCCGCTCGGCAAGGACCGCACGATGACCTGGCGGCACGTGAAGCCGGTGCAGGACGTGACGGTGTCGAACTTGAAGTTCCTCGGCAAGGGGACGGACGAGTACACGGGGTCGCACCCGCTGGCCTTCGAGTACGCGGTGCGCTGCGACGTGGACCACATCGACGGCACGGCGACCTTCTGGCCGCTGATCCAGCGCCGGTGGAACACGTACTTCACCACGGAGAGCTGCACGCTGAAGAACCCGACCTCCGTCACGTGGGGTGGAGCCGGCTACCTGACGCAGCAGATCTACTGCCTGTACGGGTATGTCGCCAACTGCCACACCGCCAACGCCCGGCACCTCAACGACTTCACCGCGAGCGCCTACTGCCTCGTGGAGAACTGCCACGGCGACGGCGACGACCAGGGTCCCTTCGTCACGCACGGCCAGTACGAGCACGACCTCACCTACACGGGCAACTCCGGTCTCATGACCTTCGCGAACTCCGGGGCGGCGTGGGGCTCGGCGGCCAAGCGCATCACCGTCCGCAAGCACGTGTGCTCGTGGTTCGTCGCGCGCGTGCGCATCACCGACCTGACGCTGGAGGACGTGCAGGTGATCGGCAAGCCCTCGCTCGCGGGCTCCGGGATGCTGTGGATCAACGCGGACGGCGCGCAGCTGCGCGGCTGCACCGCCTCGGACACGCTCATCATCACCCAGGCCTCCGACAACTCCGCCCGGCCGACCGTGATCGCCGACTCGCACTTCACGTTCGTCGCTCCCGGCGAGCTCACCAACGCGACGGTGACGACGCCGGTGACCTTCGTCGACACGGTGCTTGACCGCGTCGGTGGCATGAAGATCAACGGTCCGGGTGCGGTCACCTTCCGCGGCTCGACCCTCTCCGGCGCCGACGATGCCGCCCCCATCGCCTCGGCGACGGCGAAGCTGCGCGTCGAAGGCTCCACGCTCCGCAACGCCCGCATCGCGGCCGCCGGAAAGGACCGTCAGGTCGTCGAGATCGCGGGATCCGAGGTGTCGGCGAAGGGCGGGACGACGGTGTCGCGGTCGGGTGCGGGCGAGCTGCACCTGACCCTCTCCGACAGCACGTTCCGCGCCGAGGGGGCGACCACGCACGTCGCCGTGACGAGCGGAGCGACCCACTACCGCGCGGTCGGCAACCGGTTCGAGGGCGGCGCCCTGGAGCTCCGCGACGACGCGTTCGGGGCCGGGTCGACGCTGCTGCACACCGGCAACGTGGAGGCCGGCGTCACCCGTACGGCGTTCCCCGCCGAGGGCGACCGCGTCGTCGACACCGCCAACCTCGTCGTCGGCTGATCCCGCCGGGCACGACTTCGGAGCTGCGGCGCGACCCGCCGCCTCCTCGGCCCCGTCTACGGCGTGTCGCCGGGGGTCTCCGAAGTCGTGCCCGGGCGGTGCCGGGGGCTGTCCGGGTTCAGGAGCGAGTGCCGACGGCTGTATGCGAAGTACACGACGAGTCCGATCACGAGCCAGACCCCGAACCGGAGCCACGTCTCGGGGTGGAGCTGCGAGATGAGGAAGAGCGAGAAGCCCACGCCGACGATCGGGACCACGGGCATGAACGGCAGCCGGAACGTCCGGGGCGCATCCGGCTTGGTGTAGCGGAACACGATCACGGCGATGCAGACGACGACGAAGGCGGCGAGGATGCCGATGTTCGTGAGGTCGGCGACGGCGCGGCCGGATCGTCGTGCCGCTGACCCCGCACGCCGGTCCGGTCCAGGCCTGGAAGATCCTCATCCCGGGGAGCCAGGTGACTCCGCGTCCCCGGGCGCACGAGGGGCGCGAATGGCTCTACGTGCTCAGCGGCACCATGCGGTTGATCCTCGGCACGCGCGATCTGCGCATGGCAGCCGGAGAGGTCGCCGAGTTCGACACGCACGTGCCGCACTGGTTCGGGAGCGCGGACGGGGAGCCCGCCGAGGTGCTCAGCCTGTTCGGCCGACAGGGCGAACGCGTCCACGCGGGCGAGTCGGGCGCGCAGCCCGAGGGATGACGGCGGACGCCCCCGCCTCGGGGGCGATCAGCGGACGAGCTCGGCGATCCAGTCGGTGGCGATGACCGCTTCCCGGCGCTGGAAGTCGCGGAGGGTCGTCATCCCGTCCGGCGCGGGAAGACGGCACTTCTCGAACCAGGCGCCGCCCGCGGCGGACAGGAGGGCGATGTGGTCCTCCGTGGTCGACCCGGCGAAGACGGGGTGATCGAGCAGGGGACGGACCTCGGCCGCGGCGTCCTCCACGCGGAGATCGAGCAGGTACAGGAGGGCGTCCTCCCACCCCGCGCCGCGGGCCGCCCACGGCCAGTCGAGCAGCCGTGCGCGGCTGGAGTCCTCGATGAGGATGTTGTCGGCCCGGAGATCGGCGTGCAGGAGCCGGTCGCCCGCGACCGCGGTGCCCACGCGTTCCGCCGCCGTGCGGAGGAGGTCGACGTTCTGCGCGCACCACGGCGTGGTCGTCTCCAGGAGCCCGGCCTCCTCGAGCCGCCGCCAGGATCCGGAGTCGTCGTGCAGCTCGTCGGCGAGGCGGGGAAGCGTGCGCGGCGCCTCGGCGGTGGCCAGGGCGGCGATCGCATCCAGGATGTGCGCGGTGTCGGGCGCGGTGGCCGAGCGTTCCGGATGACGACCCTCGACGTCTTCGATGAGAAGCACCGCCCACCCGTCCGCGGTGAAGGCGTCGACGAGGTGCGCGGCGGGGAGGGAGCGGGGAATCGCGCCGAGCACCTCGGCCTCCCGCACGTAGAGCGCGAACGTGCCTTCCGCGGACTCCTGCACCGCCTTGACGAACAGCCGCCGTCCGTCGGCGAAGGTCAGCCGTGAGGCCAGTCCCGCGGAGAAGCCGCCGTCCTGCGACTGCGCCCGGGCCACCGGGGAACCGGCGAACTCCTCGATCCGGGCTCGGAGAGCGGGAGGGAGCTGGGTCCAATCGAGGCGCGCCATCGCCCCAGCGTAGACGGCGCTCAGTACCCGGCCACGCCGACGAGCGCGGCGCTGCGCCGCCAGAGGGCCTCGGCGAGAGCGGGGTCGTGCACCTGCGGGTTCACGCGGGTGCTGAGGACGCGCTCGTCGTAGTAGCCGCCGGAGACCCAGGTCTCGCCCGGCGTTCCCTCGAGGAACCAGCGCAGCGTCGCGCCGCCGCGGTCGCTGCCGATGAGGACGAGGCGGCGCAGCGGGGTGCGGTAGACGAGGCGCATGATGCTCGACGATTCGGCGGCGAAGTTCGTCGCCACGGTGCCGGGGTGGAAGGCCACCGCGTCGAGACCCTGCGCATGGAACTTCTCGTGCAGGCTCTTCGCCATCAGGACGTTGGCGAGCTTGGCGTCGCCGTAGGCCTTGTTCGGGGAGTACCGGCGGGTGTTGTCGAGATCGTCGACGTCGAGATGCCCGAAGAAACGATGGGCGACGCTGGAGGTGTTCACGACCGCGCCGCGGGCGGCGAGCAGCTGCGGGAGCAGGAGGTTCGTCAGCAGGAACGGGGCGAGGTGGTTCACCTGCATCGTCTTCTCGTGCCCGTCGACCGTGGGGGTGCGGTCGCCGAAGATGCCGCCGGCGTTGTTGGCCAGCACGTCGATGCCCGCTGCACCCACGGCGTCCGCGAGCTGGGCGGCGAGCGCGCGCACGTCGTCGAGGCGCGCGAAGTCGGCGGTGAACCACTCCGCGCCGGTGTCCTCCGCCACGGCCCGCATCTTGTCGGGCGAACGGCCCACGAGGAGCAGGCGGTGCGGGGATCCGGCGAGCTGGCGGGCGGCGGCGGCGCCGATCCCGTCCGAGGCTCCGGTCAGGACGATGGTGCGCGCGGCCACGGCGCTCATTCGGCCGACGGCGTGATGCGGCGGACGGCCCTGGTCACGTGCTCGGCGATCACGGCGCGCGCCTGCTCCGGATCGCCGGTCGCGATGGCGTCGACGATCTGCTGGTGGCTGCGCACGTGCTCCTCCTGCTCGGCGGGGTCGAGGGCGGAGTTGGCCGCCTGGATGAACCCGGCGATCCGGCCACGCAGCTGGGCGCTGAGCTCGTCGAGGAACCGGTGCTCGGCGAGGTCGGCGAGGGTCTCGTGGAAGAGGCGGTCCTGGCGCAGGACCTCGGCCACATCGCCCGGAGCCGCCGCCGCCATGGCCTGGATGATCGCTTCCAGCCGGGCCGCCGACTCGTCGTTCCACCGCTCCTGCACCCGGATCGCCATGAACTGCTCCAGCACGATCCGCAGGCTCGAGATCTCCTCCAGGTCCTGCGCGCTGAGCTGGGCGACGCGGGCGCGCGGCGGGCTCGCGGGTGATGAGGCGCTCCTCGGCGAGCCGGGTCAGGGCCTCGCGCACGGGGATGTGGCTGACGCCGAGACGGTCGGCGAGCTTGCGCTCCACGAGCCGCTCGCCGGGGGCGAGCTCTCCGGAGTGGATCGCCGCCCGCAGCTCGTCCGTGACCTGCTCGGCGATGTTCTGATCCGACACGCTGCGCATCCGGGGCCCTTCTCGATCTCGCGCGGCCCGGTGCTCGTCGAGCGGGGGCTCCTTCGCTCGGTCGATGCTATGGCATGAGCGGGGGACTGGACAGGAGCCGCGCGGTGCTAGATGCTATAGCAAAACCCGAAACCGATGACGAAGGAGTTGTCATGTCCGGCAGAGAGACGCTCGCGCAGGCGCGCGCCGCGGAGGACGCGGTGGGAGCCGCCGCCATGAAGAAGGCGATCTGGAGACTCGGTCCGTTCCTCGGCCTGCTCTACCTCGTCGCCTACATCGACCGGAACAACGCCGGCTTCGCGAAGCTCGAGATGACGGCCGCCCTCCAGATCACCGAGGCCGCCTTCGGCTTCGCGGCGGGCATCTTCTTCATCGGCTACCTGCTGTTCGAGGTGCCGAGCAACCTGCTCCTGGAGAAGTTCGGCGCCCGCAAGTGGATCGCCCGCATCATGATCTCCTGGGGCATCGTCGCGGCGCTGACCGCGTTCGTGCAGGACGCGACCCAGTTCGCGATCGCCCGCTTCATCCTCGGTATCGCGGAGGCCGGGTTCTTCCCCGGCGTGCTGCTCTACCTCACGCTGTGGTTCCCGCGGCAGTACCGCACGCAGGTGCTCGCCGTCTTCGTGCTCTCGAACCCGATCGCCAACGCGGTCGCCGCGCCGCTGTCCGGCTGGATGCTGGAGCTGCACGGGCTGTGGGGCCTGGACGGCTGGCAGCTCGTCTTCCTGCTGCAGGGCATCCCGGCAGTCCTGCTCGCGTTCGTCGTGTTCTTCTGGCTCCCCGACCGCCCGCAGGACGCGCGCTGGCTGACCCCCGCCGAGCAGCGCTGGATCACCGACACGCTCGCCGCCGAGACCCAGGCGACCGAGCGGCGGCACGGACGCCTGCGGCTGGGCGAGGTCTTCCGCAACGGCCGCCTCTGGACGCTCATCGTGCTCTTCTTCGGCGTCGTGTTCGGTGCCTACGGGCTGGGGATGTGGCTGCCGACGATCGTGAAGAGCATGGGCGACTTCTCGAACGCCACCACCGGCTGGCTCGTGGCGCTGCCGAACCTGTGCGCGGCCCTCGTGATGCTGCCGTGGGAGCGCGCCGCCCGGAAGCAGGGCAACATCCCGCTGCAGATCGGCATCACGCTCAGCATCACCGCCCTGTCGCTCATCGCGGCGGTCGCGGCGCAGGGCACGCCGGTGCTCGCGCTCGCCGCGCTGTGCGTCGGGATGTCGGCGCTCTTCTCGACCACCCCGCTGTTCTGGAGCCTGCCGCCCATGGTGCTCACCGGCACGGCGGCCGCGGCCGGCCTCGCCTTCATCAACTCGGTCGGCAACCTCGCCGGCTTCGCGGGACCCTACGCGATCGGCTGGATCAGCGAGACCACGGGGTCGGCGGTGTGGGGCCTGCTCCTCATCTCGGGGCTCACGCTGCTCGGAGCGACGATCGCCTTCGTGCTCAGCCGCCGCACGGACTTCACGACGGCGCCCGCGCTCGCCGTCGAAGCGTCCAGCGCCCGCCGGTGACCGGTTCGGGCCGGCGGTCGTGACGAGAACGTGACCCCGCCGGCCCGGTTCGCTCTAGACGCCGTTTGCCTTTTGCTACATGCTATAGCGCAACACCCTTACCCGAAGCACCACCCGACCTTGGAGGCACCCATGTCGCGTCGTCGTGTTCGGCTCGGCGGAGCAGCGATGCTGCTGACCGCCGCGCTCATCACCGCTGGTTGCAGCACCTCATCCACCCCCGACGGCCAGGCGCAGGACGGCGGCACCCTCACCGTCGCCGCCGCGCAGGGCATCCCGCAGCTCAATCCCGCCATCCGCACGTTCGCGTGGGAGGAGGTGCTGTTCCCGCTGCTGTGGAACGGCCTCACCAAGACCGACGAGTCCGGCGAGGTCGTCGGCGATCTCGCCGAGAGCTGGGAGGCGTCGGATGACCAGAAGACCTGGACCTTCACGCTCCGCGACGGCGTGACGTTCTCGAACGGCGAGGACTTCACCGCCGACGACGCGGTGGCCGCGTTCGACTACTACCTCGACCCGGACACGGCGACGCAGGAGAAGAACAAGATCTCGATGGTCACCGACGTGACCGCACCAGACGAGAAGACCGTCGTGGTGACGCTGTCCGAGCCCATCGCGACCTTCCCCGCGGGCATCGTCTGGGTGAAGATGATCGACGTCGACGCGCTCGACACCATCGACAAGGAGCCCATCGGCACCGGTCCGTACGTCGTGGACGCCTTCACGCCGGACGACAGCCTCACCCTCGTCCCCAACCCGGAGTACTTCGGCGAGGCGCCGGCGCTCGACGAGATCACCATCGTGAAGGCCGCCGAGTCCACCGCCGCGGTCACCGGTCTGCGTTCCGGGGACATCGACGTGCTGTGGTCCGTGCCGCAGGGCGACGTGGCGGGGCTGGAGGGCGGTGACATCGCGCTCGTGAAGCCCGAGAACCCGAGCCAGTGGCCGTCGTGGGAGATCGACACGACGTCGCCGCCCTTCGACGACGTGCGCGCCCGGCAGGCCCTCGCCTACGCGACCGACCGCGAGGCCATCCTCGACGCCGCCTATTACGGCCAGGGCACGGTCTCCCCGACGAACAACGCGCTCGGCGAGGTCAACCCCTGGTTCGGCGGCGAGCTGACCGACTACTCCTACGACCTGGACAAGGCGAAGGAGCTGTTCGCCGAGGCCGGGGTGACCGAGGGCAGCACGCTCACCTGGTGGGGCGTGGCCGGGCAGTACCCCGAGTGGAACACGAGCGGCGAGATCCTGCAGGCGAGCCTGAAGGAGATCGGCATCACGCTGACCATCGACAACAACGACATCGGCACCTGGGTCGACGCGTTCTACCCCGCGGGCAAGAGCTACCCCGGGTACATCGTGCCGAACTTCCAGTCCACCCCGCCCGAGCCGGCCTACTCGCTGAACTTCTACCTGGAGGGGCGGTGCGAGTGCAACTGGGTCGACCCCGACTTCCAGACGGCGTTCGCCGACGCCGTGGCCGAGCCGGACGCGACCGCGCGGGCCGCGAAGTGGGGCACCGTGCAGACCATCATCAACGAGCAGGTGCCGCTCATCGTGCCCCTGCAGTCGACGGTCGTCACCGCCACCAGCACGGCGGTCGACGGCGTGTGGGTCGAGGGCGGCGGACAGCTGCACCTCGAGGGCGCGCAGCTGAAGGGCTGACGTGGTCCTCTCCGTCCTCCGGCGGGTGGCGATCAGCATCGCGATGCTGATCGCCACCTCGCTCCTCGTCTTCGTCGTCCTCCGGCTGCTGCCGGGCGACCCCGTCATCACCCGCCTCGGCTCGACGCCGGGCGTGGATGCCGAGACCATCGCCCGGCTCCGGGAGGAGGCCGGCCTCGACGCCCCCGTCATCGAGCAGTACCTGCGCTGGATCGGCGGCGTCTTCACGGGCGACTTCGGTCAGTCCTACTTCAACCAGTACTCGGTGACGGAGCTCATCGCCCAGCGCCTGCCCGCGACGCTGGAGCTCACGCTCATCGGCGTGCTCCTGGCCGTGCTCATCGCCACCCCGGCCGCCGTGTTCGCCTCGCTGCGTCCGCTCGGCGTGGTCGACCGGGTGCTCACCGCGATCTCGACCGCGGGCATGGCCCTTCCCCAGTTCCTCATCGGCATCGTGCTCATCGTCGTGTTCGCCGTGCAGCTCAAGGTGCTGCCGGCCCGCGGCTACACGCCGTTCGCGGAGGACCCCGCCGAGAACCTCGTGCGCATGATCCTCCCCGGTCTCACCCTCGCCTTCGCGGCGGCGCCGCTGCTCATGCGGTTCCTCCGGGCCTCGATGGTCGAGGTGCTGGACGCCCCCTACATCCGCACCGCGAAGGGCAAGGGACAGTCGGCGAGCGGGGTCGTGCTCGGCCACGCGCTCCGCAACGCCCTGATCCCCGGACTCACGATGCTCGGCCTGATCGTCGGCTACACCCTGGGCGGCGTGGTGATCGTGGAGTACGTGTTCGGCGTCCCCGGGCTCGGCTCGCTCGCGATCGACGCGGTCTTCAAGCGGGACTACGCGGTGCTGCAGTCGGTCGTGCTGCTGATCTCCGCGATGTTCATCCTCACCACGCTCATCGTCGACCTCCTCTACGGGGTGCTCGACCCGCGTCTTCGTGCAAGGAGCAGCCGTGGCTGACACCCTCACCCTCGCGCTGCGCTCCGCGCGCCCCCGCCGACGGGTCGCCGTCGCCTCCTGGATCCCGCTGGGGCTGCTGGCGATCATCGTCCTCGCCTGCGTGCTCGCCCCGCTCCTGGCCCCGTACGACCCCGCGGCGCAGTCGTCCGACCGGTTCGCCGGTCCCTCGGCGGCGCACCTCTTCGGGACCGACGAGCTGGGCCGCGACCTCTTCAGCCGCGTGCTCTACGGCGGCCAGCTCACCGTGTTCATCGCCGGGGGCGCGACGCTCGTGGCCATGCTCCTCGGCATCGCCTGGGGTATGGCGGCGGCGTTCGGACGCGGCTGGGTCGATGAGATCCTCATGCGTCTCGCCGACACGGTCATGGCGATCCCGCAGATCCTCTTCGCGCTCGTCTTCATCTCCGCGTTCGGCGCCGACCCCGTCAAGCTCGCCGTCATCATCGGGGTGCTCCTAACCCCGACCACCGCGCGGCTCGTGCGGTCGTCGGTGCTCAGCGAACTGCAGGAGGACTACTTCACGGCTGCGGTGGCGTTCGGCTCGACCCGGCGCCGGCTGCTCTTCGCCGAGGTGCTCCCGAACGCCAAGGGGCCGATCGTCGTGCAGGCGGCCATCAACGCCGCCAACGCGATCCTCCTGGAGGCGTCGATGAGCTTCGTCGGGCTCGGCATCGCCCCGCCCGAGGCCACCTGGGGCACGCTCGTGCAGCAGGGCTACCAGAAGATGTACCAGTCCATCGGGTACGTGCTGTTCCCCGCCCTGTTCATCTTCGTCACCATCTGGCTGCTCAACGTGCTCGCCGACCAGTTCGGTGGCGATCGGAAGGGGAAGGGACGATGACCGACCTCACGCCCGTCCTGCAGGTGCAGGACCTCACCGTCTCCTATGGGGACGTCATGCCCGTCCAGGGCATCACGTTCGCGGTGCGGCCCGGTGAGCGCATCGGCCTCGTCGGCGAATCCGGCTCCGGCAAGTCGCTCACGGCGCTGTCGATCATGCGGCTGAATGACGGGGCGACCCTCGGCGGCAGCATCCGGCTGCGCGACCGCGAACTGCTCACGCTGAGCCCGCGGGAGATGACCCGCGTGCGCGGCGGCGAGATCGCGATGGTCTACCAGGACCCGATGTCGTCGCTGAACCCGGTCCGCACGATCGGGCACCAGCTCGTCGAGGCGATCCGGCTGCACGACCGGGTGTCGGCGGCGGCCGCCCGCGCCAGGGCCGTCGAGCTGCTGACCGAGGTCGGGGTGCCGCTGCCCGAGGAGCGTCTCGGCCAGTACCCGCACGAGTTCTCCGGCGGGATGCGGCAGCGCGTCATGATCGCGATGGCCATGTCGTCCCGACCCGCCGTGCTCATCGCGGACGAGCCGACCACAGCCCTCGACGTCACGACGCAGTCCCGGATCATCGACCTCCTCGACCGGCTCGCGGAGGACCACGGGACCGCGGTCGTGCTCATCACGCACGACCTCGGCGTCGCCGCCGGGTTCTGTGAGCGCATCCACGTGATGCGGCACGGGCGCGTGGTCGAGGAGGGCCCGGTCGACCGCATCTACGCGGCCCCGGAGCACCCGTACACGCAGGCGCTCCTCGGCGCGGTCGTCGACCTCACGGTGGACGTGCAGCAGCCCATCCGCACCCCCTCGGAGGTGCTCGAACGCGGGACGGAGCCGCTCGCCGAGGCCGGGTCGATCAGCGCGGTGGACCGGGCGCGGGAGTCCGGCGACGTGCTGGTGGACGTGCAGGGCGTGTCGAAGGTGTTCACGCTCGGCTCCGGACGCCGGGTGACCGCGGTCGACGACGTGTCGTTCCAGATCCGGCGCGGCGAGACGGTCGGGCTCGTCGGCGAGTCGGGCTCCGGCAAGTCGACCGTGTCGAAAGCCGTGCTCGCGCTCGGCGGCATCGACGGCGGGACGGTCGTCTTCGACGGGCAGCGTCCGCACGACCTCCGCGGCGAGGAGCTGCGGCGGCTGCGCAAGCGCATGCAGATGGTGTTCCAGGACCCGTTCTCGGCGCTGAACCGGCGGCAGACCGTCGCGCAGATCATCGAGGCGCCGCTGCGCGCTCACGGCATCGGCACCCGGGCCTCCCGCGCCGAGAAGGTGCGCGAGACCATGCACCGCGTGCGCCTGGACGAGGAGTTCGCGCACCGGCTGCCGCGCTCGATGTCCGGCGGACAGTGCCAGCGCGTCTCCATCGCCCGGTCGCTCGTGCTGGAGCCGGACTTCCTCGTGCTCGACGAATCGGTGTCGGCGCTCGACGTGTCGATCCAGGCGCAGGTGCTCAATCTGCTCCGGGAGCTGCAGGCCGAGCTCGGCCTCACCTACCTCTTCATCAGCCACGACCTGGCGGTGATCCGGTACATGTCCTCGACGGTCGCCGTGATGCAGCAGGGCCGCATCGTCGAGATCGGCGCGCGCGACGCGCTCTTCGCGAATCCGCAGCACGAGTACACGCGCGGGCTCATGGCGGCGATCCCCGTCGCCGACCCGGTCCTCGAGCGCCGACGGCGTGCGGAGGCCGCGGCGCTCTGGCAGACCCACGGCGGGCAGACGGGCGCGGTCCCCGCGACGACCGCCGGACGAGGAGGACGATGATGACCATCACGGATCAGGGGACGGGGCCCGCGGCGGACACCGCGGGTGCCGGCGCGGCGGTGCGGTCCACCGGCCGCCGCGCGCTCATGGCCGGGCTCGGCGCGGTCGCGCTCGGAACAGCGCGCCCGCTGTG